>JBEBCC010000119.1:0-11176 GCA_041158125.1 Cyanobacteriota bacterium
CCGGCAGGCCTTGACGGGCAGGGGTGCGCTGGTGGCCGGCAGCACCTCGGCGAGCAGGGGCAGTCGCCTGGCCCGCGCCAGCAGCTGATTGCTGTGCAGGAGCAATCGGCCATCGGGATCACCGGGATCGAGGTGCAGTGCCAGTAGACGATCGCCGCCAGGGAGCGGCACGCTGTACCACCAGCCGTGGCGATCAGCGCAAACCCGCGTGCAGCGATCGAGTGGCGCGACCGCTGCCCCAACTGAGGCGGGCAGCCGCAGGTGCAGACAGAGCAGGGGCTGTTCAGCCTGGCGCCGCAGGCCCAGTTGGCGGGCGAGGGCACCAGCGCGTCCGCTGGCATCCACCAGCACCGGAGCCTCAAATCTCCGGTGGATCTGTGCTGCTGAAACCTGCCAGCCCCCATCCTGCCGCTGCAGCTTCAGCGGACCACAAGGCTGTACCAACTGGGCACCGGCCGCAAGGGCCGCCTGTCGGAAGCTCCGCTCGTAGCCATCGCGCCGCAGGTGCCAGCCAGGGCCGCAGGGATCGCGGAAGCTGTCGAGCCAGACGGGCGACTCCTGATCCCAACAGGACACGCTGGCGCCGCGGGGTTGATGCCCATCGGTCAGAAAGCGCTCGTAGACACCGAAGTGCTGCAGCAGCCTGGCCGCCGCTCCGGGCAGCGATTCGCCGATCGCTGGCGGTGGCTGGGTGCCGCCGGGTCGCGGGGAGCGCTCCAGCCAGAGCACCCGATGGCAGCGGGCCAGTCGCACGGCCAGGGCGGCACCGGCAGACCCGGCGCCGACGATGATCGCGTCCCAGCGCTGCTCGGCCACGCGGATGCTCCTCAGGCCTCGGGTTCGGCGGTGCAACGCGAGGCGATCCGCACAATCGCGGCATGGGCCGCATGGCGCTGCTCTGGCGTGAGAGCCGTCTGGGCCTGACGATCGGCGACCATCATCACCGGTGGCAGGTCGGGATCATCGGCTACGCCCGGCTCGACCAGCACCAGAGCCTGCTGATCGAAGTGCTCAACCATGTGGAGCAGCTGCTGGTGCCCGTCGGGCCCGGCAGGTCCAAGGGTGTCATTCCAGTCGTCACGTTGCTGAAAAGCCTCCAACCGTTCCTCCCGAGACAGGGATGGATTGGTCGCCAAGGCGTAGTTATGTTGGCTGAGCACCTGATTCGGCACACGCGCCGGCCAGAATGTCGGCAGATAGGGGTCGTAGGTCTTGTCGTAACCGGAGCGGCAACTGGCGGTATCGGTCTGCCAGGGCACGGCCATCCAGCGGGTGATCGAACCGGGCGACTGGCCATACAGAGGCCCGTTGAAGGTTGATACGCCGATGGGAGTCAGATAGGGCCCCAGATCGGGCTCGGGGGTGTGCCTGTCGCGATGGCGCCATCGATAGGGAGCTTGATACATCGTGGCATGCCGCACAGGCCAGGTCATTTCACAGCCAGGGTGGAATGCGTCGGCTAGACAGAACTCCAGAGCTGCACGATCGAGCATCCCTGGCTGCTCCTGCAGCGGCACATCGTCGATGCTGGTGAAGGGGATGGGGGCTTCACGCCAATCCGCTATGAAGTTGCCATCGGCCCAGCAGCTGAGGAGATAAAGTTGCGTAGAGGTGAGGGCGTTCATCGCCTCCGGCACCATTGGCATCGTGGGGCTGTCCATGGCATCGCCATAGATCCATGGCCAGGGTTTCATTGAGGCGTCGCGATCTGCCATCGAGCGGAAGTTATGGAAGATCGTTCGCCGCATTTCCTGATAGGCGCGGTTTGGAGATGCCAGCTTTGCGAGAAACCTGGGATCTAGAAGGTAGCCAGGCATGCCATAGCCAAAACCGCCTGCGAACCCCTTGTTGGCCCATTGCAAGTCGCATAGGGCCTTGAAGATTGGCAGAATATCGTTCTGGAACGAGGCTTTTTCTGGAATCGGCAGTTGACCTGCCTGGATCGCCACGTCGGTGAGCAGCGCATGGAGCGTGCGCACCCCCTTGAGCTGGGGGGCGTAATTGGGCGGGGCAACCACGACCCAGGCGGGATCCACAGGAATCTCGCGCCCCATCACGCTGACCTTGGCCTTCACTGGCCCGTCGCTGGTGTCGTCGTACCAGCCATCGTTATTCGCGAAGGTTACTGGGGCGGGGAGAGCCTCTGGTGTTGGTGCGCAATCAGGACCATCGTTCTTGTGGTTATGGGAGGGGGTTGTGAAGTCGACGAAGCCAGACTGGCCAAGACCACCAAACACCTGCAAACGTCCGTTGGCATCGGTGCGTAACTCGCCCAGATCTACGGGGATGCCGCCAAACCTGCCGCTGGCGAATGAATACTCAGGCCCCTGCGTAGCCGGTAAAGCGATGGTGCGGGGGCCGGGTTCAATGCAGAGCTTCTGACGATCCACACCCTTGACGATGCTGTTGCGAAGCGAGGAGGCAACATCCGCCGCCTCGGGAATATCCAGCGCCAGATCGAAATTGTACCAAGCAGCCTTGTGATTCGCTAGTTCAACCGTCCAGGCAATCTTGGTGTTGTCGTCCATCGCCAGTTCGCACACCACCTGGCCACTGGCGTCGTAGCCGTAAAGCCGGAATTCTGCTACCTGGCGCTTCAAGGCTCCACTACGATCGCGATAGGCGCTGGCCGGTAGTGGTGCTGGCTCGCACAGCTGTGGACCAATAAAGAAACCATCTGCTGCAGTGCTATTGCCAATACGGGCGATGCCAATGCTGGGATGGATCCGTGCAGAAGCGATGCGCTCAAGCAATGCTGGATCGAGTGGCATGGCAATCACAAACACAACCTTTGCTCAGGCTGTCGAACAGTGAACCGAAGCGCCAAGGTTGCTGTCACAGAACGTGACCCGGAATCGAATGATGCGAGCTGTGGGCCAAACCACGATCGTCATCAGCGTCAGAGCTGCACATCAGCACAGGCATTGTGAATAAGTTCAACGAACGGAAACAGGCGGGCCATACCGGCCTGAGCCACGGCAAGCGACAGCCGTTGAGCCCGTTCCAGGCCTCGGCATGAGGCAGAACGGGAGGCTGCGCGGTCAGATCGACCGATCGATCGGCGGCTGGTCAGTGCTGCAGCGGCTGATCATGGTTGTCCTGCTGGCTCGGGCCTTGGCGCCGGCATCACTGGCATGGGTGTTCGCTGCAGAGGCAAGGGGCAACCTGCCAGGCTCAAGCGTCTGCGGCCCAGCGGTTCTGGCCCTGCGCCTGGGTTGGCTGGACTGAGCGGGATACCGAAGCAGCGCCGAAAAACACTGCATCTGCAGTGTTCCGCAGAACGGGTAACGGCCAGACGATGGCGTCAGTCACACGACCGTGATGGCAACGCAGACCTACTGGCTCAACGATCTCCTCAGCGGATCCGTGCAAACCGGCAGCAGCTTCTGGGGCGGACTGAGCGCAACGTTTTCGATCAGCAACCAGACCAACCACAGCCTCAGCGACTGGAGCTTCAGCTTCGTTTCCAGTTACAGCAACTTCGATTTCTATAACGCCAATGAAAGCGCCATCGCTAATGCAGATGGCACTTACACGATCACCGTCAGCTCCATCGCCGGCACAGCCCCCCTGGCCCCCGGCGCCAGCCTTGCCCTTGGCTTCACGGTGAACAGCGACCGTGATGCAACCGTCACCCTGGCGAAGGCGGTGCTGAGTAGTGGCGGCACCGTGGTCGCCGACCCAACACCAACCAGTCCAGGTACGGGCACCATTGCGGCGCCAGGCGGAGGTGCCACAGGCAGCACCTCGCCAGAGAGCTCCGGCACGGATTCCTCCAGCAGTGGTGGCAGCAGCTCAGCCACCACTGTCAGCCCCGGGCCCACGGCCAATACAGGTCTGAGCGTGGAGATCACGTTGGGCGGCAGCTGGAGCGGCACCTATGAGGGCACGATCACAGTGCGCAACAGCAGTAGCGCCGCCGTGCCCCCAGGCTGGCGGGTGGAGCTGATCAGCGATCACGCGCTGCGAAACATCAGCGATTTCAGCCTGCAGCAGGTGCAGCGCAGCGACGGTCGCTATGCCGTCACCCTCACGGCACCGAGCTGGGGCGTTGGCCAGGGCCTGGCAATCGGGGCCAGCCTCAGCTCCTACTTCCAGGCCAGCGGCAGCCCTGGCGATCAGAGCGTGGCGCAGCTGTTTGAGGTTGTGGCAGCCAGTGGCAGTGGCACCGCCATGGCAGGCGACACAGGCACCAAGGTCGAGCCCGACGGCACGACCGCAACAACACCCCCCAGCCCCCCCTCGAGCACAACCACGCCGATCGATCCACCCACGAACGCCGTCAGCCCCGCACCGGTTAATGACACCAGCAACACCACCGTGATCAAGGGCGACGCGATGCGAATGGTGGGCTACTTCGAGGAGTGGGGCATCTACGGCCGCGACTTCCGGGTCGCCGATGTGCAGGCCGGTGCGCTGACCCATCTCAACTACAGCTTCTTCGGCATCACCCCCACCGCGGCCGATCGGCCCTTCATGGCCGCGGAGCTGAATGTGCTGCCGGGCGCGATGGTGCAGAGCGGCTACCTCGGGCTGAACAGCAACAGCCCCGGCGGCCTCGGCATCCATGACAGCTGGGCGGCCTACGAGAAGACCTTCACCCAGGCGGAGCAACTGGTGAGCCGTCGCTTCGATGCCGGCCAGTGGCAGGCCTTGAGCGAAGCGCGACGCCAGAACTATCTCAACGGTGGTGATTTTGAGGTGATAGCGAGCAGCGATGGCGGGCGTCTCATTCGGGCCAAGCCGGATACCTGGGCCAGTTCCCAGGGTGGCATCCAGCGCACGTTCAGCAAGGCCGACTGGGATGCTCTCAGCGATGCACGACAGGCCTACCTGGTGGATCACAGCCAGCAGTACAGCTGGAGTGATCAGTGGCAGGGCAGCTTCAGCCCCAGCGGCAGCGGCACCGCCCAGAAAATCGCCGCCGTGGATGCCCACTTCGCAGCCGGCGGCGGGCGCAGCCTGACGCTTCGGGCCGATGGTGATCTGGTGCGCGATGCCAAGGCCTGGGTCGATGACTCACCAGCTAATTGGACAAAGCTTTACGCCGGCAACCTCAACCAGCTTCGTCTGCTCAAGGAGCTGCATCCAGATCTGACCATCGGCTTCGCGATCGGCGGGTGGACCCTCTCCGGCAACTTCAGCACAAGCCTTGCTGATGCGGTCGGTCGGGAAACCTTCACGCAATCGATCATCGATCACCTTGAGTACTACGATTTCTTCGGCAGCGTTGATTTCGACTGGGAGTATCCCGGCGGCGGCGGCCTGGCCAGCAACAGCGTGAACAGCAACGACGGGGCTCATTTCGCGCTGACGCTGCAGTTGCTGGACCAGAAGCTTGAGGCACTGGAGCAGCGCACAGGCCGCAACATTGAGATCTCGATCGCGGCGGCTGGTGGTGCCGAAAAACTGGCGAATCTCAATCTGCAGGCAATCGATGCCTACGTCGACTTCTACAACGTGATGACCTACGACTTCCACGGCGGTTGGGAGAGCCGCACCGGCCACCAGGCCGCGATGACTGGCGACGCCGGTGGCTACGACGTGGTGACGGCCATTGATCAGTTCCGCCAGGCGGGCATCGCCATGAACAAGGTGGTGCTGGGGGCTCCGGCGTACACCCGTGCCTGGGGTGGTGTGGCCGCAGGTGACAGTGTCGGCTATGGCCAGAGCGGTCAGGCGACCCTGGCGCCAGGGTCGTTTGAGAAAGGAACCTACGACCAGAAGGATCTGATCACGGGTGTCGAAAATGGTAGCTACCAGCTGATCTGGGACGACACCAACAAAGCCGCTTTTGTCTACAATCCCAGCAGCCAGATCTGGAGTTCGTTGGAAACCGCCGCCACGATTGCGGGCAAGGCTGCCTACGTGCAGGAGGCGGGGCTGGGGGGCATGATGTTCTGGGCGCTTTCCAACGACAGCGAAGGCAGCCAGAGCCTGATCGGGGCGGCCCACGATGCCCTGCTCGGGGGGAGAACGCTCGGTGAGATTGCTGGCCGGGCTCCCGGTTTCGATCAGGTGATCGGCGGTGACGGCCTGTTCAGCATCAGCGATTTCACAAATCTGGCTTCATTGGCCTAACTCGATTCGGGGCAGCTGCTGCTTGATCGGCGGGCCCGGCAGGGCCGAAATCGCCAGCCCGCCGATCAACAGCCTGCCGCAGGTGAAGCTCTCACGGGAGCTGCGCAGTTAGGGTATTCGGCTACATTGAAGCCTTCGATCCCTGCTTGCTGCCATCAAGATCGATGCCACCTGCAACATGAGTTGACAGCCCCTCAGGCTCCGCTCAGCATTGCAAAGCATGCTGATCTGATGACGCGCTCCATTCCGCCATTGACGCCGCTCAGCAACGGCCGGATCGAGCGGCGGCGGCGGGGCTCGCGCCGACTGGCTGTACTGCTTGCCGCTGGCATCGCTGCGATCGCCTGGCTGGGCCGCAGCAGTGATCCAGCGGCCAGGTTGCTGCCCGCCGGCCCGCTCAGCCTGGGCGCTGCGATTGCCCTCACCGGTAATGCCAACCTCTATGGGCAGGATCAGCGCATGGGCCTGGGCTTGGCCGAGCGCTGGGCGGGGCAGCTGCCAGGCTCAACCCGTGCCGTGCAGCTGCAGATCGAGGACGGAGCCTCCGAGGAGCCCACTGCCATCGCAGCCTTCAACCTGCTCATCCGCCGCGGAGTGGTGGCGCTGATCGGCCCCACCCTCTCCCAACAGGCCTTTGCGGCCGATCCGATCGCCCAGCGCCACGGGGTACCGGTGGTGGCCCCCTCCAACACCGCCAAGGGCATCCCCCAGATCGGCCACTTCATCAGCCGCGTGTCGGCCCAGAGCTCGGTGATCGCACCGCTCTCGCTGGAAGAGGCCCTGCGCCGTGATCCCGGCATCCGCCGTGTGGCGGTGTTCTACGCCCAGGACGACGCTTACAGCACCGCTGAGGTGGCGATCTTCGAGAAAGCCCTGGCCGCCATGGGGCTCACCCCCGTGACGGTGCAGCGCACTCAGCTGGCTGATAACGACTTCCAGACCCCGATCACCACCGCGCTGCAGCTCAAGCCCCAGCTGATGGTGCTCTCGATGCAGGCGGTATCCGGCGGCAACCTGATCCGCCAGCTGCGCGAACTCGGCTACCGAGGCCAGATCGTGGTGGGCAATGGACTCAACACGCCGAACATCTATCCGATCTGCCAGCGCTGGTGCAACGGAATTCTCATCGCCCAGGCCTATAGCCCGGAGCTGAATACCCCGATCAACCGTCAATTCCGGCAGCTCTTCCGCCAGGCCAATGGCGACCGTCCGCCGCCGCAGATCACAGCCCAGGCCTTCGCTGCCTATCAGGTGCTGTTTGAAGCGATCCAGCGTCTGCATCGCCAGGGGGGCCTCAGCGGCGTGACCCTGGGCCAGGCCCGCGCCGCCTTGATGGATGAGCTCCTCAGCGGACGCTACGACACGCCGCTGGGGTCGATCGGCTTCAGCCCGCAGGGCGAGGTGCTGCAGGACCGCTTCTACGTGGCGGAAGTTCGCATGGACTCAAGCGGCCGGGATGGTCGTTTCGCGCTGGTGCGCGAACGCACGCTGCCGGGGAACCTGCCGTGATCGAAAGCCTGCTGCAGACTCTGCTCAATGGCGCCGCCAGCGGCGGGGTCTATGCCCTTGTGGCCCTTGGTTACACCCTGGTGTTCTCGGTGCTGGGGGTGATCAACTTCGCCCAGGGTGCGCTGTTCTCGATCGGTGGCTATCTCACCTATCTGCTGATGGGCGGCCGCATCGGCGTGAACGGCGCCCTGCCGGGCTGGGGGCTGGCGACGGCCCTGCCCTTCTGGTTGGCGTTGCTGCTGGCGGCAGGCGGCTCGGGCCTGGTGGCTCTGCTCGTGGAGCGCGTTGCCTTCGCTCCGCTGCGGCGCCGTGGGGCTGAACCGCTGCTGGCCCTGATCACCAGCCTCGGCGCCGCTGTGGTGCTGGTGAACCTGCTCCAGATCCTGATGGGAGCGGAGGGATATGCCTTCCCTCAGGGGGCCGAATCCCTGGCGGGACTACCCGATGCCCTGGTGATCGCCGGTGCGCGCATCCGCACGATCCAGCTGCTGCTGCTGGTGGTGTCGGCCGGGGCGGTGCTGCTGCTCAGCCTCTGGCTGGAGCGCAGCCGCGATGGGAAGGCCCTGCGATCTGTGGCTGAGGAGCCCATCACCGCCCAGCTGCTGGGCATCAACAGCGAAGCGATGGTGCGTCTCGCCTTCTTCATCAGCGGTGCTCTGGCCGGGCTGGGGGGTGGCTTGATCGGCGTGAGCGTGAGCCTGCCGGGCCCGTATTTCGGCATCGGTTATGGGCTCAAGGGGCTGGCGGTGCTGGTGCTGGGCGGCCTGGGTAGCGTGCCCGGCGCCATCGCCGGCGGGCTGCTGATGGGGCTGGCGGAAGCCGTGGTGCCCACGGCAGCTTCCGGCTGGCGCGATGCCCTGGCCTTCGCGATCCTGTTCGCGGTGCTGCTGCTGCGCCCCAGCGGCCTGCTGGGCCGGCGCCAGGTGGAGAAGGTATGACGCACCAGTGCGACAACGTGCCAGGGCCTGCCGCCGCAGCGAGGCGCCGATGATCGACAACGGCCTGCTGGTGCAGATGTTGCTGGGCGCCCTGCTCGGCCTGTCGGTCTACCTGCCGCTGGCGGCGGGTCAACTCTCGTTGGCCACCCCGGCCTTCTACGCCGTGGGCGGCACTTTGGCCGCGCTGCTCTCCACCCGCTGGAGTGCCCTGGGGGCTACGGCCGACGGCCGCTTGCCGGTGCTGTCGCTGGTGCTGGAACTGGTGCTGGGGGGGCTGCTGGCCGGTGCCTTGGCTTTGCTGCTTGGCAGGCTGGTGCTGCGCCTGCGCGGCATCTACCTGGCGATCGCCACCATCGCTCTGGTGGAGATCGTGCGGGTGGCGATCCTCAATCTGCCTTTCACGGGCGGCGCCATCGGCATCTTCTCGATCCCCCAGCCATTCAGCGATGCCGGCGGCTACCTGCTGATGGCAGCGCTGCTGCTGCTCCTGGCCGGGTGGCTCTGCCAGCGGCTGGAAGCCATGCCCCTCGGTCGCGCCATGACCGCCATCCGCGAGGACGAACTGGCCGCCGGCAGCATGGGGATCGATTCCACCCGTGTGAAGCTCAGCGCCTTCGTGCTGAGTGCCGTGGTGGCCGGTAGCACGGGCGCCCTGGCCGCTCATTTCCTCAACACATGGAATGCCCGCCAGGGCAGCTTCGATGTGAGCGTCACCACCCTGGCCTTCGTGATCCTGGGGGGCTCGCGCACCTGGCTGGGCCCGGTGCTGGGCGGGCTGCTGCTCACTGCCCTGCCGGAACTGCTGCGGCCGGTGGGCGATGTGCGCCTGGTGCTGTTCGGCCTGGTGATCCTGCTTGGGCCGGTCCTGGCACCACAGGGCCTGATCACCCCAGGGCTGCTGGAGCGCCTGGGGGGTCTTGGTCAGGTCCAGGCCGGCCAGGAGGATGGGGCATGAGCAGGCCGCTGCTGGAGGTGCAGGAGCTCAGCTGCTGCTTTGGGGGGCTGGTGGCGGTGAATCGCGTCAGCTTTGCGGTGCAGACGGGTGAGGTCTTCGGCCTGATCGGCCCCAATGGCGCTGGCAAAACCACCCTGTTCAATCTGATCTCCGGGCTGACGCCCGCCAGTGGCGGCACGGTGCTCTGGCGGGGAGAAGCCATCACCGCCCTGGAACCGCACCGCCGCAACCGGCTCGGCCTGGCCCGCACCTTCCAGAACCTGCGCCTGTTCGAAGGCCTCTCGGTGCTCGATAACGTGCTTGTTGCGCTGCAGGGGCGTGGTCACGAGCGCCAGCTGATCAGCGGCCTGCTCAACACGGCCTCCCATCGCCGCGCCGAGCGCGAACGGCTCGAAACGGCCTGGCAGCTGCTGCAGGAGCTGGAACTGGCAGGGCTGGCGGAACGGCAGGCCGGCACCCTGGCCTATGGCGATCGCCGTCGCCTGGAGATGGCACGGGCCCTGGCCACGAACCCGGCCCTGTTGTTGCTGGATGAACCAGCCGCCGGTCTCAACCCGGCGGAGAAGGAGCAGCTCTGTGCGCTGATCCAGGCGCTGCGCCAGCGCCACCAGCTCACGGTGATGATCATCGAGCACCATGTGCCGCTGCTGATGCGCCTGTGCGACCGCATGGCCGTGCTCGATTTCGGTGTGCGTATTGCCCTTGGCACACCGGATCAGGTGCGCTGTGACCCCGCCGTGATCGAGGCCTATCTCGGCAGCGGGAGCAAGACGCCATGACCGGCACGCCGCTGCTGCAACTGAGCAACCTCACGGTGCGCTACGGCCGTGTTCAGGCTCTGCTGGGCCTGAATCTGGAGGTGCACCAGGGGGAATGCGTCAGCCTGCTGGGCTCCAACGGCGCTGGTAAGAGCACCACGCTGCGGGCTGTTTCGGCACTGGTGCCGGTGGGCGGGTGCATCCTCTGGCGCGGCGGCGACCTTGCGGGGGTTCCCGCCCATCAGCTCGTGCGGCTGGGCATCGGCCATTGCCCCGAGGGGCGTCGCGTGATCAGCCGCCAGAGCGTGTTGGCCAACCTGGAGCTGGGTGCCTATCGGCGCCGTGATCGCGCCGGCATCGCCGCCGACCTGGAGCGCTGCTACGCGTTGTTCCCCCGCCTGGCGGAACGCCGCAGCCAGCTGGCCGGAGCGCTCTCCGGCGGTGAGCAGCAGATGCTGGCGATCGCTCGGGCGCTGATGGGCCGGCCTGAGCTGCTGATGCTGGATGAACCGAGCCTGGGGCTGGCGCCGAAGCTGGTGGGGGATGTGATGGCAGCGCTGGCCCAGCTGAATCGCGATGGGCTGACGATGCTGCTGGTGGAGCAGAACGCTCAGGCGGCTCTGGAGATCGCTGATCGGGGGTATGTGCTCGAAGCCGGCCGACTGGTGCTGCAGGGTCCGGCGCGTCAGCTGCTGGCGGATCCGCAGCTGCGGGCGGCCTATCTGGGCGGTGGCTGAGGCCCCTGGGGGATGGCGGTCCCTGCTGCGTGCTGGGCAGGATGGAAACCTTGCTAGCTGTTCGGCCTCAGCACGTCGTTCAGCTGACAAGGGGGTGTGAGGCCGCTATGGGTTGAGGTGCGACCCACCAACCCAGACCTCACGCACCCATGCATAGCCATCCCAATGCCCGGCTGACACAGAAGAGCCGGCTCCGGC
>JBEBCC010000120.1:0-3833 GCA_041158125.1 Cyanobacteriota bacterium
GGCCCGGCCCTGCTGGTGTTCGCCGATGGCCGCAGCGTCGGCGCCACCCTCGATCGCAACGGCTTGCGTCCGGCTCGTTACTGCATCACCAACGACGGCTTCGTGGTGATGGGCAGCGAAACCGGTGTGGTGGAGCTCGAGGAGAGTCGCATCATCGAGAAGGGCCGCCTCGGTCCCGGTCAGATGCTGGCGGTCGACCTGGAGAACGGTCGTCTGCTGCGCAACTGGGAGGTGAAGCAGGAGGTGGCTTCTCGCCATCCCTACGGCCAGTGGCTGGCCGAGAACCGCCGCAGCCTGGCCCCCCAGCCATGGACCCAGGAGCGTCAGCTGGGCGATCTGGATCTGCTCCAGCAGCAAACGGCCTTCGGGTTCACCGCCGAAGACTTCGATCTCGTGATCGAGGACATGGCTGGTGCGGCCAAGGAGCCCACCTACTGCATGGGCGACGACATTCCCCTGGCGGTGCTCTCCGACAAGCCGCACCTGCTCTACGACTACTTCAAGCAGCGCTTCGCCCAGGTCACCAACCCGCCGATCGATCCGCTGCGCGAAAAGCTGGTGATGAGCCTCGAGATGCATCTGGGCAAGCGCGGCTCGCCGCTGCGTCCTGAGGCCGCTGCTGCGGCGGTGCTGCATCTGGGCAGCCCGATCCTGAATGAGGCTGAGCTGGCGGCTCTTGGTGGTCATGGCCTGCCGCTCACCACCCTGTCCACACTGCTGCCCGTGGTCGAGGGGCCTGCCGGTCTGGGCGTTGCTGTGGAGCGTCTCAAAGCCGAAGCCGAAGCGGCGGTGCGTGCCGGCAGCCAGATCCTGGTGCTCTCCGACCGCGGCATCGCCGCCGCCAACACCTACATCCCGCCCCTGCTGGCCGTGGGTGCGGTGCACCACCATCTGCTCAATCTTGGTCTGCGGCTGCAGACTTCACTGGTGGTTGATACCGCCCAGTGCTGGAGCACCCACCATCTGGCCTGTCTGATCGGCTTCGGCGCCAGTGCGGTGTGCCCCTGGCTCACCTGGGAGACCGCGCGCCATTGGTTGGCCCAGCCCAAGGTGCAGACCAACATTCAGCGCGGCAAGCTGCCGGCCCTCAGCCCCGATCAGGTGCAGGCCAATGTGCGCAAGGCCCTCGAAGACGGTCTGCGCAAGATCCTCTCCAAGATCGGCATCTCGCTGCTGGCCAGCTACCACGGTGCCCAGATCTTTGAGGCAATCGGCATCGGCGCCGACGTGATCGCCCTGGCGTTCAAGGGCACCACCAGCCGCGTGGCTGGCCTGAGCCTGAGCGAGCTGGCCAGCGAGACCCTGAGCTTCCACGCCAAGGCGTTCCCCGAGCTGAATCGCACCAAGCTCGAGTTCATGGGTTTCGTGCAGTACCGCACCGGTGGTGAGTACCACCTCAACAGCCCCGAGATGGCCAAGGCCCTCCATGCCGCCGTCGAGGCCGGCCCGGGCTATGACCACTTCTCCACCTACAAGACTCTGCTGGAGAACCGGCCTGTCACGGCTCTGCGTGATCTGCTGGAGCTCAAGCCCGCAGCCGTGCCGCTGCCCCTGGATCAGGTGGAGAGCGTGGAGAGCATCTGCGCCCGCTTCTGCACCGGCGGCATGAGCCTCGGGGCCCTCTCGCGTGAGGCTCATGAGGTTCTGGCCATCGCCATGAACCGCATCGGCGGTAAGAGCAACAGCGGCGAAGGCGGCGAAGACCCCGCCCGTTTCCATCCTCTGAGCGATGTGGATGGGCAGGGTCGCTCCGCCACCCTGCCCACCATCAAGGGTCTGCGCAACGGCGACACCGCGTGCTCCGCGATCAAGCAGATCGCCTCGGGCCGCTTCGGCGTGACCCCTGAATACCTGCGCAGTGGCCAGCAGCTGGAGATCAAGGTGGCCCAGGGTGCCAAGCCCGGCGAGGGCGGTCAGCTGCCGGGGCCGAAGGTCGATCCTTACATCGCCTGGCTGCGCAACAGCAAGGCCGGTGTGGCTCTGATTTCACCGCCCCCTCACCACGACATCTATTCCATCGAGGATCTCGCCCAACTGATCCACGACCTGCACCAGGTGCACCCCGCCGCCAAGGTGAGCGTGAAGCTCGTGGCCGAGATCGGCATCGGCACCATTGCTGCCGGTGTGGCCAAGGCCAACGCCGATGTGATCCAGATTTCCGGTCACGATGGCGGCACCGGCGCCTCGCCGCTGAGCTCGATCAAGCACGCCGGCGGTCCCTGGGAGCTGGGTCTCACCGAGGTTCATCGCGCTCTGCTGGAGAACGGCCTGCGCGATCGCGTGCTCCTGCGCGCCGACGGTGGCCTCAAGACTGGCTGGGATGTGATCATCGCCGCCCTGCTCGGTGCTGAGGAATACGGCTTCGGTTCGATCGCGATGATTGCTGAGGGCTGCATCATGGCCCGCGTCTGCCACACCAACAACTGCCCGGTGGGCGTGGCCACCCAGAAGGAGGCGCTGCGCAAGCGCTTCATCGGCATCCCCGAGCACGTGGTCAACTTCTTCCTGTTCGTAGCCGAAGAGGTGCGGCAGCTGCTGAGTGTGCTCGGCGTGGCCCGTCTTGAGGATCTGATCGGCCGCACCGAGCTTCTGCAACCCCGGGCCGTCAAGCTGGCCAAGACCAGTGCTCTTGATCTCACCTGCCTGATTGCCCCGATCGACACCGCCGCCGACCGCAGTTGGCTGCGCCACGACGCCGAAGCCCATGGCAACGGCGTGATCCTGGAAGACCAGTTGCTGGCCGATGCCGAGCTGATGGCCGCCATCGAGGGCCACGGCCGCGTGGCCCGCACGGTGGCGATCATCAACACCGACCGCAGCGTCGGCGCTCGCCTCGGCGGTGAGATCGCGGCCCGCCACGGCAACAAGGGCTTCACCGGCCAGCTGGATCTCACCTTCACCGGTGCCGCTGGTCAGAGCTTCGGTGCCTTCGGCGTGCAGGGCATGAACGTGCGCCTGGTGGGCGAGGCCAACGACTACGTGGGCAAGGGCCTCAACGGCGGCCGCATCACCGTGGTGCCCCCGGCCGGCGGCAACGACCCCGGCAGCCAGGTGATCCTCGGCAACACCTGCCTCTACGGCGCCACCGGCGGTGAGCTGCTGGCCCTCGGCCGCGCCGGTGAGCGCTTCGCCGTGCGCAACAGCGGGGCCCGCACCGTGGTGGAGGGCGCCGGCGACCACTGCTGCGAATACATGACCGGTGGTGTGGTGGTGGTGCTGGGCAGCACCGGCCGCAACGTCGGCGCCGGCATGACCGGCGGCGTGGCCTTCATGCTCGATGAGAGCGGCGGCCTGCGCGAGCGGGTGAATCCCGAGATCGTGGCCATCTGCCCCCTCAGCACCCCCGAGCAGGAAGCCCTGCTCAAACCCCTGCTGGAGGCGCATCTGGAGGCCACCGGCAGCGCCAAGGCCGCGGCGATCCTGGCCGACTGGCCCAGCTGGAAGACCCGCTTCCAGGTGCTGGTGCCCCCGAGCGAGAAGGCCAACGTGGGCCTGGCCGAGCGCGAAGCGGTGGCCGCCTGAGCCTTGCCCTCCCGCCGACAGGCGGGGGGGCAAGGCAGGCCCGTTGTTGGGTTCGGTTCGCCGCAGCCTCGGTTCGGCGGCCCGAACCGGTGGGCGGCCTGCCCCACTTCACGGTTCGGTTGGCCCCCTGGAGCGGCCCGGTGGGGCTCCATAGGGTCTGGCCATCCGCACCCCAGGCCATGCCTCCGGAATTCGCCCAGCAGATGCAGCAGCTGTTCGCCCGCCAGATGGCCGTGGCGTTCCTGCACCATTGCGCCCGCCTCGACGCGCCGGTGAGCCTGGTGAACGGACGCCTTGAGGCCCTGGAGGCC
>JBEBCC010000121.1:0-41990 GCA_041158125.1 Cyanobacteriota bacterium
ATGGGGCGGTCCTGCCTGGTGAGGGTCACCAGAGCAACGACGGCCTGCCCGGATCCGCACGGCCAGGCACCCAGCGGCGCCCACCGGGCATCAGCAACACACTTCAGCTGCATCCAGCCCACTGGAGGCACGCCATCAATCCCTTCCCGCAGCACCGCTTCGATCCCGAGCGCCGAGCGATGGCTCAACTCTCAACGTCATCACGCAGCCTTGATTGATTCTGCTCAGAACCAGATTCGCGATCAGAGATCCATGGAACGTCAAACCATCCGCTGGACCAGATTTGAAGCCGCCGCTCCAGGGAGTGCGTGCAACTGACTGCCCCTACAAACCCGCAATCGCCAAGCACAAGCTCCCCACACGGGCAAGCAATGCCAGGCCGCAGGATCGTCGCCATGGACACAGACAATCCTCGGCGGGCCTGATCAGGATCAATTTCTTGCATTCAGCATCCATGTCGGTCCTGGACCTGCTTCACCGCCCGATCAGCCGTCGTTACCGCCTGATCGATGCAAGCTTTCAGCCTCACCCTCAGCTCGATGGTCTCTACGACAGCCTCCAAACCGCCTTGGAGGATGCGCACGACTGGTGCCGACAGGTCAGCGGCGAAACAATGCTGTCCAGCATCGGCGTTGAGGTGCTGACCACCACCGGGAACTGGCGCACGGTGCGCTACCCGGATGCACTGATCTGATCGCTACAACAAGGGAGAAGCCGCAGGCCCCGGCACGAGGCTAAAAACCTCAGGGATTATTCGCACCCGGGTGCATCTGCGCTTGGCAGGCAGCCTCGGATTCAGCCAGGTCCTGAACCAGCATCAACAACGCCATGCCCATCAAAGCGAGCACCGCACCACGCTGCTCCTGAGGGGCGAGCTCCAGCAGGCGCGATGCCTGCAGATGTTGCGGCCAGCTCAGGCGCATGGCAATGCAGCAGCGAATCTGATCACTCTGTTCGATTTCACTGATCACCGCGAGCTCGGTTACAACACGAAACACTGACAAGCGCTCCCGCCGGTAGCGATAGCCACAGGATCACCGGCTCAACCCGATACCTTGCCTGTGTCCATCGGAGCAGGCAACCATGGCCCCACCGATTGAACTGACCACCGGCCAGCAGTTTGAAATTGAACGCTTCTCGCGTGCCATTGATGCGACTGCTGATCCGGAACAGCTGCGTCAGCTCGCCAAGCAACTCCTGCAGGCCTGGCATACCCAGAAGGCTGCCACCAACTGGGTGATGCGTCAGCAACTGGACCAACCCTTCAGCGGCCGCAACGCGGCCTGAGCCGCTCAGATCAGGCGGCGCACACCATCGCCATAGCTGGTCAGCTGCGGCAGTGGCACCAGCTGATGGCGTCGCAAGACAGCATTGATGCGACGACTGGCCTCTGGCAGGCTCTGAAACGGTATCGACGGGAAGGCGTGATGGGCGGCGTGGTGCGGCAGCCCGCCCATGCAGACGTTGAGCCAGGCCGTCGTCGTCACTGTCTGCGATGAGCGCAGCTGGGTAAGCAGATGACCTGACGAAGGCCGCCACAGACCATAGTGCTCGATCAGGCCGCGGGTTTGCACAATGGCGCCAATGATCCGCTCCAACACGAGCCAGAACAGCAGATAGCGGAGCGGTCGCCCCGCCAGCAGCGCTGCCACCAACATCGCCGCATGCAGCATCAGCGCACCGGTCAGATCCAGACGCAGCCTGCGGGTGAGCCGTCGATCAACGCCGCGCAGACACCAGCCCCGCCATGCCGTCTCAGCAATCAGACCCAGCCCTCCGAGCAGCAGGGCTCGCCCCCAGAGAGGATGGCGTCGGTGCCAGCGCCACAGGCCGCCGCCGGGCTCTGCCGCCAGGGGCTCCACCCGCTCGGGGTCGCGTGGATCACAACCATTCCAGCGGTGGTGCAGGCGATGGAGGCACGCATAGGTGGCGAAGGGCCAGGCCATCGGCCAACTGATCAGGCAAGCCAGAGCGAACTCCAGCCGGGGCCGCCCCAACAGGGTGCCGTGCACCGCATCGTGGGTGGTGATCAACAGCAGCGCATAGGCGATACCGGCCAGCAGCAGGGCCAAGGCGGCTGACAGGGCATGCGGCGAGGTCCAGAACAGCCAGCTGCCGCCGAGCAATCCGGAGCCGAACAGCACCAGCCGCAGCGCTCCCCACCAGGGCGTGATCGGAGCCTGCACCAGATCCCGCACGGCCGCCCGAAGCTCCATCTCCAGTGCTCGCAGCGCTGGCCCATGGGGATCGGCGGCGGCAACCATCACACCGACAGACAACGGGATCTCAGGTTATGGAGCCCAGCCGTCAGCCGCGGTCAACCTCGCTAGAACGACTCCAATCAGAGGTGCGGCGTCCACGGGACGAACCATGACGGAACCGGCTCCAGGCCCCATCAGCTCGCCCCCACCTGCCGCTCCACCTCCCGCTCCGCCGATCAGCCCGGCCCGACGCCGATGGCTCGGTGCTGGGCTGATCGGCCTGCTGCTGGCCGGCACCGCCATCGGGATCTGGCAGCACGGGCAACAGCAGCGGCACCAGCAGCAAGCCCTGATGCAACAGCCGTTGCCGCGGCGGATCGCCGCCCTCGGCCGGGTGGAACCCCTGGATCGGGTGGTGAAGCTCTCGGTGCCGGCCTCACTGAGCAACGACACCATCGGCCAGCTGCGGGTGAAGCAGGGCGATCAGGTGCAGCGGGGGCAGGTGTTGGCGGTGCTCTCCAGCCGCGAGAGCCTGGATCGCGATGTGCGCTCCGCCGCTGCCGCCGTGGAGGTGGCGCGGCGCAAGCTCACCGCCCAGAACAGCGTGATCGCCCGTTATCGCGCCGAGCTGGCCCAGGCCCAGGTGGAACTGCGCCGCTACAGCCAGCTCTATGCCCAGGGGGCCAGCAGCGCCGAGACGCGCGACCGGCGCATCACGATTGAGAGCACCACGCGCGCCACCCTTGATCAGGCCCTGCAGGATCGCGAAACGCTGCGGGCCCAGCTGGAGGAGCAGCAGGCCGCCCTGGCGCGCAACCGTACCGAGCTGGAGAAGGCACTGATCCGCGCACCGTTCGCCGGCACCGTGTTCCGCATCAATGCCTACCCCGGCGACAAGGTGGGTGACGACGGCATCCTTGACATGGGCGACAGCAGCCGCATGGGCGTGATCGCCGAGGTGTATCAGACCGATCGGCCCGGCATCAGCCTCGGCCAGCGGGCGGTGATCAGCGCCGATGGCTTCCCCGGCCGCCAGATGGTGGGCCAGGTGGTCGAGATCGCCCGTCAGGTGAGCCGCCAGAGCGTCTACAGCGGCGAGGCGGGCGAAAACCTGGACCGGCGGGTGATCGAGGTGAAGATCGGCCTGCCCCCCGAGGCGGCCGCGGTCGCCAGTTCGATCAACTACCTGCAGGTGAACGTGCTGTTCGATCCGCTCACACCCGAGCAGAAACGGGAGCAGCGCCAGCGGCTGGAGCAGCTGATCGAACAGCAGCGGCGCGAACAGCGCGGCCTCTCCCAGCCGAGTCCGCGCTGAGATGACGACACGCCGGTACCGGCTGCTGCAACGCACTCCCCTGGCCTGGCGCCAGGCGATCCACCGGCCGATGCGCTTGGCGGCGGCGATCGCCGGTGTGAGTTTCGCCAACGTGCTGGTGTTCTTCCAGCTGGGCCTCTCAGGCGGTCTCTACGACAGCCAGAAACGACCGATTCAGCGCATCAATGGCCAGCTGGTGATGGTGAGCGCGCGGTACCTCTACCTGGGCGAGCAGCTCAACTTTCCGCGGGCGCGACTCACCCAGGCACTGGGGGTGGAGGGAGTGCAGGCGGTGACGCCGCTCTACATCGGCATCACCGAATGGCTGAACCGCGACACACGCCAGCAGAAACAGGCCCTGATCTTCGGGGTGACGCCGGAGAACCCCGGTCTGCGCATCCCCGAACTGAGCGCCGATCCCCTGGCCCTGCAGCGCTCCGACAGTCTGCTCTTCGACACCCGCTCCAAACGCAATGCCGGCCCGGTGGCCGAGCTGGTACGTCGCGATGGCAGTTACAGCACCGAATTACGGGGCGTGCGGGCGGTGATCACCGGCCTGTTCACCCTGGGGGTGACCTTCGCTGCGGACATCAACCTGATCACCTCAAGCACTAACTTCAAGAACTACTTCGCCAATCAAAGCAGCGACGACATCCAGATGGGCGTGATCCAGCTCAGGCCCGGCGTGAATCCACAGCGGGTGAAAGCAACCCTGACTGGCTTCCTGGATCCCGCTGTGAAGGTGTTCACGATCCCAGAACTGGAGGCCACTGAGGTGAACTACTGGCGCCGCAACACCTCGTTCGGCATCATCTTCGGCCTGGGTGTGCTGGTGGGACTGGTGGTGGGCGGCATCATCGTCTACCAGATCCTCTACTCGGATGTGAGTGATCACCTCAGCGAATACGCCACCCTCAAGGCGATCGGCTACAGCGACGGCTTCGTGGTGGCGATCATCCTGCAGGAATCGCTGATTCTGGCGCTGCTGGCCTTCGCCCCCAGCTTCCTGCTCTCGCTCGGGCTGTATGGCTTCCTGGCGCGGGCCACCTCGCTGATGGTGGTGATGACAGCGCAGCGGGCCGCGCTGGTTTTTCTGTTCACGCTCGCCATGTGCGGCGCCTCAGGCTGGCTGGCCACCGCCAAGCTCAGGCGGCTGGATCCCGCGGAGATCTTCTGATGTCAGGGGAGGTGATGGCTGGTGATGCAGCGGCCGAACCGCTGATCACGGTGGAGCACCTCAATCACAGCTTCACGGAAGCCGGCCAGGCCAAGCAGGTGCTGCATGACATCAACCTCACGGTGCACCCGGGGGAGGTGGTGATCCTCACCGGCCCCTCAGGCTCGGGCAAGACCACGCTGCTCACCATGCTCGGCGGCCTGCGCGCCGCCCAGAGCGGCCGACTCTGCATCCTTGGCGCCGAGCTTCTGCACGCCGAGCAGGGCAGCCTCACCCGGCTGCGGGCCGGCGTGGGCTTCATCTTCCAGGCCCACAACCTGATGCCTTATCTCACGGCCCTCGAAAACGTGCGCGTGGGTCTGGAGGTGCATCCGCACTGGCTGGATCGCGGCCGCAGCAGCATGGACGCCTGCGCAGCGGCGATGCTGGAGCGGGTAGGGCTGGCGGACCGGGCCGGTTACTACCCCGAAAAACTCTCCGGTGGCCAGAAGCAGCGGGTGGCGATCGCCCGAGCCCTGGCAGCCTCGCCACGACTGCTGCTGGCGGATGAACCCACCGCCGCCCTCGACCGCGACTCCGGCCGCGCCGCAGTGGCCCTGTTCCGCCAGCTGGCTGATCAGCAGAAGGCCGGGATCGTGATGGTCACCCACGACAACAAGGTGCTCGACATCGCCGACCGGATCGTCAACCTTGAGGAAGGGCGGCTGGTGAACGGCTGAGCAGCAAAGAGCTGAGCAGCCGGCCGGCAGGGCAACTGCTCCCGGCGGCTGGCGCCGTGAAACGGGGAGGGGAATCCTTCCAACAGGAGACCTCAGCGAGCGGTGCGCCACATGATCAGCAGCTTTGCCATCGATGCCAACCAGCGTTGGACCTTCCAGCTTGTTCTGCTTGGCGGGCGTACCCAGCTGGAAGGCTGGTGCGAGCGAGCCGGCCAACAGCAGATGCCCCTGCGCTGCTCCACCTGGCTCGAACCACAGGAGGATCCCCAGACGGTGGCCCACACGCTGATGGCGCACCCTCGCTGTGCGCTGGATCCCCGGCGCAGCGTGGGATCCCGAACCTGAACGGGCCGGGTCCGGGGCGGACCTTGATGGTCAACCGATCTCCAGCTCCAGCTTCACCACATCCACCGGGCCGCGCCCCTCTGCATTGAGCTCCATGGCGGCGCGCACGGCGGCCTCATGGACGTGGAAAAGATGGGCATCGCAGCCGTCGACGACTTCCAGCAGGGCCAGGCCATCGCTGGCCACGGCCAGAAAGGTGCCCCGCTCGATCAGCCGCAGGGCGTAACGCTCGGGATGGGTGCAGGCCGAGGGGTGAGCAGGGTCGAGCCCGGGGGACCAGAAGTGCAGCATCGGCTCAGCCCGCAGCAGGCGCAGGCTAGGCAGGCTGAAGGCGGTCAACAGCCCCTTTCAAGGGCGTAATCGCGCACCCAAGCGGAACGGTCGACACCCGACAGCACCGAACCCAGGGGCTTGACCAATCCTGGGTTCTGGAATCGATCGACGTGCCCCGCCCGGCGGCTGCCTGACCTGCAGGCCGGAGCCGACGTCGCCCTCACCGCCCTCCTGTTGGAACCGGGCCTGCGGCAGGGGGTGGCGCTGCGCTGCTGCAGGTCTGATGCAGCGGCTCACCGGGCACCATCCGCCCTGCAGATGCTGCATACGCTCTCGCCATCAGGCAGACGCGGGCATGGCGGAGCTCTACGCCGATCTGCAGCCGGTGCTGCGGCGCCACGGCTGGCGCGCCGACGGACTGATCGAGGTGCTCAGCCACGCCCAGGCGCAGCGCGGCCACCTCAGCCAGCCACTGCTGCGCCATGTGGCCCGCCGCCTGCATCTGTCCACCAGCCGGGTGCTGGGTACCGCCAGCTTCTACCACCTGTTCCGGTTCACGCCGGCACCGGCCCACAGCTGCCTGGTGTGCACCGGCACCGCCTGCCACGTGCAGGGCGCCCCTGCGCTGCTGGAGGCGCTACGCCGCGAACCCCTGGCACAGTGCGGCATCGAGCTGGGCACGGTGCGCTGCATCGGCACCTGCAGCGGCGCGCCACTGCTGGTGGTGGACGGCCAGGTCTGGAACCACTGCCATGGAACAGAGGCGCTGGCGGGTCTGCAGCGGCTGGTGCCATGAGCACCACAACCGCCACCACGATCCGAATCTGCACAGCCGCCGGTTGCCGCAGCCGCGGCGGTGAGCAACTGCGGCGCCACTGCGCCATCGCGGCAGAACGCACACCGGAGCGGGTGAAGGGGGTGGGCTGTCTGGGTCCCTGCAGCGATGGGCCGCTGCTGGCGGTGGACACGGCTGGAAGCACGCGCCTGTTTGGATTCACGGCAGCGGACGCTCCCGCTGGCGCGGCGAGCACCCCGACGATGGAGCCATCGGGGGTTCAGCTGCTGAGCCGACGCGTGGCGGCGAGCCTGCGACGGCAGCTGAACGCCACCACCGCAGAGCTCCGCACCGCAACGCTCAGCAGCTGGCAACCGCCCGGCGGCCGGCTGATCCCCGCCGATGATCCCTTCCTCGCCCTGCAGCGCCGGCTGGTGCTGGCCCGCTGCGGCCGGGTCGATCCGGGCGACATCGACGACGCTCTGGCGGCCGGGGCTTACCGGCAATTGCAGGCGGTACTGGAGCAGGACGATCCGGCGGCGGTGATCGCGGCGGTGCAGCGCAGCGGCCTGCGCGGGCGGGGCGGAGCCGCCTACCCCACCGGCCTGAAATGGCAGGCGGTGGCGAGGAGCCCCGGCAACCGCAAACTGGTGATCTGCAACGGCGATGAGGGCGACCCCGGCGCCTTCATGGACCGCACCGTGATGGAGGGCGACCCCCACAGCGTGCTGGAGGGGATGGCGATCGCCGCCCTGGCGGTGGGGGCCGATCGCGGCTACGTCTACGTGCGGGCGGAGTACCCGCTGGCGATCGCGCGGCTGCGGCGCGCCATCACCCAGGCGCAGCGGCGCGGCTGGCTGGGCACGGCGATCGGAGGGAGTCGTCACAGCATCCACCTTGAGCTGCGGGTGGGGGCCGGCGCCTATGTATGCGGCGAGGAGACGGCGCTGATCCACTCGATCGAGGGCCGGCGCGGCACGCCGCGGCCGCGGCCGCCGTATCCGGCGGCGCGAGGCGCCTTCGGCCTGCCGACGCTGATCAACAACGTCGAGACCTTGGCCAACATCCCGGTGCTGCTGCAGTTGGGCCACGAGCGCTACGGGCGCGGCACCAAGGTGTTTTCGCTCACCGGCCCGGTGCGGCGCGGCGGCGTGCTCGAAGTGCCATTGGGCACCAGCCTGCGCACGATCGTCGAAACCATGGGCGGCGGCTCCGCCAGTGGCCGCCCGATCAAGGCGGTGCAGACCGGCGGTCCCTCCGGCGGCTGCGTGCCGGCCGCTGCGCTCGACACACCGGTCGACGACGACAGCCTGCGGGCCCTGGGCACCCTGCTGGGTTCCGGCGGCCTGGTGGTGCTCGACGCCGACACCGACATGGTGGACCTCGCGGCCTTCTTCATGGCCTTCAGCCGGGAGGAGTCGTGCGGTAAATGCATCCCCTGCCGCTGCGGCACGGTGCAGCTGGAGCTGCTGCTGCGCAAGCTGCTGGCGCGGCGTGGCACGGCCGCCGACCTGGCCGAACTGGAGCGGCTCTGCGCCGTGGTGAGCACCGCCAGCCTCTGCGGCCTGGGCCAGAGCGCGCCGCGGCCGCTGCTCAGCACGCTGCGCCACTTCCGCCAGGAGTACATGGCGTTGCTGGTCGATCACGAGGATCTCGCCACGGGTGTACGGCCGGCGGGTTCAGGGCGGGCCGAGGTGAGGCAGGCCCAGGTGCTGCCGCCATGAACGTCTGCAACCTGCAGATCGACGGCCGCGCCCTGACGGTGGCCGCCGACACCAGCCTGATGCAGGCGGCCCGCCGCGCCGGCATCGCCATCCCCAGCCTCTGCCATCTGGATGGACTGACGCCGGTGGGGGCCTGCCGGCTCTGCCTGGTGGAGGTGGAGGGACCACAACCAGGCAGCCAACGCCCCCTGGCGGCCTGCGTCACCGCCGCGGCCGAGGGGATGCGCGTGCACACCGACACGCCCCAGCTGCGCGAGATCCGCCGCAGCATCGTCGAGATGCTGTTCAGCGAAGGTAATCACAGCTGCGCCGTCTGCATCGCCAACGGCAACTGCGAACTACAGACCATGGCGGTTCGGGTCGGTATGGACCACAACCGCCTGCCCGAACGCTTCCCCAGGCGCGCGGTGGATCTCTCCCACCCGCTGTTCGGCATCGACCACAACCGCTGCATCCTCTGCACCCGCTGCGTGCGGGTCTGCGCCGAGGTGGAGGGAGCGCACGTGTGGGATGTGGGCTGGCGAGGCGAACAGTGCCGGATCATCGCCGGGCTCGATCAGCCATGGGGTGCCGTCGATGCCTGCAGTCACTGCGGCAAGTGCGTGCAGGTATGCCCCACCGGCGCCCTGTTCCACAAGGGCGACAGCTGCGGCGATCACCCGAGCCATCCCGAGCGGCTGACGACCCTGCTGCACGGCCGCAGGCAGGAGATGGGGCTGCCATGAACAGCGGCAGTCTTGGCGCTGAAACCGGCGCCGCCAATGGAACAGAACGACGACTGCGGCTGGCGACGGCCTGGTTGAGCGGCTGCTCCGGCTGTCATATGGCCTTCCTCGACCTCGACACCTGGCTGCTGGAGCTCGCCGACTGGGCAGAGATCGTCTACAGCCCGGTGGCCTCTGATCGCAAGGTCTACCCCGATGATGTCGATGTCGCCCTGGTAGAGGGGGCGGTGGCCAACGACGACAACCTGGCGCTGCTGCTGCAGGTGCGGGCGCGAACGCGGGTGCTGGTGAGCTTCGGCGACTGCGCCATCCATACCAACGTGAGCGGCCTGCGCAACCCGCTCGGCGATCCCGAGGCGGTGCTGCAGCTGGCCTACCAGCAGCTGGCGGACAGCAGCGGCCAGCGCCCCCACGCCCCCGGGCTGCTGCCGGAGCTGCGCAGGCAGGTGCTGCCGCTGCACGCCCTGGTGCCGGTGGACGTCTACCTGCCGGGCTGCCCCCCGGATCCAGGCCGCATCCGCGCCGTGCTGGAGGCACTACGGCGCGGTGCAGCGCCGCGGCTCAGCGGCGCCGATCAGATCCGCTTCGGCTGATGGCTGACGCCGCACGCCTCCCTGCCACACCCCCGCCATGACCGACAGCCCGCCGCCCCGCCGCACGATCACGATCGATCCGCTGACCCGCATCGAAGGGCATGCCCGGATCACGATCGAGCTCGACGCAGGCGGAGCCGTGGAGCGGGCTCGGCTGCATGTGAGCGAGTTCCGCGGCTTTGAGGCGTTCTGCGTCGGCAGACCGTTCACGGAGATGGCGGCGATCACGGCACGGATCTGCGGCATCTGTCCGGTGAGCCATCTGCTCACGGCCGCCGCCGCCGGCGACCAGATCCTGGCGGTGACGATCCCGCCGGCGGCCGAACGGCTGCGGCGGCTGATGAACCTGGCCCAGATCCTGCAGAGCCATGCCCTGTCCTTCTTCCACCTCAGCAGCCCGGATCTGCTGCTGGGCTGGGACAGCGAGCCAGGAAAGCGCAACCTGTTCGGCCTGATCGCCGCCGATCCGGAGCTGGCCCGAGCCGGCATCGGCCTGCGCCAGTTCGGCCAGGAGCTGATCGCCGCCCTCGGGGGCCGCCGCATCCATCCCGCCTGGGCGGTGCCGGGCGGTGTGCGCAGCGGTCTCGACACCGAGCAGCGGCAGCAAATCCGTGCGGGACTGCCGCAGGCCTTCGCCAGCGTCGAGCGGGGGCTGGCGCTGTTCAAACACCTGCTCGACGAGCGGCTGGGTGAGGAGCTGGCGGTGTTCGGCGACTTCGCCTCGCCGTTCCTGGCGCTGGTGGATGCGGACGGCCAGTGGGAGCACTACGGCGGAGCGCTGGGCGGACACCGTGGTGGCGGCATCCGGGTGATGGCCAGCGACGGTTCCCTGCTGGCTGATGGTCTGGAGGCCTCGGCGATGGAGACGTTGCTGGCTGAAGCCGTGGAGCCCTGGAGCTACCTGAAGTTCCCCTACCTGCGCGCCCTCGGGCCGGAGGCCGGCAGCTACCGGGTGGGTCCGCTGGCGCGGCTGAACCTGTGCAGCCGGATCGGCAGCCCCCGCGCCGACCGCGAGCTGCTGGAACTTCGCCAGCGCGGCGGCCAGGTGGTGACGGCTTCATTGCTGTATCACCTGGCTCGGCTGATTGAGATGCTGGCTTGCCTGGAGCGAATCCAGCGCCTGCTCGACGATCCCCTGATCACGGCACCCCAGCTGCGCGCCCACGCCGGCGTGAACGCCCACGAGGCGGTGGCGGTGAATGAGGCGCCGCGCGGCACCCTGTTCCACCACTACCGGGTTGATGACGACGGCCTGATCGAGGCGGTGAATCTGATCATCGCCACGGGGCAGAACAACGCCGCCATGAACCGCACGATCACGCAGATCGCACGCCATTACCTCGGCCCAGGCCGACTCAGCCAAGGACTGCTGAACCGCATCGAGGCCGGCATCCGCTGCTTCGATCCCTGCCTCTCCTGCAGCACCCACGCCGCCGGGATGATGCCACTGCTGGTGCAGCTGCGCGGAGCCGATGGCGGCCTGCTCGACGAGCGGCGGCGCGATTGAGGGCAACACAGCCCATGGCACCGTCAGCCGCCGGGATGCCCCACCCCCTGCTGATCGGCATCGGCAACCGGCTGCGCGGCGATGATGGCGCCGGTCCGCGCCTGATCGACAACCTGACGGCTGCTGGCGCTGGCCGCCTGCAGAGCCTGAGCGTGCATCAGCTCACCCCGGAGCATGCGGCCCTGGTGGCCGGCGCCAGCGCCGTGCTGTTCGTCGATGCCTGCCCAGTGCGGCGGCGGCTGGCCCTGGAGGCGATCGCCACCGCTGCCAGCGGTGGCGGTTCGTTCAGCCATCAGCTCTCACCGGCGCGGCTGCTGGCGCTGAGCGAGGCGGTGTACGGCACCCGTCCGCCGGCCTGGCAGCTGCTGATCCCCGCCGAGCGGCTGGAGCTGGGCGAAAGCCTCAGCCCCGCCACCCAGGCCGCCATGGCCACAGCGCTGCGGCTGCTGCGCCGCTGGTGCGCGCGCCATGCATGAGCTGGCGCTGATGGCGGAGCTGCAGCGGCTGGCGGAGGCGGAGCTGCAGCGGGAGGGGGCCCAGCGCATCCACCGACTGCAGCTGCGGCTGGGCACGCTGGCGGGTGTTGATGGCGAGGCCCTGCGGCTGGCCTTTGCGGTGCTGGTGAGCCAGGCGCCGGCCGGCAGCCCCTGGCGCGGCGCCGTGCTGGATCTCGAGACCATCCAGGCCCGCTGTTTCTGCTCAGACTGCGACCAGCCCTTCAAGCCGATCGACATGATCCACGCCTGTCCTCGCTGCGGACGCCTCACCAGCTGTGTGCTCGGCGGCCGGGAGCTGGAGCTGGCGTCGCTGGAGGTGTCCTGATGTGCGGCACCTGCGGCTGCAGAGACGTGCACGTTCCCCGTCCGCGGCGGCGGCTGGAACTGCAGCGCAACCTGCTCAGCCGCAACGACGCCCGGGCCCAACGCAACCGCAGCCAGTTCGAGGCCCTGGGGCTGCTCAGCCTCAACCTGCTCTCGGCGCCGGGCTCCGGCAAGACCGCCCTGCTCGAGCAGCTGGCGCGGCGCTGGCCCCAGCGACCGATCGCGGTGGTGGTCGGCGATCTGGCCACCGACAACGACGCCCGCCGACTGCGGGCCGCCGGCGCCCGGGCGGTGCAGATCCACACCGGCAGCCTCTGCCACCTGGAGGCCGATCTGGTGGCGAAGGCCGTGCGGCAGCTGCCGCTGGAGGGGGTGAACCTGCTGGTGATCGAGAACGTGGGCAATCTGGTCTGCCCCACCGCCTTCGACCTGGGCGAGCAGCGGCGGCTTGTGGTGCTGGCGGTGGGCGAAGGGGAGGACAAACCGCTCAAGTACCCGGCCCTGTTCCGCTCCGCCGACGCGGTGCTGCTGAACAAGATCGACCTGGAGCAGGCAACCGGCTTTCAACGGCACCGCGCCCTCGCCAATCTGCGAGGGATTGCGCCACGGGCAGCGGTGTTTCCGGTGTCGGCCCGCAGCGGCCAGGGGCTGGAGGCGGTGGTGGATTGGCTGAAGGCGCAGCAGCCGCGCCATGGCTCCCGCCCCTGATCAGCCGCCCCAGCGGCGCCTGAGCCTGCGGCTGGAAGGACTGGTGCAGGGAGTCGGGCTGCGGCCATTCCTGCATCGCCTGGCAGTGGGGCTCGAGCTTCGGGGCTGGGTGCGCAACGACAGCCGGGGGGTGACCCTGGAGCTGGAGGGGAAGCCCGCCGCCCTGAGGGCGTTGCTGGCGACGCTGCACCAGCAGCCGCCGCCGCACTGCCGGATCGATCGGCTGCAAGCGGTGTGGGCAGGGGCTCAGGGCAACCTCGAACATTTCCAGATCGCCGGCAGCACCGACAGTGCTGGCCCGCTCACTGCATTGGTGGCCCCGGACCTGGCGATCTGCCCGGCCTGCCTGGCGGAGCTGGCAGATCCCGGCAGCCGACGCCACCGCTACCCGTTCATCAGCTGCACCGACTGCGGTCCGCGCTACAGCCTGCTGCGGCGCCTGCCGTTCGAACGGGAGCACACCACCCTGGCGGCCTTTCCGCTCTGCCACGCCTGCCGGCGCGACTACGCCGATCCCCGCGATCGCCGTTTCCATGCCCAGACGATCAGCTGCCCGGCCTGCGGACCACAGCTGCATTGGCAGGGGAGCGACGCTCAGGACGGCACCGCCGAGAACGCCAGTGGCCACGCCGCCATCGCCGCCGCCGCCGCCGCCCTGCGCCGCGGCTCGATCGTGGCCCTGCAGGGCATCGGCGGCTTCCAGCTGCTGGTGGATCCCCACAACGCCGCGGCCGTGGCCGAACTGCGCCGCCGCAAGGGCCGGCCCGACAAGCCGCTGGCGCTGCTGGCGGGCGCCGACTGGCTGGAGCGCAGCTGCGCGCTCAGCCCTCTGGAGCGGCGGCTGTGGTGGTCGCCGGCGGCGCCGATCCTGCTGCTGCGCCGCCACGAGACGACCGACCTGGCGGCGGCGGTGGCGGCACAGAGCCCCTGGCTGGGGGTGATGCGCCCGGCCAGCGGCCTGCAGCAGTTGCTGCTTGAAGCGGCCGGGCCGGTGCTGGTGGCCACCAGCGCCAACCGCTCCGGCGAACCGATCGCCGCCGATGCCGCCACCGATGGCGACCTGCTGGCCCGTCTCGCCGACGGCGTGCTGCGCCATGAGCTGGCGATCGTCAACCGCAGCGACGACAGCGTGCTGCGGGCCGCGGCGGGGAGGCCGCTGGTGCTGCGCCTGGGCCGCGGCCTGGCGCCGCTGGCCCTGGCCCACGGCCCAGACGCGGCAGGGCGACTGGCCCTGGGAGGCCAGGGCAAGGGCAGCCTGGCCCTGCAGCTGCCACAGTCGATCCTGCTCAGTCCGGATCTCGGCGATCTGGGCAGCAGCGCCGGAGCCGAGCGGCTGCAGCACACCGTGATGGACTGGCTGGAGCGGCAGCGGCTCCAGCCGGCCCTGATCGCCTGCGACCGCCACCGCGGCAGCAGCGCCAGTCAGCTGGCGGCGGCTCTGGCCGAGCGAGACGGCGTGCCGCTGCTGGAGGTGCAGCACCACCACGCCCACCTGCTGGCGGTGCTGGCGGAGCACAGCTCGGAGCAGCCATGCCTGGCGGGCGAGAGGATCGGCGTCGCCTGGGATGGCGCTGGCCTGGGAGACGACGACAGCCTCTGGGGCGGCGAGGCCCTAGCTGTGAGCGCGACGGGCTACCGGCGCCTGGCGCGGCTGCGGCCGTTCCGGCTGCCGGGCGGAGAGCGGGCCCTGCGGGAGCCGCGCCGCGCCGCCCTCGGGCTGATGATCGCCGCCTGGGGCCCCAGCTGGCGCGGCGCAGCGCTCGCCCACGGCCCTCTGGCCTGCCTGGAGGCCTTCAGCACAGCGGAGCTGACAACACTGGAGCAAGCGGTGCTGCGGGGCTTCAACAGTCCGCTGTGCTCGAGCGTCGGCCGACTGTTCGATGCGGTGGCAGCCCTGCTGGGGCTGCACCAGGTGTGCAGCCATGAGGCCCAGGCCGCCCTGGCCCTGGAGGGGCTGGCCAGCCGGGCAGTTGGCAGCAGATGCGGCGGCGACGGCCCGCTCCCCCGCTACCGGCTGCCGCTGCGAAGCGTGAGGGGCTGGCAGAGCGGCGATGCCGGAGCGCCGATGGAATGGGATTGGCGACCGCTGCTGTCGGCCCTGCTGCGGGATCGGGCCAGGGAGCTGAACCCAGGAGCGATCGCCCTGGCCTTGCACCACGCCCTGGCCGAAGCGATCGTGGCGCTGGCACAGGCCTGGCCCGACGCCTGCGGCCGCGATGGCCTGCTGCTGGGCGGCGGCTGCTTCCAGAACGCCCTGCTGCTGGAGCTGAGCGTGGAAGCCCTCAGGGCCCGCGGCGTCCGGGCCCACTGGCCGCGGCAGCTTCCCTGCAACGATGCAGCGCTGGCGGTGGGTCAGCTGCTGGCCGCCGCCAGCGCCCCTACGACGGGATCACCCCCTGGGGCCGATCGCCATGTGCCTCGCCGTACCGGGTGAGCTGGTCAGCATTGAGGAGCACGCCGACCCGCTGTGGCGACTGGGGGCGGTGCGCTTCGGCGGCGTGCTGCGCCAGGTGAGCCTGGCCTGCGTGCCGGAGGCCCGGCTCGGCGATCGGCTGCTGGTGCACGTGGGCCTGGCGCTGGCGGTGCTGCCAGCAGAGGAGAACCAGCCGTTTGCAGAGCAACAGCCGTTTGCAGAGCAACAGCCGTTTGCAGGGCAACAGCCATTTGCAGGGCAACAGCCGTGAGCGAACAGCCAAACCAACAGATGCCAGAACTGGCCTGGATCGACGGCAACGAGGCGGTGGCACGGGTCGCCTACCGGCTCAACGAGGTGATGGCGGTGTACCCGATCACGCCCGCCTCACCGATGGCGGAATGGTGCGAGGCCCGATCAGCAGAAGGGCGCCCGAATCTCTGGGGCAGCGTGCCCACTGTGGTGGCGATGCAGAGCGAGGCCGGCGCCGCCGGAGTGGTGCACGGTTCGCTCCAGGCCGGTGCGCTCACGACAACCTTCACGGCATCGCAGGGGCTGCTGCTGATGCTGCCCAACCTCTACAAAATCGCAGGCGAGCTCACGGCGGCGGTGATCCATGTGGCCTCGCGGGCCCTGGCCACCTCAGCCCTGTCGATCTTCGGCGACCACAGCGATGTGATGGCCGCCCGCGGCACCGGCTGCGGCCTGCTGTTTGCCGCCAGCGTGCAGGAGGCGGGCGACTTCGCCGCCATCGCCACCGCCGCCAGCCTGGCGGCCCGCCTGCCGCTGCTGCACATCTTCGACGGCTTCCGCACCTCCCATGAGATCCAGCGGGTGGAGCTGATCGACGACGCCACCCTGCTTGCCCTGATCAACGAGGAGCAGATCGCCGCCCATCGCGCCCGCGGCCTCTCGCCCGATCACCCCGAGCTGCGCGGCACCAGCCAGAACCCTGACCTCGCCTTTCAGGCCCGCGAGGCGGTGAACCCCTTCCAGGAGGCGGCTCCGGCCCATGTGCAGGCGGCCATGGACCGCTTCGCGGCGCTGACGGGTCGCCGTTACCAGCTGTTCGACTACGAGGGCCACCCCGAAGCCGAACGGGTGCTGGTGCTGATGGGATCCGGCGGCGAAACCGCCGCAGAAACCGCCCGTGTGCTCAATGGCTCCGGCGAGCGGGTGGGCGTGCTCAAGGTGCGGCTGTTCCGCCCCCTGGCCGCCGCGGCACTGGTGGCGGCGCTGCCCGCCAGCACGCAGCGCATCGCCGTGCTCGATCGCTGCAAGGAGCCGGGCTGCGCCGCCGAGCCGCTCCATCTCGATGTGCAGGCGGCGGTGGGGGAGCACTGGCATGAGCACGGCAACCGCGAGAGTCCGACGCCGCTGGTGGTTGGTGGTCGCTATGGGCTGGCCTCGAAGGACTTCACGCCGGCCATGGCCCGGGCGGTGTTCGACAACCTGGCGGCCCGATTGCCCAGAAACCATTTCACGGTGGGGATCAACGATGACGTCAGCCACCACTCCCTGACCGTTGATCGAGCGTGGCATCTGACCACTGCCGCAGCCAGCGAGGTGCCGTTCGAAGCGCTGGTGTTCGGGCTCGGCGCCGATGGCAGTGTCAGCGCCAGCAGGAGCACGATCCGGATCGTCGGCGCGGCCACCGGCCTGCACGCCCAGGGCTACATCGTCTACGACTCGAAGAAGGCCGGCTCCACCACGGTGTCGCACCTGCGCTTCAGCCGCCGACCGATCCGGGCCCCTTATCTGATCGAGCAGGCCCAGCTGCTGGCCTGCAACCGCTGGGATGCCCTGGAGCAGATCGACCTGCTGGCCCTGGCCGCCCCCGGCGCCACCCTGCTGCTCAACAGCCCCTGGCCGCCAGAGCAGAGCTGGAGCCGGCTGCCGCGGCGGCTGCAGGCGCAGATCATCCGGCTGGGGCTGCGGGTGTTCACGGTGCCGGCCAGCGCGATCGCCGCGGCCCATGGCCTCGGGCCGCGCCTGAACACAGCGATGCAGGCCTGCTTCTTCGCCGTGACCGACCTGATGCCGCGGCCGGAGGCGCTGTCAGCGCTGCGGACGGCGATTGAGCATCGCTATGGCGGCAAGGGGGAAACGGTGGTGCAGGCCAACCTGGCGGTGCTGGAGGCGGCACTGGCGGCCCTGCGACCTCTGGAGATTGCGGCCACAACCGCGAGCGCCGCAGCATCCACAACCGATGACACAACACCCCTGGCGATCCCGGCCGCCATGGCCGGTGCCCCGGCCGCTGTGCGGGAGCTGGTGCTGCCGCAGCTGCAGCACCGCGCCGATGGTCTGCCGGTGAGCGCCCTGCCCTGCGATGGCAGCTTCCCCACCGGCACCGCCCGCTGGGAAAAGCGCAACATCGCCGAGGCCGTGCCGGTGTGGGATCCGGAGCTGTGTGTGCAGTGCGGCCGCTGTGTGATGGTGTGCCCCCACGCCGCCATCCGCGCCAAGGTGGTGGAGCCGGAGGCGATGGCGAACGCACCGGCGGGATTTCTGAGCGCACCGGCGCGCGAGCGGCACTGGATCGGGCAGGCGTTCACGCTGCAGGTGGCGCTGGAGGACTGCACCGGCTGTGAACTGTGCGTCACGATCTGTCCGGCCCGCGAGCAGTGCGCAGTGGAGCCCGGCACAGCCAGCAGCGCGGCACCACCCCACAAGGCCCTGGCTATGGCGCCGCAGCGACCGCTGCGGGAACAGGGCCGGCGCCACTGGGACTTCTTCCTGCAGCTGCCCGATCCGGATCGACTGGTGCTGAACCCCGCCCAGGTGCACCAGCAGCAGCTGCTGCAGCCCCTGTTCGAATTTCCGGGCGCCTGCGCCGGCTGCGGCGAAACCCCCTATCTGCGGTTGGCCAGCCAGCTGTTCGGCGATCGGATGGTGATCGCCAACGCCACCGGCTGCTCCTCGATCTACGGCGGGAATCTGCCCACCACCCCCTGGAGCCGCAACGGCGAGGGCCGCGGCCCCGCCTGGAGCAATTCGCTGTTCGAGGACAACGCCGAGTTCGGCCTCGGACTGCGGCTGGGGCTGAACCAGCGCCGCGACCGCGCTGAACAGCGGCTGCGGGAGCTGGCCGGCGAGGGGCGCCTACCGCAGGCCCTGGTGGATGGGCTGCTGCAGGCGGAGCAGCGCGATGAGGCCGGCATCCACGAGCAGCGCCAGCGGCTGGCGGCGCTGCGCAGCCGGCTGGCGGCGGAGCTGAGGGCTGACGGGAGCAGTGGCGGAGTTGGCGGGCCGTTGAGCGATCCAGTCGTGGAGCTGCTGCAGCTGGCGGACGACCTGGTGCGCCGCAGCGTCTGGATCGTCGGCGGCGATGGCTGGGCCTACGACATCGGCTTCGGCGGCCTCGATCAGGTGATCGCCGGCCAACAGGACGTCAACCTGCTGGTGCTCGATACCGAGGTGTACTCCAACACCGGCGGGCAGATGTCGAAGGCCACCCCCAAGGGGGCCGTGGCCCAGTTCGCCAGCGGCGGCAAGACCACCGCCAAAAAGGACCTCGGCCTGATGGCGATGAGCTATGGCCACGTCTATGTGGCCAGCGTGGCGATGGGCGCCCGCGATGAGCACACCCTGCGGGTGTTCCTGGAGGCGGAGTCGTATCCGGGGCCATCGCTGATCCTGGCCTACGCCCACTGCATCGCCCACGGCATCAGCATGGCCGAGGGGATGACGCAGCAGCGGCTGGCGGTGACCTCGGGCCGCTGGCTGCTGTACCGCCACGACCCGCGCCGCCGCGCACGGGGTCTGGCGCCGCTGGTGCTCGATTGCGGTGGCCCACGCCTGCCGCTGGCCGCGGCCCTGGCCAGCGAAGGCCGCTTCAGCCAGCTGCACGCCAGCGCCCCGGAGCTGGCGTGCAGCCTCGACCGCGAAGCCCAGGTGGAGCTGCAGGAGCGCTGGCGGCTCTACCAGCAGCTGGCGGCGCCACCGGAAACCCCGGCAGCAGGCCAGGTTCAGTCCAGCCCATGAGCGAGGCGCAGGAGCTGCTGAAGGCGATCCAGGCCCATTGCCGCCGGCCCTGGACGCTGCTCGAGGTATGCGGCGGCCAGACCCATGCCCTGCTGCGCCATGGACTCGACCGACTGCTGCCGGATCGGATCCGCCTGATCCACGGGCCCGGCTGTCCGGTCTGCGTGACGTCCGAGGCGCGGATCGATCAGGCGATCGCGCTGGCGGCCCAGCCCGGAGTGATCCTCTGCTCCTACGGCGACATGCTGCGCGTGCCCGGCAGCGATGGCCGCGACCTGCTGCGCATGCGCGCCGGCGGCGCCGCCGTGCGCGTCGTCTACACCCCGCTCGACGTGCTGGCAATCGCCCGCAACAACCCGGATCAGCGGGTGGTGTTCCTGGCGGTGGGCTTCGAGACCACGGCACCGGCAACCGCGCTGCTGGCGCGGCAGGCCCTGGCGGCGGAGCTGACCAACCTGGAGCTGCTGGTCTGCCATGTGCGCGTGCCGCCGGTGCTCGATCAGCTGCTGGACCCTGATGAGGGACTGGCCGACAGCCCGGTGCAGGCGGTGCTGGCGGCAGGCCATGTCTGCGCCGTGATGGGCGAGGCGGAGTACGGGCCGTTGGTGGAGCGGCACGGACGACCGATCGTGATCACCGGCTTCAGCGCCGTGGAACTGCTGCGCGGCATTCACGCCTGCATCCAGCAGCTGGAGGCAGGCGAACACCGACTCGAGAACGCCTACCGAGAGGCTGTGCAACCGACCGGCAACAGCACCGGCCAGGCGCTGCTGCGGCAGGTGTTCGCGACCGTCGATACCCCCTGGCGCGGTCTGGGGGTGATCCGTGCCGGCGGCTTACGGCTGCGCCCCCCCTTCGATCGCCTGGCAACCCCGGCGCCGACCATCCCGGCGGATCCACCAACGCGCGGCGACACGCCCAGCTGCCCGGCCGGGCTGGTGCTGCAGGGACGGATCACACCGCGGCAGTGCCCGCACTTTGCTGGCAGCTGTACGCCGGACACCCCGATGGGGGCGCCGATGGTGTCGAGCGAGGGGGCCTGCGCCGCCTACCACCGCTACGGGAGCTGAGCCATGGCGTGGCCGGATGGCGAGGACGACCGGATCAGCCTTGGCCATGGCGGCGGCGGTCGCCTCAGCCAGCGGTTGATCCATGAGCTGCTGCTGCCGGCCTTCGGTCCAGCCGATGGGGTGCTGCACGATGCGGCCCTGCTGCCACCGCAACTGGGCCGGCTGGCCTTCAGCACCGATTCCTTCGTGGTGCGGCCGCTGCTGTTCCCCGGCGGCGACATCGGCCGGCTGGCGGTGTGCGGCAGCCTCAACGACCTGGCGATGGCCGGTGCCACGCCGGTGGCCCTGAGCCTGGCCCTGATCCTGGAGGAGGGGCTGGCGATGGCGACGCTGCGGCGGGTGATCGCCTCGATCCAGGCCACAGCCGAAGCGTGCGGCGTGGCGGTGATCACCGGCGACACCAAGGTGGTGGAACGGGGCCAGGCGGACGGGCTCTACATCAACACCAGCGCCATCGGCCGGCTGGAGGGGCCACTGACGATCCACCCCGGCGCCGTGCGTCCCGGCGATGCGGTACTGGTGAGCGGCGACTTAGGCCGCCACGGCCTGGCGATCCTGGCGGCCCGGGGCGAGCTGGGGCTGTGCACCGATCTGGAGAGCGACCTGGCGCCACTGCTGGAGCCAGTGCGGGCACTGCTGGCGGCGAGGCTGACGCCGCACTGCCTGCGCGACCTCACCCGCGGCGGCCTGGCCGGCGCCATTGATGAGATCGCCCGCAGCGCCGCCTGCCGGATCGAGCTGGAGGAGGAGGCGATACCTCTGCATCCAGCCGTGGATGGGGCCTGCCAGCTGCTGGGCCTCGACCCACTGGCCATGGCCAACGAGGGGCGAATGGTGGTGCTGCTGCCGGAGTCTCAGGCGGAGGCGGCCGTGGCGCTGCTGCGGCGTTTTCAGCCGCAGGCCCGCCGGATCGGCACGGTGCTCGGCCCGCTCAGCCAGGCCTCAGCCCTGGAGCGTCTGCATCCGGTCAGCCTGCGCGGTGCTCTGGGGGTGCGGCGGCCGCTGGAACTGGGCAGCGGCGAGCAGCTGCCACGCATCTGTTGAGGCCTCAGGTCCAGTTGCCGCCGAACATGTCGTCGTAGCCCTCGTAGGGATCGAACTCAGCCCAGCCTGGGCTGGCCTCATCCAACAGGCCGTAGCGGGCTGCTTCGTCATCGTCGAGGGTGTTGCCGGTGGGGCGGGTGTCGCAGCTGACGCCACCATCCGGTGTGGGCTGGCAGTTGTCGAAGACCACGCCAGCGGCCGCCGGCGCCGTGGTCAGGGACCAGAGGCCGGCGACCAACAGGACCGCCAGCCGTCGACGGCGCGCCCTGCGACCGCGACTTGACGGACCAGGCCAACAGTTGATGTCAGCGGCGGGGATGGCCATGGGCTCACCTGAAAGAATGGGCAACGGTTGCGTGCCTGAAGCGATGTATACCGACTGGACTGCCCTCGCGCTGCTCCTGCTGACCGCTGCCCCGCTGCTGGTGGTGGTCGCCACTGCCGCATTCTTCATCTGGCGCCAGAAGACCAAGCGCTGAGGTCACGGCGCCACCCGCCCAGTTGTCGCCGAGCCAGCCGCTCCTGCAGCGCTGAAGGCAGCAGTGGCGGGGCCTCAAAACGAGGCAGCGTGCCCTGTCCGACACAGTCGAGACAGGTGCGGTAGCCGGCTGCGGCCGTGCGCAGCACGCCACTGCCGCCGCAGTTCGGGCAGGTGTCTCCAGGGACCGGTCTCAGGGAATCCCGGCGGCGCTTGGATCGATCCATCGGGCTGATTGCGCTGGTGGCCACAGTGTGGACAGGTTTGGCAGCGCTGATCCCGAAGCCTTCCTTAAGCCTTGCGGGTCGCGCCGGTGTGGTGTGCCTGATCCTCTGACTCCAGCTCAAGCCGCCGTTGCAGCCGCTCGCGCAGCCACGGCAGGGTCAGCTCCTGCAGCAGTTCCGCAGCGCTGAGCCGGCTGCCGGCAGGCAGCAGATCGAGGCTGGTGGCCAGATGCCCCAGCACCGCCGGGCCGTCCAGCCCCTGTTCACGCAGCAGCGCCAGGCCCGCTCCCCCCTGCCGCTTGGAGAGGCGCTCACCGGAGGCATCACACCAGAGCGGCGTATGCCAGTAGCGGGGCCCATGGCCGCCGAGCAAGGCGATGAGGGCGACCTGCGGGCCCGTGGCAGCCCAGAGGTCGGCGCCGCGCACCACGTCGCTGATACCCAGGCTGAGCTCATCCACCGCTGTGGCCAGGTGATAAGCCAGGTAGCCATCGGCGCGCCGCAGCACCACATCCCCCACCTGCCGCTCCGCCTGCAGCTCAGCTGCTGTGATCAGCTGCTCCTGCCAGCGAAGGGGACCGGGGGGAATCGCCAGGCGCCAGCTGGGCAGACGGCCGCTTCGGGGCCCCCAGTCCGGTGGCAGAGGGCGGCAGAAACCGGGGTAGACGGCCGTTTGCCCATGGGGAGCGGAAATATCCGCCAGCAGACGGCGACTGCAACGGCAGGGATAGAGCAGCCCAGCGCGGCGCAGGTCGGATAAAGCGGTGGCGTAGAGGCCGCGGCGCTCGCTCTGGCGGATCAGTGGACCATCCCAATCCAGACCGAGCCAGCGCAGATCCGCCAGGATCGCCGCCTCGGCACCGGGACGATTGCGCGGTGTATCGAGATCATCGATGCGCAGCAGCCACTCCCCTCCCTGCAGACGGGTCACCAGCCAGGCCACAAGGGCGGTGCGCAGATTGCCCAGGTGCAGCGGGCCGGAGGGGGATGGGGCATAGCGCCCGCGGGGGCCGGCCTCCCTCAGTCGCTCTGCATCGGCCAGCAGGCGCTGCAGACGATCGGAGAGCGGAATCGGCATCGCGGCGGCCAGGGTCGCATCCTCAGGTTGATGGGCCCACAAAAACGGCGACCCGCAGGTCGCCGTTGAAGCCGGTCATGGACCGATGCTGGCGAGGCGGACAGCGCTCAGCCCTGAACCCGATCCTTGAACAACTTGCCGGCGGTGAAGGCCGGCACCCGCTTGGCCTCGATCTTGATCTTTTCACCGGTCTTGGGGTTGAGGCCCTGGCGAGCGGAGCGCTCGCGCGGCTCGAAGGAGCCGAAGCCAAGGATCGAGACCTTCTTGCCCTCGACCACGGAATCGATGATGGTGTCGATCAGGGCATCGACCACCTGAGCGACATCGGTCTTGGTCTGGTCGGTGCGGGCAGCCACGTGGTTGACGAGATCAGCTTTGTTCATCGGAGTGGGGAATACCTCTGGATTCAGTGGCCGACGGGCGGGACGGGAACACCGCCGCCACTGGGTTCAGCGCGCCAATGGTATGGGGACTGGCGATAGCCGGCAACCTACAGAAGCGGCTTCCTCACAAGGGTCTGCCCGTTCCCGGGGCGCTGGCGACCTCAACCGCACCCCGGATCCGCGGGCCGCGCCGCCAGCGCCGGCAGATCAAGGGCATCGATCAGCAGACGGCCCTGGGGGACCAACTTCTCGCCGCGCAGGGCTCCCAGGCCGGCGCCGCTGGCCAGCCAGGCCGGAACGGTGGGCGGCAGCCAGGCCCGCAGCCGCTCCAGACTGAGCAGCCAGCGGCGCCAGTGAAAGCTGCGGCTGGTGCGCAGGGGCCCCACCTGGGATGGGCCCAGTGGGCTGAGCAGCCGTCCGCAGAACAGCACAGCCTCCGCGGCAGCAGCGGGCTCGGCGAGCAGCACGCTGCTGCCGGGCGTCGGGCCCGGTGTCCAGAGCAGCCTTAATCCCGGCGCCAGCTCCAGCTCGGCCCCGAAAGTGTGCAGCTGCTGCAGGCCTGGCAACAGATAGGCCTCCTGCTCCTGCACCCACACCGGCCAGCCCAGGGCCTCCTGCAGGCGCCGGCAGCGACCATGGCCCTCGCGGCCGGTAAGCACGATCCAACCGGGTCCGCGCTCCCGCAGGAAGGCGAGGTTGGCCTCCGTCAAGGCTGGGCAGTCGATCAGCAGACCGACGCCGCCATCAGGCAGCGACCACGTCAACCACCAGGAACTGCCCCCCTGACTGTCGCGGTTGGGGGCAAACAGCCAGAGCCCCTGTCGCACCGCCTGCGGCGGTCGGCCGGAAGCCAGAGGCGGGGCTCCCGCGCTGCCGTGGTTCTCGATCACGCGCTCGTTCCTGGCTGGTGGCCTGGGGCCATCCCAGCATCGACGCACAGCGGCAGCCCGGCAGCCGCCTGATCCGATCAACACCCCGACACGGCCGCTGAGCCGCTGCAGCGCCGCCGGCCCTAGCTTGTGGCAGCCGCCGGCTGGCTCCGTTGGGATCGATCCGCCTGGGACAACCCTGGCCCCTCGGGGCGATCGCAACGCCATGGGGCGCGAACTTCTCGCTGGTGGCGCCGCTGGCCACCCGGGTTGAACTGCTGCTGTTTGCCAGCGGCGATGCACCAGAACCGCTGCAGGTGGTGGAGCTGGGCAGCGCCCACCGCTCCGGCGACCACTGGCACGTGGAGGTGGAAGGCGTGGGCATCGGCTGCTGCTACGCCTACCGCGTGTTCGGCCCGCTGCAGCCGGGACGCCATGGCTTCAACCCCTCGAAGCTGCTGCTCGACCCCTGCGCCCGCGCCATCAGCGGCTGGAACGTCTACCGCCGCGCCGATGCCCTTGGTGCGACGCCGAACACAGCCAACTGCCTGAAGGGGGTGGTCACCGAACGCGACCGCTTTGATTTCGCGGCAGCGCCACGGCCGCGCCACAGCTGGCAGCGCACCGTGATCTACGAGCTGCATGTGGGCGGCTTCAGCCGCGGCGCCGGCAGCCCGGTGTCGCCTGCAGCCCAGGGCACCTACCTGGGGCTGATCGAGGCGATCCCCTACCTGAAGCAGCTGGGGGTCACCACGATCGAACTACTGCCGGTGATGGCCTTCGATCCGCATGATGCGCCGGCGGGACGGCTCAACTACTGGGGATACAGCCCCCTGAGCTGGATGGCGCCACACCACGCCTACCAGCAGGGAGACGATCCCCTGCAGATTCGCCAGCAGGTGCGCCAGCTCGTCACCGCCTGCCACCAGGCGGGCCTTGAGGTGCTGGTGGACGTGGTCTACAACCACACCTGCGAGGGTAACCAGGCGGGGCCAACCCTGAGCTGGCGCGGCCTCGACGATCGCCTCTACTACCACCAGAACGCCAAGGGCGACTACCTGGATGTGAGCGGCTGCGGCAACTCGATCGCCGCCAATCGCCCGCATGTGCGCCGTCTGATCCTTGAATCGATGCGCTGCTGGGCTCTGGAGCTGGGGGTGGATGGCTTCCGCTTCGATCTGGGCATCGCCCTCAGCCGAGGTGAGGAACTGGCACCGCTCGATCACCCACCGCTGTTTGAGGAGATCGAGGCTGACCCCGAACTGGCGGACCTCAAGCTGGTGAGCGAACCGTGGGACTGCGGCGGCCTGTACCGGCTGGCGGATTTCCCGGCCCGGCGGGTGGGGGCCTGGAACGGGCGCTTCCGCGACGATGTGCGCCGCTTCTGGAAAGGGGACGACCGAAGCTGCTGGGCCTTTGGCCAGCGGCTGGCGGGCAGCCCGGATCTGTTCGGCGGCAAACCGGCGCTGCTGGGCCGCAGCATCACCTTCCTCACAGCTCACGACGGCTTCACCCTGGCGGATCTGGTCAGTTACAACGGCAAGCACAACCTGGCCAACGGCGAGGACAACCGCGACGGCGACAACCACAACAGCAGTTGGAACCACGGCGCCGAGGGCCCTTGCACTGATCCGGCGGTGACGGCGCTGCGGGCGCGGCAGCTGCGCAACCTGCTGGCCTCGCTCCTGCTCAGCCCCGGGGTACCGATGCTGCTGATGGGCGATGAGGTGCGCCGCAGCCAGGGGGGCAACAACAACGCCTGGTGCCAGAACAACCCGCTGGGATGGATGCACTGGCGGCCGGATGCGGACGATCTGGCGCTGCAGCAGTTCCTGCGGCGGCTGATCGGGCTGCGCCACCACCTGGCCGGTCTGCTCAACCCGGAGATCCCGCATCAGGAAGGTCGGCCGCTGCGCTTCGACCAACCCGGCCACATCCATCGCGTCTGGCATGGGGTCGAACTGGGCAAACCGGACTGGGCCGCCTGGTCTCACACCCTGGCCTGGAGCCTTCACAACCACGAGGACCGTGCGCTGCTGTGGTGCGGCCTCAACGCCTACGCCGACGACCTGACCTTCGCTGTGCCGCCATGCCGGGATGGTTGGCTGCGCGTGGTCGATACAGGCCAGGCCGACCAGCCGGAGCCAGCGGCTGCAGCAGCGGCCCTGAACAGCAGCTCTCTCACCCTGCGCAACCGCAGCCTGGTGCTGCTGGTGGCCGAACCCCTGATGCGTGATCACCCACGCAACGAACCTGCGGTGATCTGAGCTGACCGGAACCGCATGCATCCCGGTGCACCCGCTCAGGCGCCGGTCGTCCGGCCCTGGTGAACAGCGGCACAACCAGGGACGGCGCTCAGCCGGGAGGAAGCATCAGCCCACGATTCACGGGATCACGTGAGGGGATCAAGCAAGCGGGCTGCGGGAATCGAACCCGCATCATCAGCTTGGAAGGCTGAGGTTTTACCACTAAACTAAGCCCGCACCAGTACAGGTGCACTGCCTGCAGCCGCCAAGACGGCCCCGCTGGGTCGACCTGGAGTTCCAGGTCCGCATCCCACCGGCTGCAGCATTATGGCCTGCGTTCGGGATTGATCCCTTGCCGTCCGAACCCTTGACCGGACGCCCCATGACCGCCGAGGTGGCCTCCCCCCTGGACGCGGCAGACCTGCAGGGCCCGCAACGGCTGCAGCTGCTCGTGGCCTACGGCCTGGGGGATGTGGGCACCGGCATGGGGGCAGCACTGATCGGGTTCTACCTGCTGCGGTTTTACGTGGCAGCGGGATTACCGCCCTGGCTGGCGGGCCTGGCCTACGGCCTCGGCCGCCTCTGGGACGCGATCAATGACCCCGTGATCGGCTGGCTCAGCGACAAGACCACGCGCCACCCCTGGGGCCCGCGGGTTCCCTGGATCCTCTGGGGCGCGGTGCCGCTCGGCCTCGCCATGGCCGCGATGTGGTGGCTTCCGCCCTGGCCGGACCACGGCGTGCTGTTCATGATCTTCCTGGCGATTTCGGTGGTCGCCAACAGCCTTTACACCTGCGTCAACCTGCCCTACACCGCCCTGGCGGCCGAACTGAGCAGCGATGCCGGCCTGCGGACCCGGCTCAACTCAGCCCGATTCACAGGGTCGATCCTGGCCACGATCACTGCGGCTCTCCTGGCCGGCGTGCTGGTACGGGATCTCGGTGACCCACGCACCTATCTGCCGATGGGACTGGTCTCCGGGCTGATCATCGCCTCGACGGCTCTGCTGTGCGGCCGCGGCCTGCTGCCAGCCGCACGCCGCTGCAGCCGCCCGGAAAGCAGCCGCGGCACGACGCGCCGGCTGCTGCAGCGGGTGAGGAGCAATGGCCGATTCCTGATGGTTTTGGGCCTGTATCTGCTGCTCTGGTGCGCCCTGCAGCTGATGCAAGCCGTCTCGCTGTTCTTCCTGCCGGTGGTTCTGCAGGTGCCAGAGGGTTTGAGCAAGCTGATTCTGCTGCCGTTCCTGCTGAGCTCCCTGGGGGGGCTCTGGCTGTGGACCATGGTGGCGCACCGTCAGGGGCGGGTGCAGGCCCTGCGCTGGGGGAGCGGCCTCTGGATTGCCGGCTGCCTGCTGGTGATGGTGCTGCAACCGCTGCAGGCGGGCAGCACCGCCTTCGGAACCCTGGCCAATGGCCTGCGCATGATCGCCCTGCTGCTCACGATCGTGCTGGCCGGGATGGGCGCCGCCACCGCCTACCTGATCCCCTGGTCGCTGCTGCCCGATGCGATCGATGCTGATCCGGAGCGCCCAGCGGGCCAGTACAGCGCCTGGATGGTGCTGGCCCAGAAGGTGTGCATCAGCGGTGTGATCACCCTGCTTGGAGGCCTGCTCAGCGCCACCGGTTACCGCGAATCGCTGGCAGCCACAGCCCAGCCCGACAGCGCCCTGCTGGCCATCCGCCTGTGCATGGGCATCATTCCCGCGGTGCTGGTGGTGCTGGGCCTGGTGGTGATGCGCCGTTGGCCGGAGAAGGGGCTGCACCGCCTCCCGATCGCTTCAGCTCTCTGAGTGTCCTGCTTCCTCCATGACGGCCCTTCATCCACCACGCCAGCACCGAAGCCAAAGCCCGCTGCAACGCCTGTGGCGACAACAGCAGTGGCTGCGGCGCCTGGCGGAAAGCGCTCTGATCGGCGGGCAGGCGGTGGCGGCGATCGCCCGTGGCCGCATCAGCCTCAATGACCTCACAGCCGAGATGATCGAAGCCGGCCCCGGCAGCTTCCTGATCGTGCTGATCACCGCCGTGGCCGCTGGCACCGTGTTCAACATCCAGGTGGCCGCCGAACTGACCAAACAGGGAGCAGGGGCAACGGTGGGCGGCATCCTGGCGGTGGGCCTGGCGCGCGAGATCGCGCCGATCCTCACCGCCACGCTGGTGACGGGCAAGGTGGCCACGGCCTACGCCGCCCAGCTGGGCACGATGAAGGTCACCGAGCAGATCGATGCGATCACGATGCTGCGCACCGACCCGGTTCAGTATCTGGTGGTGCCGCGGCTGCTGGCGATGCTGATCATGACGCCGGTGCAGTGCCTGCTGTTCTTCGGTGTGGCGGTGTGGTCCGGACAGATGAGCAGCACCGCCCTCTACAACATCCCACCCCTGGTGTTCTGGACCTCGGTGCGCACCTGGATGGACCCCTCCGACCTGCCCTCGATGCTGGTCAAGGCGCTGGTGTTCGGGCTGCTGATCGCCGTGATCGCCTGCGGCTGGGGCCTCACCACGCGCGGCGGACCGAAGGAGGTGGGCACCAGCACCACCGGTGCGGTTGTGATGGTCCTCGTGAGCGTCTCACTGGTGGATGTGGTGCTGACCCAGCTGCTCTTCGGCGACTGACCCCACTGATCTGCACCAGCTGATCCCTACCAGCTGGTCTGCACCAGCTGATCGGCCCCCGACCGACCACACCGCCCCCTTCAGCCCTCCACCATGACCACACCAGAGTCAGACCACCAGGCCACCGGGGTCAGCATCAAGCTGCCCGACCCAGCGCAGGGAGCCATCCTCGTGCCCAGGCCCTGGGTGCCACTGGGAGTGCTGGGGCTGGGGCTCGGCTGCCTGGCCCTCAACCGCTGGGCTGCGCTGGGGCTGAGCCTGTTCGGCCTGTTCCTGCTGCTGCAGAGCCAGCTGTTAAGGCTGCAGTTCAGCGCCGACGCCCTGCTGGTGTGGCGGGGCGACAGCCTGTTGCGCCGCTTCCCCTACAGCGACTGGCTGGGCTGGAAGCTGTTCTGGGGGCCTGTGCCGGTGCTGTTCTATTTCCGTGAACAGCGCAGCATCCACCTGCTGCCCGTGATGTTTGATGCCACCAGCCTGCGCGAGCAGCTTGACCGCCACGTGAGCGCCCAGCCTCCAGTTCAGCCATGAGCGACGACGCGACCGCCGCACCGGAGCCCCTACCCCCGCTGCAGGCCACGCCGCAGCAGGAACCCCGGCCAGACTCCCCCCAGCCCCCTGATCCGGCCGACTGGACGGCGCTCGCCCTCTGCGAGCTTCAGCAGCGGCGCAGCTCCCTGGAGCAGGACATCCAGTCCCTTGAGGAGCGCCGCCGCCAGCTGAGCCAGGAGATCGGCAGCAGCTTCGCCGGCCAGTCGGATGCGATCGCACGGCGCCTCAAGGGCTTTCAGGACTATCTGGTGGGCGCCTTGCAGGAACTGGCGATCAGCGCCGAGCAGATGGAGCTGGTGGCGCAGCCGCTGGTGGTGCAGCCCTCACCGCTGGATCAAACGATGAGCGGCGCAGCCGCCGCGACCGCGGCCACCGTCCCTGCGGCCGCCGGCTTGTTCAGCGGCGATGCCGAGCTGATCCGGCAACGGCTGGCCGCCTTTCAGGGGCAGCCGGATTTTTATGCGGAGCCCTGGACGCTGCGCCGCACCCTGGAGCCAGCCGGCGCCGCCCTGCTCGACGACTGGTTCCTCAACCAGGGCGGCCGCGGCGCCCAGCCCAGCAGCGGCAGCCGCAACCGCAATGCCCTGATCACGGCCGCAGCGATTTCAATCCTGGGAGAGCTGTACGGCGAACGCTTCCAGACCCTGGTGCTGGCCAGCCAACCGGAGCGGCTGGGCGAATGGCGCCGCGGGCTCCAGGACTGCCTGGGCCTGGCCCGCGAGGACTTTGGTCCCGGCAGCGGCGTGGTGCTGTTCGAGCGGGCCGATGCGCTGATCGAACGGGCCGACCGGCTGGAGGAGCGCGGCGAGCTGCCGGTGATCGTGGTGGATGCCGCTGAAGCGGCGGTGCCCATCCCGATCCTGCAATTCCCGGTGTGGCTGGCCTTCGCCGGCAGCCCCAACGAACTGAACCCGGAGGACGATCTGCTGTGACCCTGACCATCCCCTTCACGCTGCTGGCCGGCTACCTGCTCGGCTCGATTCCCGCCGGCTATCTGGCCGGGCGCTGGCTGCGAGGCGTGGACATCCGCAGCCTCGGCTCCGGCTCCACCGGGGCGACGAACGTGCTGCGCCAGTTCGGCAAGGGGCCGGCCCTGGTGGTGTTCCTTGTGGATGTGCTGAAGGGCACGGCCGCCGTGCTGCTGGCCAAGGCCCTGCTGCAGCCGCTGGGCATCCCGCTGACCCAGGCCGGCGCCGACTGGATCAGCGATGGCTGGGTGGTGGCCGCCGGCCTGGCCGCCCTGGCCGGGCACATCTGGCCCGTGTGGCTGGGCTGGCGCGGCGGCAAGGCCGTGGCCACGGCCCTGGGGATGCTGCTGGGCCTCACCTGGCCGGTGGGCCTGGCCTGCTTCGGCGTGTTCCTCACCGTGCTCAGCGCCAGCAGGATCGTGTCGCTCTCAAGCGTGGTGGCGGCGCTGGCCCTGCCGCTGTTGATGCTCGGCTGGTTCCAGGATCAGGGCATGGGCCCGCGCTGGCCCTACCTGGCCCTGGCATTGCTCACCAGCGCCCTGGTGATCTGGCGTCACCGCAGCAACCTCAGCCGCCTGCTGGCCGGAACCGAACCGAAGCTGGGCCAGCCCAAGGCGCACTGAGCCGACCCGGCTGGGCAACTCAGCCGGGTGCTGCGCGGCTTCAGCCCAGCTGGCGGCTGCGCTCCGCTGCCGCCAGCACCGCCTCCAGCAGCGCCGAGCGAAGCCCGGAGCGCTCCAGCTGGCGCAGGCCGGCGATGGTGGTACCACCCGGACTGGTGACCATGTCCTTGAGCTGAGCGGGATGCAGCGCCTGCTCATGGAGCAGGGTGGCGGTGCCCGCCAGGGTGCGATGGGCCAGATGCTGCGCCAGCGTCCGCGGCAACCCAGCGGCCACGGCGCCATCGGCCATCGCCTCAACCACCAGCGCCACAAAGGCCGGCCCAGACGATGTGAGCGCAAGGAAAGCATCGAGCTGGGCCTCCGGCAACTCCAGCACCTCACCCACCTGGGCAAAGAGCTCGCGCACCCAGAGGCGCTGCGCCGGAGGAATCGCATCGCCCCAGGCCAGACCGCAGAGACCGGCGCGCACCAGGCAGGGAGTGTTGGGCACGGCCCGCACGATGCGTCGGCCGGGGAAGAGGGTTTGCAGTCGCTCCACGCTGACGCCGGCCAGCACCGAGATCAGCAGGGGCGGTTCAGCGGCCGGAGCCACAGGCGGAGCCGCCGCGGCCACGGCGCTGAGCTGCTGCGGCTTGACCGCCAGCAGCAGGGCTTCAGCCGCCCAGGCCGCCGCGGGATCGGTATCCACCGCCAGCCCAGGGCTGGCACCCCGCAGGCGCTGCTGCGAGGCTTCGCTGGCCACTACAGCCCGCACCCGCTCGGGCGACACCAGGCCGCTCTCCATCAGGGGATACAACAAGGCCTGGGCCATACGGCCCAGGCCAAGAACCCCGAACGTGCGCGGGAAGGTATCGCTCACAGCGGGGGTCTTGATTCAGCCGACGCTGGCACCGTAATCCTGACGCCCCCAGGCGGGGCTGGGGGCCACATCCTGCTCGGGTGCCACCTCGCGGGAGACGATCGTGGGGGAAGAGGCCTCCTCGGTGCTGGCGGTGGTCACCGTCACGCAGCTGGGGGCAAACAGAAAGATGCTTTCGCCCACCCGCTCCTGGTGACCGTCGATGGCGAAGGTGCCGCCGGCAACGAAATCAACCGCACGCTGGGCCTGATCGGGCTCCATCATCGTGAGGTTGAGGATCACGGTCTTGCGCTCGCGCAGGGCTTGGATGGCGCGGGGCATCTCATCGAAGCTGCGCGGCTCCATTAAGGTCACCTCCGCCGTGGTGGTGGAGATACCGGGCATGCCGATCACATTGGTGCCAGCGAAGGGGTCGCCCACCTGAAAATCACCGCTCAGGGCCAGGCCGCTGGAGCTGGAAGCGGCACGGGAGCCGCTGCTGGTGGAGGATTCCGGCAGGGCACCCTGGTCGTACTCCAGATCGTCCTCGTCGTAACCGTCGAGGTAGTCATCGCCGGACACGACGGCACGAAGGCGGGAGATCAACGACACCTGAAAAACCTCTGACTCGGCACTGGTCCTAAATAGCGTCCCACGGGAAGGCTGGCAAGCTTCAACGGGGCAGCTTCACAGGCCCAGGGCGGTCTCCGAACAGCGCCGAGCCGATGCGGACCCAGGTGCTGCCGGCTGCCGCCGCCTGCTGCCAGTCGCCGCTCATGCCCATCGACAGCTCAGGCAAGCCAAGCTCAGACGCCAGTGCGGCTGCCGCTGCGAAGAGACTCTGCAGCTCCTGGGGCTGGAGGCCGAGTGGCGCCATCGTCATCAGCCCAATGATCCGCAGGGGCGTCAGCTGCCGCAGCCGCGGCCAGAGCCGCCGCAGCTCCTCCGGTTCAAAGCCGGTTTTGGCGGGATCCGGCAGCAACTTGACCTGCACGAACACCGCCGGCGTGCAGTGCTCCTCGGCGGCGATGCGGGCGAGGCGCTCGGCCAGAGCCAGGGAGTCCAGCGAGTGAATGGTGCTGAAGCGCTGCAACACCGGCCGCACCTTGTTGGCCTGCAGCCGACCGATGAAATGCCAGTCGAGCGGCGGCAGATCAGCCAGCTGCTCCTGTTTGCTGATGGCTTCCTGCAGGCGACTCTCAGCGAAGCTGCGCTGACCGGCAGCGGCAAGGGCGCGGATCGCCTCCACCGGCTGGCCCTTACTCACCGCCAGCAGACGGCAGCCCCGAGGCAGGCGCTCCTCGATCGCGGCCCGCCGGGCCGCCGCAGCGGCGACATCCACAGGGCGACTAGATGAAGGTTTTATCGAACAGCTGACGCCAGCGGGCATGGGCTTCAGGCCCTTCGCGACGCGCCCGCGCCAGATTCTGCTCAGCGATGTGGCGCGCATCCATCAACGGGATCACCTCAAACTGAGCACCGCGCTCCTGCAGGCTCACCAGGAAGAACATGCGCTGAGCGTAAAGCGTGGCATAGAGATCCCGGCCCTCGGTCGCCTCCGCCACGCGATAGAGAAGCCCGAAGGTGGGATGGTTGAGATAGCGCTCCGTGCTCACGCGATCAGCTGAAGGTCAAGCAGTCAGAGAGCACCGTACTTCCAGCGCAGACCCAGGAGCATCAGCAACGCCAGAGCCGCCCCCCACTGCAACCCGGGCCGGCGGAGACCGGTGCGCAACAACTGCTGCGGGGCCATCAGCCCACCCCCACGCGCCAACAGGGATTCCGCTCCCTGCTCAGCGCGGAGCAGCACATTGGCCAGCAGCCGCTCGCCAAGGCCGAGCAGCAATCCCAGGGATCCCTGCAGACCGAGGCGCCGCAGATCGACGGATCGGGTCGCAACCGAACGCAACAAATTCTGGAATTCCTCCTGCACCAAGGGCAAGAAGCGCAGGGCAAGCAGCAGCGTGAACCCCAGCCGTGGCACCGGCACGCCGAGCGAGGCCAGGGGACTCAGACACCAGCTGAGACCCCACACCAACGCTTCCGGGGGCGTGCTCAACAGCAGCAGATTGGCGCTGTGAATCACCGTGAGCAGAAGAGTGGCGCTGTTGAGACCGAGCTCAGCGGAGCGACGGGTGACCACCAAGGGACCAATGGGCAACGAACCCAGTTGCAGGGGCCCCCAGCGCAGCAGCTCCCAGCGCAGAGCGGTGGGCTGAGGTCCGAGGCTCAATTCCTGGGGCGGGCGGTTCAGCTGCCCCTTGGCCACATCACCAGCCGGCAGCAGGGCGGCCAGCAGCCCCACCAGCAACGCCAGGGCACACAGCAGCGGCAGGCTGCGACGCCAGAGGCGCCAGGGCAGACCGCTGACGGCGGTGATCAGCAGCAACAGGGCTACCAAGGCCAGGCGCCAGGTGGGACCAGCCAGAATCGGCGTCAACAGGAAGGCCATGGTCCACGCGAGCTTGAGGCGCGGATCGAGATCGCGCAGCCAGCTGCCGCTGCCATCGACGTATTGGCCGATGGGAATCTGCCGCAACCAATCCATCAGGCAGCCTCCTCGAGCCGCCGCTTCCGCAGACGCTGCTTCAGGACCACCTCAGCGACTCCTGAGCACCACCATCAACGCCCGCGCGCCTGCTGCCGGGCCAGGTCGCGCTCGGCATCGCGCTGCTGCTTGCCGCGCCAGAACAACTTGAGCGGTGAGCCCTCGAATCCCAGGCCCTCACGAATCTGGCGCTCCACATAGCGGCGGTAGGTGTCCCCGAACAGCTTGGGATCATTCACGAACAGCGTGAAGCTCGGCGGCCGCGTGGCCACCTGAGTGCCGTAGTAAATGCGGCCCTGGCGGCCGCCGCGGCTGGTGGGTGGCGAGCGCCAGCTCACCGCCTCACGCAGCACTTCATTCACCACGGAGGTGCTCACCCGCCGACGGTGCTGCTCCACCGCCACGGCAGCGATCGCGAAGATGCTCTCCACCCGCTGGCCGGTGAGGGCTGAGGTGAACAGCATCGGCGCCCAGTCGAGGAAGTAGAGCTTGGCGCGCAACTCCTTCTCCATCGCCGGCATGGTGTGCGAATCCTTCTCGATCGCATCCCACTTATTGACCACGATCACGCAGGCGCGACCGTCCTCCTCGATCCGGCCGGCCAGACGCTGATCCTGTTCGGTGACACCATCGAGAGCATCGATCACCAACACGCACACGTCAGAGCGTTCGATCGCCTTGAAACTGCGGTTGATGCCGAAAAATTCCGGGCCATAGTTCACCGAGCGACGGCGGCGGATGCCGGCGGTATCCAGCAGCTTCCAGGTTTTGCCCTCCCGCTCGATCGTGGTGTCGATCGTGTCGCGGGTGGTGCCACGGATCGGGCTCACGATCGCCCGCTTCTCGCCACACACGGCATTGAGCAGGCTGGATTTACCCACATTCGGGCGGCCGATGATCGCCAACTGAATCGGCTCCTCCGCCTCCAGCTCCTCGGTGGGGGGGAGGTGATCCACCAGCCGGTCGAGCAGATCACCGGTGCCGGCACCGTGGATGGCGGAGATCGGATGGGGTTCGCCCAGGCCCAGGCTCCAGAACTCGGCGGCCATCGCCAGGCCGGCTTCGGGGGATTCGCACTTGTTCACCGCCAGCAGCACCGGCACGTTCTGGCCGCGCAGCCACTCGGCGATCGCCTCATCGGCAGCGGTCATGCCCTGCTGGCCATCGGCGATCACCACAGCCACGGCGGCCTCAGCGAGGGCGAGATTCGCCTGCTCCCGGATCTCGGGCAGGAATTCGCTGTCGTCGTCGAACACCAGGCCACCGGTATCGACCACCTTGAAGTGACGGTCACGCCAGTACCCCTCCTGGTAGGTGCGATCGCGGGTGACCCCGGGCTCGTCGTGCACGATCGCCTCGCGGCTCTTGCAGAGACGATTCACCAGGGTGGATTTGCCCACATTGGGGCGGCCGATGATGGCGACGACCGGCAGGGCCAAATTGAGTATCACAACAACTGTCGTTGCTTGACCCTACAGGCCAGCGGGCAGGGCAGCCGACCGGGCCGCAAGCCGCCGGCCTACCGCTGACAGCAACCACCCGAGCCCCAGGAGCACGGCATGGGAGAAACGAAAGAGATTCAGCGGTCGCATCACAAGACTCAGCGCGTCTCGCTAGGGCGATGGGGTCCTCCTCCGCCGCCCCGTGCGGCTGCCCGCCATGGTCGAACTGATCGCGGCGATCGTGGTCGACCTCTCCGACCAGAAGCTTTACGTCTACAACCCCCAGCAGGAGCTGATCCGCACGGTGCTGGTGAGCACCGGCAAGGCCTCAAGCCCCACGCCCACCGGCCTCGGTCAGGTTTATTCCAAGCACCGCAGCGTGACCATGCAGGGGCGCGGCTATGTGGCCCCCGGTGTGCCGTATGCCCTCTGCATCAGCCAGGACGGCATGATCTGCCTGCACGGTGCCCCCTGGCAGGAAGCGGCCGGCGAGCGCTTCGGGGTGCCGCGCAGCCATGGCTGCGTGCGCATGCCCAGCCCCCATGCCCGCTGGCTGTTCGACAACACACCGCTGGGCACCCCGGTGACGATCCAGACCTGAACCCAGCGGTGGAGGTCAGTCGCCTCAGCCCACCGGCGGGTCGCCCGCGTGGCCCTGCACCGGATCGGCCGGCGGCTCCAGCAGCGCCGGCAGGGGGCCCTGCTCCGGCAGCGGCTCGCCCCGCCGGGCCAGGTGCGCCAGCAGCCAGTTCACGGCCGTGGCCCGCCGGGTGCGGCGGGGATAGAGCGCACCGATCCTGTAACCGGCAAAGCCCAGCTGCTCCTTGAGCAGCTGCTTGTACTCCCTGGGGATCGAGCGCGTCAGCGCCACGGAGGCTGGCCGGGCCGCGATGAACTGCGGTTCGATCGGGAACGACTCCCGCCAGCCAGCCTCCGCCGCCGGACCCGCGATCCAGATGCCGGAGCCATCGGGCGCGTAGCCCAGGCGCGGCCAGATCAGTGCACACACGAAGCGGTCCGTGGTGCGATCGGCCAGCACCGCCTCGAGCAGCACACGGCTGAGGGGGTAAGGCGCGGGGGTGGCGGCGGCGTCCACAGGCAGGTCATGGCCGGGAGTCCGCTCCAGCATCGCCTGCGGAGACAATGAACCGGTGACCCAGCCCTCAGCCACGGTTTCGCCCCTGCCGACGATTCCGCCGCCGCTCTTCGCCGCCGCCCTGGAGATGCCCGGCCAGGGCACGCCACGCCAGCTGCGCTGCCGCGTGCTGCAGTCGCCCCTGGCGGGGGTGAGCGACCGGATCTTCCGCGGACTGGTGCGCCGCTGGGCTGCGGAGGCCCTGCTCTTCACCGAGATGGTGAACGCCACCAGCCTGGAGCTGGGCCACGGTTTGATCAAGGTGGAGGAGCTCGCCAGCGAGGCCGGCCCGATCGGTGTGCAGCTGTTCGATCACCGTCCAGCCGCCATGGCTGATGCGGCGCGGCGCGCCGAGGCCGCCGGCGCCTTCCTGATCGACATCAACATGGGCTGCCCCGTCAGGAAGATCGCCCGCAAGGGCGGCGGCAGCGGCCTGATCCGCGAGCCCGATCTGGCGGCCCGGCTGATCGAGGCGGTGGCTGCCGCCGTGTCGATCCCGGTCACTGTCAAGACGCGCCTGGGCTGGTGCGACAGCGATGCCGATCCGGTGGCCTGGTGCCAGCGGCTGGAGAGCGCCGGTGCCCAGCTGCTCACCCTGCACGGCCGCACCCGCGAGCAGGGCTTCAAGGGCCAGGCCGACTGGCCGGCCATCGCCGCAGTGAAACAGGCGCTGACCATCCCCGTGATTGCCAACGGCGATGTGAACAGTCCGGAGGATGCCCTCGCCTGCCTGGCGCTCACCGGTGCCGACGGCGTGATGGTGGGCCGCGGCACCATGGGGGCCCCCTGGCTGGTGGGCCAGATCGATGCGGCCCTCAGCGGCCGGCCGGTGCCGCCCAGCCCCGGCGCTCTGGAGCGGATCCAACTGGCCGCCGAGCAGCTGCAGGCGCTGGTCGCAGCCCGCGGCGATCACGGCCTGCTGATCGCCCGCAAGCACATGGGCTGGACCTGCAGCGGCTTCCCCGGAGCACCGCAACTGCGCCACGCCCTGATGCGCGCCCCCACCGCAGCCGAGGCCCTGGCCCTGCTGCAGGGCGCGACAGAGCAGCTGGCAGCCCAGACCTGATCGCCCCGGCTACTGCGGCAGCGCTTCAGGCTGAGGCCGCGCAGCCGGCAGCAGCGAGGCCGGGCAGGTGCGGGTCCTGACGTCGCAGCGCTCGATCGTCGTCGTCTGCCAACTGAGCGGGATCTCCAGCAGATCGCGGCTGCCGGTGATCGCCTGCACCGCCAGCAGGACCATCACCAGCAGATTGGCAGCCACATGCAGACGCCGCCAGCGCAGCTGGCGAGTGATCTCCGGCCGCGCCGCCAGGGTGAACAGCAGCAAGCCGGTGAGCAGAACACCGCTCCAGTAGTGGGAGGCCCAGAAGGCGCCGCGGAAGGGGTCGTCGCAGAGGCGATGGATCTCCGGCTGGGCGCCGACCCCGAGCAGGCCGGCCCAGGTGAGCAGGCCGAAGCTGGCCCGCAGCGCCGGCCGCTTCACCCGCACCAGTGCCAGCAGCGCCGCCAGAGTGCCGAGGCTCGCCAGCAGCAGCGAGAGCAGGCGCGGCAGCCCGCCGTTGAAGGGGATGCCAGCGGTCAGCGCCGCGCTGAGAAAGGAATAGACCAGCGCGATCAGCACCGCCACCACCACGCCGGCGGTGACCCAGCGGCCGTGGTCGGCGTGCTCGCGGGGCACCAGCGCCGGCTGCTCGGTGATGCCAAGGCGCTTCTCGCGCACCAGGATGCCCAGGCGAATCGTGGCACCCACCACCGGATACACGAACAGGATCACCAGCACCGGGTGGAGCAGGGCAAGCCAGTCGATCGGGGTCATGACCTGGATGGAGCGGGCTTCACCCTCGACCTTGGCTCAGGGCAGCACCGCCGGCCAACCCTGGCGGATCAGCAGCAGCGAAAAGTAGGGCTGCTCCGCCGCCGGCACCAGCGCTGCCGGCGCAAGCAGCTGATCCGGCCAGCCCACCCGCTGCGCGAACAGGCTCGACTCCAGCAACCCGCGCCGCTGCAGCAGCGGCCGCAGCCAGGCCCAGCGCCGACCGAGCTTGAGCAGGGCCAGCACCGTCCCCTCGGCGGCGGCGCGCTCCAGCAACGCCTCCAGCTCGGCAGCGCTCTCAGGCGTCGGTCGGATCAGCAGCGCCTCCTGCTGCAGCGCCAGCGGCCAGGCCTGGCCAGCACCGCTGGCCGCCGCCGCCGCCGCCGCCACCGCCGTGATGCCAGGCACCACCCGCACCGGGCAGTGGGGATGACGATCGCCCAGGGCCAGCAGGGCGTAGGAGCAGCTGGCGTAAAGCGAAGCGTCGCCCTCGCAGAGCAGCACCACGGCCCGCCCTGCCGCCACCTCCACCGCCAGGGCATCAGCGGCCGCCCGCCAGGCCAGCTGGCGCGGCTCCGCCTCCGCCACCATCGGAAACAACAACGGCAGATGGCGCTGCTCCGGGCGGAGCCAGGGGGCGGCGATGGCGGCAGCCATGCCGCGGCCCTCCAGCTGCGCCACCGGATAGGCCACCACAGCGGCGGCGGTGATGGCGCGCACGGCCGCCACGGTGAGCAGCTCCGGATCGCCCGGCCCCACGCCCACCAGGGTGATGCCGGCCACGGGCGGGCCTTCAGGCCCCGGGGCCCGCAGAAGATCAGCCATGGTGACAGGGCGGTCTGGGGGGCGGTTTCGGGGTGCCATGGGTGACCGTTCAGCCCTTTCTAGGCTGTAACCCGCGTGCCAGGGCCCGCCGATGAGCCATCTGCAGATCTTTCCTGTTCAGGCGGGCGATGAGCCGCTACCCACGCTGGCCAGCAACGATCCGGCCCTGATCGCCGAGCAGCTGGCGCTGCGGGGCATTGGCTTCGAGCACTGGCCGGCCCGCGCCGAGCTACCCGAAGGGGCCACGGCCGAGCAGATCCTGGCCGCCTACGCCAGTGAGATCGCGCGGGTGCAGGCCAGCGGCACCTACCCCACCGTCGATGCGATCCGCATCACCACCGATCACCCCGATCGCGTGGCCCTGCGCCAGAAATTCCTGGCCGAGCACACCCACAGCGAGGACGAGGTGCGCTTCTTCGTTGAGGGCCGCGGCCTGTTCTGCCTGCACATCGGCGATGAGGTGCTGCAGGTGCTGTGCGAAGCCGACGACTTCCTGCGCGTGCCCGCCGGCACCCGCCACTGGTTCGACATGGGCAGCGCCCCGCAGTTCTGCGCGATCCGCTTCTTCGACAACCCGGAGGGCTGGGTCGCACAGTTCACAGGCGATGGGATTGCGGCGCGCTATCCGCTGCTGGCCTGATCAACGCCGGCGGAATGCATGCGCACCTGCTCCGGTGGCGGCGGCGCACCGGCCAGCGCCTGATGCTCCACCACCGCCAGCTCCTCCAGCCGCGCCACCGTGGCTGCACGGGGGTAGCGATCCTCCGCCAACAGCCAGTAGAGGCCGAAATGGCGCGCCTCACTGGCCAGCAGATCCCCATACAGCTGACGCAGCTCCGGATCGGGGCTGTGGGCCGCCAGGAGGGCCATGCGCTCGTGGCTGCGGGCCTCGATCAGGCCGGCCACCAGAAAGGAATCGAGCCGGCGCTCCGGCTCGCCGCGGCGCACCGCCGCCGTGAGCGCAGCGCCGTAAGCGGGGGCGGGCAGAGCCCGGAGGGGGATACCGCGGCGCTGAAGCAAGGCCAGAACCCGCTCGAAATGTTCGAGTTCCTCGCGGGCCAGGGCGCTGAGCGCCGCCCCCAGCGCCCCATCGGAGGGGTAGCGGAACATCAGCTGCAGGGCCACACCGGCCGCCTTGCGCTCGCAGTGGGCGTGATCGATCAGCACCAGATCGGGCCTGGTGATCGCCGCCTCCAGCCAGGCGGCACTGCTGGGGGCCGCCAGCCAGCGAACCCGAGCCGTGGGGTTCTCGAGCGTGATGGTCATGCCGCGCTCCCCTGGCGCAGCTGCTGCACCAGCCCCTGCAGGGCCAGGCTGTAGCTGCCGGGCCCGAATCCGCAGATCACACCGAGGGCCTTGTCGGCCAGGAGGGAGTGATGGCGGAAAACCTCACGGGCGTGCACGTTGCTCAGATGCAGTTCCACAAACGGAATGGCCACCCCCAGCAGGGCATCGCGCAGAGCGATCGAGGTGTGGGTGTAGGCGCCGGCATTGATCAGGATCCCATCGGCATCGCCGCGGGCGGCATGGACCCGATCCACCAGGGCACCCTCATGGTTGCTCTGGAAGCAATCCAGGGCCACGCCGAGCCCTGCGGCCTGGCGAGCCAGGTCGGCCTCGATCGCCGCCAGGGTCTGGGCACCGTAGAGACCGGGCTCCCGCAGGCCCAGCAAATTCAGGTTCGGGCCGTTGAGCAGCAGCACGCGCATGGATGGGTGCCGGCACACCGGAACGCACTGGCCCAATCGTAGGCAGGAGCGGCGGTGAGGCCGGTTCGGAGAGGCGGAGCTCACGCCCACTGAATCGCACCCCAAGCAACCGGATGCGCCGGGGCGGACCCACCGGCTGGTAAGTTCTTGGGGTGTGGTTCGGGTCGGTGCCCGAGTGGTTAATGGGGGCGGACTGTAAATCCGCTGGCTCTGCCTACGTTGGTTCAAATCCAACCCGGCCCACCTTCCACAT
>JBEBCC010000122.1:0-13937 GCA_041158125.1 Cyanobacteriota bacterium
GGCCACCAACCGGCCGCTGCCTACGCTCGCCGCAACGATTGCGCACCCCATGCCCCTCACCCTGGGAACCACCGCCGGCCGCAGCCTGCGGGGCACGGTGCGGGTGCCGGGCGATAAGTCCATCTCGCACCGCGCCTTGCTGTTCGGTGCCATCGCCGAAGGCACCACCCGCATCGACGGCCTGCTGCCGGCCGAAGATCCGCTCAGCACGGCCGCCTGCCTGCGCGCCATGGGGGTGGAGGTGTCGCCGATTGAGGCCGGCCAGCCGGTGCTGGTGCAGGGCGTGGGCCTCGATGGCTTCCGCGAACCGGAGAACGTGCTCGACTGCGGCAACTCCGGCACCACCATGCGCCTGATGCTCGGCCTGCTGGCCGGACGCGACGGTCGCCATTTCGTGCTCAATGGCGATGCCTCCCTGCGGCGGCGGCCGATGAAGCGCGTGGGTGGGCCCCTCTCCGAGATGGGCGCCACCATCGCCGGCCGCGCCGGCGGCAACCTGGCGCCGCTGGCGATCCAGGGCCAGGCGCTGCGGGGCGCCACGATCCGCACGCCGGTGGCCTCGGCCCAGGTGAAGAGCGCCATCCTGCTGGCGGCCCTCACGGCTGACGGCCCCACCACCGTGATCGAGCCGGTGCAGAGCCGCGACCACAGCGAACGCATGCTGCGGGCCTTCGGCGCCGATCTCTCGGTGGGCGGTACCGGCGCCACGGAGGTGACCGTGACCCCCGGCGCCAGCCTGCGGGGCCAGCAGGTGGTGGTGCCGGGCGACATCAGCTCCGCCGCGTTCTGGTTGGTGGCCGGTGCCATCACCCCCGGCGCTGAGCTCACCGTGGAGAACGTGGGCCTCAATCCCAGCCGCACCGGCATCCTCGATGTGCTGGAGCAGATGGGCGCTCGCATCACGGTGCTCAATGCCCGCGATGTGGCCGGTGAACCGGTGGGCGACCTGCGGGTGACCCACGGGCCGCTGCAGGCCTTCACGATCGGTGCCGAGCTGATTCCGCGCCTGGTGGATGAAATTCCGGTGCTGGCGGTGGCGGCCTGCTGCGCCGAGGGTGTGAGCCGCGTCAGCGGCGCCGAGGAGCTGCGCGTCAAGGAAACCGACCGCCTGGCGGTGATGGCCCGCCAGCTGGGCGCCATGGGCGCCCGCATTGAGGAATTCGCCGATGGGATGGCGATCCAGGGCGGTGTGAGCCTCTGCGGCGCCGAGGTGGACAGCGAGACCGATCACCGCGTGGCCATGAGCCTGGCGGTGGCAGCCCAGATCGCCAGCGGCGCCACGGCGCTGCACCGGCCCGAGGCGGCCGCCGTCTCCTACCCCGGCTTCTGGGACGACCTTGCCCGACTCCAGGCCTGAACCCCACCTCGCTTCGCCGGCGGCGGGGCGCCTCGAACCGCGTCGCACCGGTGATGGCAGCCTGACCCTCTGGAGCGAACGCTTCGGTGAGTGCTTTCACAGCGGCAGCGGCGCCTACGCCGAGGCGCAGCAGAAGTTCGTGCTGCCGGCAGGGCTGCCGCGCTTCGCCACTGGTTCAAGCCTGCGGGTGCTCGATTTCTGCGTCGGCCTTGGCTACAACAGCGGCGCCCTGCTTGAGGCGGCCGAGCAGCGCGGCCTGCAACTGGAGTGGATCGGTCTGGAGCTGGATTCGCGGCCGCTCGCTCTGGCCCTGGCGGACGCCGGCTTCCGCAGCCACTGGCAGCCGGACACGCTGGCTGTGCTGCAGGATCTGCGGCGGCAGGGCCACTGGTGCACCCCCGCCGGCAGCCGCGGCCACTGGCGGCTCGGTGATGCCCGCCGACAGCTGCCCGCGCTGGTGCAAACGCACGCCGGCCACATCGATCTGGTGCTGCATGACGCCTTCTCGCCAGGCCGCTGCCCCGAGCTCTGGAGCGTGGAGGTGCTGAGCGCTCTGGCGACCCTGCTCAAGCCGCAGGGGCGGTTGCTCACCTATTGCGCTGCCGCCGCCGTGCGGCGCGGCCTGCAGCTGGCGGGCCTGGAGGTGGCCAGCATCGCCGGCCCGGCTGAGGCGATCGCGCCAGGCCGCCGGTGGTGTCACGGCACCGCCGCCAGCCCGACGGCGCTGCCGCTGAGCGGAGCCGAGCGCGATGTGCTGCAACCGCTGTCGAACATGGAGCGCGAACACCTGCTGACCCGAGCCGCAGAGCCCTACCGCGACCCCACCGGCAGCGCCGCTGCTCCGCGCCTGCAGGCCGAACGCGCCGAGCGCCAGCAGCTGCACCGGGGCGAAAGCACCAGCGCCTGGCGGCGCCGTTGGGGGCTTGAGCGCCGGGCCTGAGCAACCGGGCCGCTGGCGCTGAACGCCAGGCCTGCTTCACGCAGCCCGCGTAGATTCCGCCCAGTTGCCCGCCGCCGCTGATGCTCGCCGTTGCCGTTCTGGCCGCCGGGAAGGGCACCCGCATGAAGAGCGATCTGCCCAAGGTGTTGCAGCCGCTGGCGGGTGCCACCCTGGTGGAGCGAGTGCTGGCCAGCTGCCGCAGCCTGGCGCCTCAGCGGCAGCTGCTGATCGTGGGCCACCAGGCGGAGCGGGTGGAGGCCTCGCTGGCGAGCTGCAGTGGCCTGGAGTTTGTGGTGCAGCAACCCCAGAACGGCACCGGCCATGCCGTGCAACAGCTGCTGCCGGCCCTGGCGGATTTCGAAGGCGACCTCCTGGTGCTCAACGGCGATGTGCCGCTGCTGCGCGAGCAGACCATCGCCGATCTGCTGGAGCGCCACCGCGCCAGCGGTGCCGCCGTGACCCTGCTCACCGCCCGGCTGGCGGACCCCAGCGGCTACGGGCGTGTGTTCGCCAACGCCGACGGCCAGGTGAGCGCGATCGTGGAGCACCGCGACTGCAGCGAGGCTCAGCGCCGCAACACCCTGATCAACGCCGGCATCTACTGCTTCAACTGGCGGCGCCTGGCGGCTGTGCTGCCGCAGCTGCGCAGCGACAACGACCAGGGGGAGCTCTACCTCACCGACACCGTCGCCATGCTCAGCCCGGCGATGCACGTGGAGGTGGCCGACGCCGATGAGATCAACGGCATCAACGACCGCCTGCAGCTGGCTCAGTGCGAGGCCGTGATTCAGGACCGGCTGCGCTGCCACTGGATGCGCGAGGGTGTGACCTTCGTGGATCCCGCCAGCTGCACCCTCAGCGACGGCACCCGCTTCGGCCGCGATGTGGTGGTGGAGCCCCAGTGCCACTTCCGCCGCGACAGCGTGATCGGTTCTGGCTGCCGCATCGGCCCCGGCAGCCTGATCGACAACGCCCGACTCGGCGATTGGGTGGAGGTCGTCTACTCGGTGGTGCGCGATGCCGAGGTGGCTGAAGGCTGTGTGATCGGGCCCTTCGCTCAGCTGCGCCCCGGCGCCGAGCTGGAGGCCGATTGCCGCGTCGGCAATTTCGTGGAGATCAAGAACAGCCGCATCGGCAGCGGCAGCAAAGTGAATCACCTCAGCTACATCGGCGACGCCGACCTCGGGGCCAACGTGAATGTGGGCGCCGGCACGATCACCGCCAATTACGACGGTGTGCGCAAGCACCGCACCGTGATCGGCGCCGGCAGCAAGACCGGTGCCAACAGCGTGCTGGTGGCGCCGATTGAGCTGGGAGTCAACGTCACCGTGGGTGCCGGCTCCACCCTCACCAAGGACGTGCCCGCCGGCGCCCTGGCGATCGGCCGCGCCCGCCAGCTGGTGAAGGAGAACTGGCAGACGCCGGCCTGAGTGCCCGGCTGGCGCTGGAGCCCCGCCCCCCAGCGTCAGCCGGGCAACTCCGGCAGCAGCGGAATCAGCCGCTCCAGGGCGACGCCGCGGCTGGCCTTGAGCAGCAGCACATCTCCGGGCTGCAGCCAGCGGCCCAGGGGTTCAGTCGCCTGTTCCGGGTTCGCCACCACCGCCAGCTGCGGCAGACCGGCCGCACCCTCAGCCAGCGCCCTGGCCTCAGTGCCGGCGGCCACCACCACCAGGCCATCCAGCCCGAGCTGCGCAGCCCGCTCCCCAACGCGGCGGTGCAGCGCCTCGCTCTGCTCGCCCAGCTCCAGCATCGTGCCGAGCACCGCGAAGCGGCGTCCGGGCTGAGCGGCCAGGAGATCCAGGGCGGCCAGCACCGCCTCCGGCGAGGCGTTGTAGGTCTCATCGAGCAGGGTGAGGCCGCCCCGCTGCAGCCGCCGGTTGCGGCCGCCGGGCACCGCCACCGCCAGCGCCGTGAGGGCTTGGAGCGGCACGCCAAGCTCCTTGGCAACCGCCAGGGCCAGCAGCAGATTGCGGGCGTTGTGGCGGCCCTCCAGCGGCAGAGCCAGGGCGACATCGTTCAGGAGCAGCGTCTGCAGGCCACCGGCATCGCGCCTCGGTTGCAGCTCGCCGATCAGATCAGCTGGCGGGCAGGTCTGGCGTGAGGCTCCATTCAGATCGTCGTCGCTGAGGGCCACCCGACAGACCCGCCCCGCCCAGACCCTGGCCAGGGCCTCCTCCAGCAGTGGATCACCGGCGGGGATCACCACCAGCCCCTTGGGCTTGAGCCGGCTGGTGATCTCACACTTGGCGGTGGCGATCGCCGCGCGGCTGCCGAGGCGGCCGATGTGGGCGCTGCCGATGTTGGTGATCACGGCTATGTCCGGTTCGGCGCAATCGCTCAACCGCTCAATCTCTCCAAGGCCGCGCATGCCCATCTCCACCACCGCGGCCCGATCGCCGGCGCCGGCCTTGAGCAGGGTGAGCGGCACGCCGATGTCGTTGTTCTCATTGCCGCTGCTCGCCACAACCGGCCCCAGCGGCGCCAGGCAGGCGCGGATCAGTTCACGGGTGGTGGTCTTGCCGGCGGAACCGGTCACCGCCACCACCGGCAGGGCCAGTTCGCGCCGGTGCAGCTGTGCCAGGGCCTGATAGGCGGCGGTGGTGTCATCCACCAGCCAGTGCGGCAGGTCCGGCGGCGCATCGCCGGCCCGCTGGCGCTGCACCAGGGCCGCCTGGGCGCCGCGCTCTGCGGCCTGGGCCAGGAAACGGTGGCCATCAAAACGCTCACCCATCAGCGGCACGAACAGATCACCGGCGGCGAGCTGGCGACTGTCCGTGCAGATCGGCCCGACGGTTGCCTGCGGATCAAGAGCAGCGAGCGGATCCTGGGGTGCTCCCCAGCGCTCGATCAGGGCACGCAGTTGCATCGGCTCAGGGGGCAGGCGGTGCTGGCAGCACGATCATGCCGCTGCCCACCAGCGCATCCCGTGCCCGCAGGGCACCGCTGCCATCGCGCAGCTCGAGGTGATCGAAGCCGAGCTCACGGGCCTGCAGCTGCCAGACCTCAGCCCGCTGCTGGCTCTGATCAGCGGGCAGTGCCGAGAAGGCCGGCTCCAGCAGCAGCACCAGGGTGCCGGCGGCGGGTTCGGCTCTGGCTCCAGCCAGCAGTTCGGCCGCTGGAGCGCTCTGAAGCCACAGCTGCAGGGGATCAGCCGGAGGCTCGGGAGCCTCGGGGGCGGGGGCGGCGGCAGTCATCCCGGCGGCGGCGGCCGCGGCGGCCGTTGCAGCCGTAGCAGCGGCTGATGGGGGCTGAACCGCAGTGGGCGCTGCGGCAGCTGCTTCGGGCGATGCCCCTGTCGGCTCCGGTATCAGCGGCGAAGCCCCAGCGCCGACGGGTGGTGGCGGCGCGGCGGGATGCTGGGGCGCTGGTGGAACCGTGGCGGGCTGAATGGCACCACCCTCGGCGACAGGCTCCGAACCCGCAGCAGCGGAGCGCACGCCACCTCCCCTGGCTGCCGGCTGGCCGACCAACAAGGGCGTCAGGAGCAGCAGCAGCGCCAACCCCAGACTGAGCAGCCAGAACAGCGGCGCCAGGTCGGCCGGCCACCAGGCGGGGCGCCAGAGACGCCCTTCACGGTTGCGGCGCCACAGGCCCCGCAACCGCAGGCTCAGATCGGCACCGATGGCCCGCAGGTCATCGCCAAGGTTGCGCCAGGGGCTGCGGTAGAGAGCTGGCAGGTCGGAGCCTCGAGCAACATCCTCATCTGAGCCATGGCCTGCGTTGTGGTGCCCCTCCACCTCCACGGCCGGCGCCGGTCAGCCGGCGCTGCGGCGGCGCAGCAGCGCCAGGGGGTTGCGCAGGGGTGACACCGCCGCTGGAGCAGGCACCGGTTCCACAGCGCTGAGGTCAGCATCGCCCGATGGACGGCTCGGATCGGCCTGTTGCCCCAGCGAGAACTGCTCGACCGCCTCGGCATCGGGGGTGGGTTCCTTCCAACCCTTCACTTCCTTGTACATGCGGTCGTACTCCAGGGCCGAGCGATCCCAGCTGTAGTCGGCGGTCATGGCACGACGCTGCAGCTCCTGCCAGCTCTGGGGATGGCGGTAGGCCTCCCAGGAGCGCACGATCGAGGTATAGAAATCGAGCGGGTCGTAGCGGTCAAAACAGAAGCCGGTGCCGCTGGCGTGGGCCGGATCGTGGGGGGGCACGGTGTCCACCAGTCCGCCGACGCGACGCACGACCGGAATCGAGCCGTAGCGCATCGCCAGCAACTGACTGATGCCGCAGGGCTCGAAGCGGCTGGGCATCAGGAAGGCGTCGCTGCCGGCATAGATCAGGCGCGACAGGGCATCGTCGTAGGTGAGGAACACGGCGAAGCGCCCCGGATGGCGCGCTGCCATCTGCCACAGGCCGGATTCCAGGTGGCGATCACCGGTGCCAAGCACCACGATCTGGCTATCGGAATAGGCGAGCACACGATCAGCCACCTGCAGCAGCAGATCGATGCCCTTCTGATCCACCAAGCGGCTCACCACACCCATCAGGTAGGTGTCGGGATTCACCTGCAGGCCCATGCGCTCCTGCAACAGCCGCTTGCACTCGGCCTTGCCGCTGAGGTCATCGGCGCTGAAGCTGGCCGGCAGGCTGCGGTCAGTCGAGGGATTCCAGGCGTCGAGATCGATGCCGTTGAGAATGCCGCGCAGCTTGCCGCTGATGTAGTTGAGCAAGCCCTCAAGCTTCTCGCCGTATTCAGAGGTGCGGATCTCCTGGGCGTAGGTCGGCGACACGGCATTGACGCGATCGGCATAGAGCAACGCCGCCGCCATGGTGTGGTCGCCCTGCATGTACCAGGGGCACCAGGTCATGCGATCGAGTTTCCAGCGCCACGGCCCCTGGTATTTGAGGTTATGGATGGTGAAGACAGTGCTGATCTCCGGATCCTGGTGCATCCACACCGGGATCATGCCGGTGTGCCAGTCGTGGCAGTGCAGGATCTCCGGCTTCCAGTGATTCCAGGCGAATTCGGCCACAGCGCTGGCGAAGAAGGTGAAGCGCCAGTCCTCATCTTCTCCGCCGTAGATGCGCTCTGGATCAAACACCGGATGGCCTACCAGATAGAGCGGCAGACCATTGCCGGGGTGGCGTGTCTCGTAAACCGCGAAATCGGTGCCCATCGTGTGGGCACGCCAGATCGGTTCCGCCGGAATATCGAGTTGACTCCACAGCCGGCCGTAGCCGGGCATGATCAAGCGCACGTCGTGTCCAAGGGGGGCAAGCGCAGGCGGCAGCGAACCGACAACGTCGCCCATGCCCCCCACCTTCACCATCGGGGCGCATTCGGCTGCGGCAAACAGCACCCGCATGGGAAATCCGGCTGAAGTGGCCGCAACTCTACGGGCTGTTTCAGGGCAGAACGGTCACGACCGTGCCCACCTGCACCAGCTCAAACAGCTCCTGCACGTTTTCCTCATAGAGACGCACGCAGCCGTGTGACACGGCCCGGCCCACCGTCCAGCGGTGCGGCGTGCCATGGAAGCCGGCCATGGTGCAGCCGTTGATCTGAAGATCCCGCTCGCCATCCCAACCGCTGCGGCCGTTGCAGTCGCGGTGGAAGCCGATCCAGCGGCTCCCGAGCGGATTGGTGGAACCGGGCGGCACGGCGCGGCCATTGCCGGGGTGCTGCCAGACCGGATGGGCCACCTTCTCCAGCACCTGATGGCGGCCGGCCGGTGTCTCCCAGCCGACAGTGCCCACTGCCGCTGGGAAACGGCGCTTGAGTTGGCCGTTCTCCAGCACCAACAGCTGACGATGGCGGCGATCGAGCACGAGCTGCAGACCGGGCTCACTGAGCAGGTCGCCCGGCACCCGCGCCATCGCCACCTGATCACTGATCACCGGAGCTGGCGGCGGGATCGGATCGGGCTGGCGGGCCAGTGTCGGTGCGGTTTGCAGCAGGGCCAGCAGGGGCACCAGCAGCGCCGCTGGTGCCCCAGGGGCTGGACGCGGCGGGTCGGCAGACGGTGGCAGAGGTGTCACGGAGGCGGGAGCCAACTGCCCAAGCACTAGCTACGGGAGCCAGGGAGAGGAAGAGAAATTCGGTGCCCGCTTCTCCAGGAAGGCGTTGCGGCCCTCCTGGCCCTCCTCGGTTCGATAGAACAGATGGGTGGCCTGCCCCGCAAGCTCCTGGATGCCGGCCAGGCCATCGGTTTCGGCGTTGAAGGCGGCCTTGAGGCAGCGGATCGCCGTGGGGCTGTGGCTCAGCACCTCACGCGCCCAGCGCACCCCCTCGGATTCCAGCTGCGCCAGTGGCACCACCGCATTGACCAGCCCCATCGCCAGAGCCTGCTCAGCCCCATAGCGGCGGCAGAGGAACCAGATCTCACGCGCCTTGCGTTGACCCACCACCCGGGCGAGATAGCCGGCACCGAAGCCGCCATCGAAGCTGCCCACGCGCGGCCCGGTCTGGCCGAACACCGCGTTGTCGGCCGCCAGGCTGAGGTCGCAGAGCAGATGCAGCACCTGGCCGCCGCCCACCGCGTAGCCCGCCACCAGGGCGATCACCACCTTCGGCAGGCTGCGGATCAGCCGCTGCAGGTCGAGCACGTTCAGCCGTGGCAGGCCGTCATCGCCCACATAACCGCCATCGCCGCGCACGCTCTGATCACCACCGGCGCAGAAGGCCCAGCCGCCATCAGCGGCGGGGCCGACACCGCTGAACAGCACCACGCCGACGCGCGGGTTGTCGCGCACCCGCGAGAAGGCGTCGTAGAGCTCCATCACGGTTTTCGGCCGGAAGGCATTGCGCTTCTCGGGCCGGTTGATGCGGATGCGGGCGATCCCCTCGTCGCAAAGATCAAACAGCACATCGTCGTAGCTGGCCTGCGGGATCCAGAGCGGACCGGGTTGTGGATCCGCCGTGCGATCGGTCTCGTGGCCAGGCTCGGACATCAGGGCTGGAGGCTCAGCAGCGCCATTCTGCGGCGCAGCTGCTGGCGCAGTTCCGCGTCGGCGCGGCGATCGCTGCGCAGCTCCAGCAGCGCCATCGGCTGCTCCAGGCCCCATGCCAGGCCTGCAGCCAGATCCTGCAGACCGGCGAGGCGCCGTGCCGGCACGCCGTACCCGCTCGCCAGGGCGATGTGATCGATCGGCTGAGGCATCGCGAACAGGCGCTCAAAGTCCATGCCATCGGACCCGGCGGACAGGCGGATCGGCAGCTGCTCGAAGATGCCACCGCCACCGTTGTCGATCACGACCACGCAGAGGCGTGCTCCCCTGGCCTGCAGTTGCTTCCGCCAGAGCCAGCCGTTGGCATCGTGCAGCAGGGCCAGATCTCCCGTGAGCAACACCAGTTGGCCATGGGCGCAGGCCAGCCCTGCCGCCAGTGAGAGGGTGCCATCGATGCCGGAGGCGCCGCGGAAGCCGTACACCGGTCGGTGGGCTGCATCGGCGGCGGCGAAACTCTCCCAGTCGCGCACGGGGCTGCTGCTGGCCAGGAGGAGCGGCAGCCCCGCCGGCAGCGCCCGGCTGAGGGCACGGGCGAGGGCTGGCTCCTGCACACCGGCTCCGGGGGGGAGCTCCAGATCCAGCTGCGCCTGGAGGGCGGCATCGAGCCGCTGCCAGCGTTCGGCCAAGGCCCGGCTGGCAGCTGCGGCGGTGCCAACCAGCCGCTCGGGCGGCTGAGCGGTCAACCAGCCGCACAGACCACAGCCCAGACGGTGATCAGCGTTGATGCCGGCATCGAGATTACGGGGATCGGCCTCGCCGATCAGCAGCTGCGGTCCCCTGCAGGCGGCGATCCACTGCTGGAGGCGGCGGCTGGCGGGCATCGGCCCGAGCCGCAGCAACTGAGGCGCCGGCGCCAGGCCATGGCCCTCCGCCAGCAGCAGGTCGTAACCATGGATCAGCTCCAGACCCGCCAGTCCCCGCAATCCGGAAAGGCCATCGGCCAGCACCGGCCAGCCGCTGCGGCGCTGCCAGCGGCGCAGCGCGTCGCCAAAGGTCGGCAGCGCCGCTGCGGATCCGCGCCACGGCCCCACCACCACCACACCGGGTTGATTCGGATCGAGGCGATCAGCGGCACTGCGCTGCCCTGGATCCAGAGCAGGCGCTGAAGCCGGCGGCTGCGGGGCCGGCCCCTGCACCGGTGCCAGGAACCCGGCCAGGGTTCCGGCTGCAGTGGCCAGCGCCGCCGCATCCGCGTGCAACGGTTCTTCGAGCGGCAGATTCAGGTGCACTGGCCCAAGGGGGCTCCCCAGGCAGGCCCGCCAGGCCGCCTGGGCCAGCAGCTGCAGGGCCTCAGCTTCCATCGCCGCGAGGCCCCGGGCGTCGGCTTCGATCAGGCGCCGGCAGCAGGCCGCCAGGAAGCTCTCCTGATTGACGGTCTGATTGGCGCCGCGGCGCTTGAGCCGCTGCGGTCGGTCGGCTGTGAGCAGCAGCAGCGGCACCGCACCGCTGTCGGCCTCCACCACCGCCGGCAGCAGATTGGCCACCGCCGTGCCGGAGGTGGTCACCACCGCCGCCGGCAGGCCATCGGCGCGGCCCAGTCCCACCGCCAGAAATGCAGCGGAGCGCTCATCGATGGCCGTGAACAGATCCAGGCCGCTGCGACTGAGCATCCCGGCCGCCACCGCCAGCGGTGCCGAGCGGCTGCCCGGGCATAGCACCAGCCGCCGCAGCCCGCAGACCCGCAGCTGCCCGAGCAGCAGCAGGGCAGCCCTGAGGTTGGCTTCGGCGCTGCAGCCGCTGGCGGGGGAAGGGGGCACCGGGTGGAGCGGGTGGTTCAGGATGCAGCGATCATGCTGACCGGTCCACGGCCCATGGGTGCTGTCCCCGAGAGCTCATCTCCCAAGGACTCTGGGGCTGTGGACCGTCGGGCCTGGCACCGGGGTTGGGGTGGGGTGCTGCTCTGGCTGATGCTGGCCCTGCTGCTGCGCTGGGCGGTGCTGGAGCCCCGCTGGATCCCCTCGGGATCGATGCTGCCCACGCTGCAGCTGCAGGACCGGATTCTGGTGGAGAAGCTGCGGCCGCGGCTGCGGGCACCGCTGCCGAACGGCAGCATCGTGGTGTTCCATGCACCAGCTGCTCTGGTGCAGGCCGGCTACGACCCGAAGGCAGCCCTGATCAAACGGGTGATCGGTCAGCCGGGAGATGTGATCGCCGTGCGAGATGGCCAGCTCTGGCGCAATGGCCAGCTGCTGCCTGAAGCCTGGCGCGCCGAACCGATTGCCTACACCTTCGGTCCGGTGACGGTTCCTGAAGACACCCTGCTGGTGCTCGGCGATAACCGCAATGCCAGTCTGGATTCGCATCTGTGGGGGCCACTGCCACGCAGCGCGGTGATCGGCACAGCGGTGCTGCGCTACTGGCCGCTCAACCGGCTTGGCCCGATTCGGTTCCCCGACCAGCAGCGCGCGGATGCGCTAGCACAGCTGGGGTAGGGTGCAGGCTGACGCGGAGCACGGTGGAGATGTTCAACCCGGAGTTCCTGACCAGCGACAGTGAGGCCATCGGCAGCAATTCACTGATTCAATACCTTCAGGAACAGTCTCCCGACGTGCTGCAGCGGGTTGCCCGCTCTGCCAGCGGCGATATCCAGGACATCATCCGCCACAATGTTCAGGGTCTGCTGGGCATGCTGCCCGCCGATCACTTCGATGTGAAGATCACGGCCAGCCGCGACCATCTGGCTGGCCTGCTGGCTTCGGCGATGATGACCGGTTACTTCCTGCGCCAGATGGAGCAGCGCATGGAACTGGAATCGGCTCTGTTCGCCGACTCCGGTTCAGACGCCGACCCCGGTGAGCTCAGGCTCTGAGAGCCGGCAGCGGCGCTCGCCGCTGCAACGCCGCTCGCCTTGTCAATCTCATTTCTCCAGGGGTTGAGCAGGCACCACACCAGCCCGCAGCAGCAGCGCATCCAGCTGGGCGAGATAGGCCCAGTCCCCCTGCTCCGGTGCCCAGGTTCGCTGCTGCATACCCTCCAGAAGCGCTCGCAGATCGCTGGCGGCTGCGGGGACTGGTGCGTCGTAGTGGGCCGGTACCACCCAGCGCAGCTCGCTCAGGACGGCCAGCTGCTCCAGCCAGCGCAGCACCACGGCCTGGGTCCGCGGGAACACCAGGCGCTCCAGGACCGGCGCCACCTGCAGGCGTCCGGGCTGGGCGCCGGTGAGCGCTGTGAACGCCTCATCGGAACTGCCACGCCAGCGAAAGGGATAGAGGCCGAAATAGCTGCGGGGCGTGCGGCAACCGGGCGCGAAGGCTTCGGCCAGAAGCTGTGGTAGCGGCGGCACCTCCAACGCCTCGGGCCTCAGGAAGGACGCGAACAGGGCCAGCCGGCGCCAGCCGCGCCGACGCTGTCCGGGCGTGTCCTGCAGCGGCTGATCGCCGCGGTCCCTGGCATGAAAGAGCAGCGGCGTGGGATCGAGATCGAACAGCTCCGGCGGTTCAGCCGGGATTGCCACCAGCGCATCGGTGAGCAGCAGTGCACCGCTGGGCTTATGCAGACAGGTGAGCTCATGGAAGCGCCCCAATCCAAGATCGATCGGTCCCAGGGACAACCACTGCAGGTCGTCGGCATGGGGAAAGCCCTCGTCGCCGAGCACGCGGGTTCTGCTGGCGGGGAAGCCAAGCCAGGCCAGGGGCAGCTGCAATGGAAAGCTCCACTGGCCGGGAGTCACCCAGACCTCGGCAGCCGGAAAGGCGCGGGCCATGGCTGGCACCGGCAGCTTGTGCTCCAGGCCGGAGGCGGTGGGGAGGACGATGCTGCGCACGGGCCCATGGCGCTGCTCCAGATCACGCAGCCGAGCGAGCAGTTCCGGGGTGGGGGCCACCGGTGCATAGAGCATCAGACCGCCGCGCACCCGCGCCACAGTCATCCGGATCGGCACCGCCACGTAAAAGATGCCCTGCAGCTGCTCGAAGCTCCAGAGCTGATCGGGGATGAGTTCGCGCACCAGAGTGCGGCGCTGTCCGTAGGGGTAGAGGGGCAGCAGTGGCCACCAGGGCCAGCGCTGATCTGCCGCCTGCACTGGAACCTGTTCTGCCAAGGACCGCTGCAACCGATCGGGCCATCCTGGCAAGCGATCTGCGGCCCACGCGAAGGGCAGACCGATGCGCGGGCAAACAAAAAGCCCCCGCCGCGGCGGGGGCAGAGCAGGAGACCGGCGAGGGTCTCAGCCGATGGCGGGGGCTGTCAGTGCCACGGGGGTGGACTGCACAGCGGCCAGATCCAGCGGGAAGTTGTGAGCATTGCGCTCGTGCATCACTTCCATACCCAGGTTGGCGCGGTTCAGCACGTCGGCCCAGGTGGGCAGGATCTTGCCCTGGGAATCCAGGATCGACTGGTTGAAGTTGAAGCCGTTCAGGTTGAACGCCATGGTGCTCACCCCCATGGAGGTGAACCAGATCCCCACAACCGGCCAGGCACCCAGGAAGAAGTGCAGGCTGCGGCTGTTGTTGAAGGAGGCGTATTGGAAGATCAGGCGACCGAAGTAACCGTGGGCGGCCACGATGTTGTAGGTCTCTTCCTCCTGGCCGAACTTGTAGCCGTAGTTTTGGCTCTCGGTTTCGGTGGTTTCACGAACCAGCGAGGAGGTCACCAGCGAACCGTGCATGGCGGAGAACAGGCTGCCGCCGAACACACCGGCCACACCCAGCATGTGGAAGGGGTGCATCAGGATGTTGTGCTCAGCCTGGAACACCA
>JBEBCC010000123.1:0-6551 GCA_041158125.1 Cyanobacteriota bacterium
GCCCCCGGGGCTTTCGGCTGCTGGTTGGAGCTGATCACTGTTTGATCACAGCCCGGCAGATGCGCTGGGCGGCCTCTCGCCCGCCGAACAGATTCCGGGCAGCGGGGCCGATCTGCAGGGCACTGAGACCACCCATCACATGCACGGCGCTGCCCGGCCAGCGCAGGTCGGAGTCCAGCACGGGCCAGTCGTTGACCAGGTCGATCGGACGCTGCTCTTGAAGCTGCCGCAACAGCGGCTGCTGGCTGACGCCCTGGCGGTGCCCTGTGGCGAGCCAGATCCGATCGACCTCAAGTCCATGGCCATCCGTGCAGCGCACAGACCAGTGATTGGCGCACCATCGGGCGGAACGCACCTCGCAGTGTTCATGGAGTTGCAGCATCCCTGCGCGCTGGGCCAGCCTCAGCTGGGCGGCCGTCTCCGGCGTGATGGAGCCTCCGTCGCGGGCCTTCAGCACCTGCCGCTGACGCCGCCGCATGCAGAGTTCGGCGTGAAAGGCCTTGAGGTATTTGGGGCCGAGCCAGCCCGGATCGGCATCGAAGGGCTTGTGCTTCAGGGTCCGGCGATAGAGCAGATGCACCCGCGCACCCCGCCGCAGCGCGCCCAGGGCCAGATGGGCGCTGGTGAGCCCGCCGCCCACGATCAGGATCCGTTGGCCCTGCAATGAGTGCAGCGAAGGAAGATGGATCCTGTCGCTGTGCTGCAACGCGTCTGGCGGAGGGTCGCCTGCGATCGCTGCGACCCAGGCGGGCATCTGAGGTGCACCGCTCCCCGTGGCGATCACCAATCTCCCGGCGGCCATGGTGGTGCCATCGCTGAGTGCCAGCTCCATCGGGCCGCCTCCCAGCTGGGGAAGCCGGATGCGCTCCACGCTCGCGGCCCGTACGCCCTCAGTCAGCTGGTACTCGCTGATGACCTGGCGGCAGAAGTCCGCAAACAGATCGGTGTGGGGGAGGCCATAGGGACCCTCCAGCTGACGGCTGCGCTGCCGGGAGTGCGCAAACTGCCGCAGGGCATGGGCGTTCGGATGGGGGTGATGGGGTGAGGGGGAGCGCAGCCAGGGAATCTCGTACTGGTCCATCTGCCGCTGCCAGCGGCTCAGCCAGCGGCCGCTGGGGTCCACGATCCGCAGGCGCCGCTGCAGCCGCGGTCGCTTCTGGAGCAGGAGGCAACTGAGGGTGAGAGCCTGGGGACCGGCCCCGACAATCACGAGGTCAGCCATGGGCAAGTGGCTCGCTCTGCTGGCAGGAGCTGCAGAGGCCGTGGATCTCGAAGGTGTGAAACAGGGGCTTGAACCCCTGCAGCAGCACCTTGCTCAGGCCAAGGCCGCCGCTTGCCACCGGGCAGATCGGCAACGGTTTGCTGTGACCGCAGCTCACGCAGGTGAGGTGATGGTCATCGCGCTCCAGGGGGGCATAGACGCTCTCCCCATTGGGCAACTTGCGGCAGCGCACAAGACCGGAGCGTTGCAGGAGCCGCAGGTTCCGGTACACGGTGGCCAGACCATGCCGCTGCGAGCCCTGCTTGAGCCGTTCATGCAGCTCCTGGCCAGTGAGCTCGGCATCCGCCTCGCGCAGAACGGTCAGCAAGGCCTGCTGCCGGGGCCCAAGGGCCGGCGGGTCCTGATCGGAGGGATGGACGTGGTCAGCCATAGGCGGAGCGCCAGCGGCGCAACCTGCTAAAACGAGAACCATTCTCAGGATAAGGGTCTCGGTACCCCGTCGTCTCCATGGCCTTCTCCAGTCCCGTTCCCGCCGCCGAGCGTCTGCCTGTCACCGTGCTCACCGGTTACCTCGGCGCTGGCAAGACCACCCTGCTGAACCGGATCCTCACCCATGAGCACGGCCTCAAGGTGGCGGTGATCGTCAATGAATTCGGCGAGGTCGGCATCGACAACCAGCTGGTGGTGGATGCCGATGAAGAGATCTTCGAGATGAACAACGGCTGCATCTGCTGCACCGTGCGCGGCGATCTGATCCGGATCATCGGCAACCTGATGAAACGGCGCGACCGCTTTGACCATCTGGTGATCGAAACCACCGGCCTGGCCGATCCGGCGCCAGTGATTCAGACGTTTTTCGTGGATGAGGATCTGCGCGACGAGCTGCGGCTCGATGCAGTCGTGACCCTGGTCGACCTCAAGCACGTCGAGCAGCACTGGGACACAGAAGAGGTGCAGGAGCAGCTGGCCTTCGCTGATGTGCTGGTGCTCAACAAGGCCGATCTGGTGAGCGACGCAGATCGGGCGGCGATCGAGCGACGGGTGCGCGCCATCAACCCCGTGGCGCGTCTGCTCACCAGTGAGAAGGCTGATGTGCCGATGCAGGAGCTGCTGGGGGTGGAAGCCTTTGAGCTGGAGCGTGCCCTGAGCCTCGATCCGGGCTTTCTGGCCGAGGAGCACGACCATGAGCACGACGATGCGGTCGGTTCGCTGGCCCTGGTGGAGGAGCGTCCCATGGACCTCGAGAAGCTGGGCCGCTGGATCTCCGATCTGGTGGCCAGCCGTGGTCCGGATCTGTTCCGGATGAAGGGCATCATCCAGCTGGACGGCAAGGACGAGCGCTACGTGCTGCAGTCGGTGCACATGCTCATCGACGGGGATTTCGATCGCCCCTGGAAGCCGGGTGAGCGGCGCCGCACCGAATTCGTGATCATCGGCCGCGATCTTGATGCCGATGGCCTGCGCGCGGGCTTCCACGCCTGCGTGGCCTGAATTCGCGATGGCACCGGCAGCACCCCTGGTGAGCGAACGGCTCTGCGGCGATCTGCAGCAGCCGATCACAGCCTTGGCCTGGTCGGCCGATGGCGAGTTTCTGGCGATCGCCACCGCCGGTGGCGAACTTCTGCTGCTCGATTTCCGCGCCGGCTGTGAGGAGCTGCTGCGGGGCGAGCGCGACGGCAGCCTCGATGTGGTGGGCTTCAGCAGCGATGGCCAGTTCCTGATGGCTGCCGGCCAGGACGGCGAGCTGCTGCTCTGGGAGCTGGGAGGCACCGGGGTGCGCACGCTGGCCATGGATCCGATCCCGTTGGGCGGCGGCTGGATCGATGCGGCGGCCTGGCAGCCCGGTGGGCTGCTGCTGGCGGTGGCGGCCGGGCGGGAGCTGCGGCTCTGGGATGGAGCGAATCGTCAGTGGCGTGAGCCACCGCTGGAACTGCCTGGCACCATCCAGGCCCTGGCCTGGAGCGTCGATGGGGTGCAGCTGGCGGCCAGCTGCCACGGTGAGCTGGTGCTGTGGCAGCCATGCCTGAGCGCGCCGGCCGATCCGCCGCTGCGCAACCCGATCGCCTCGACCGGCCTGGCCTTGGCCTTCTCCGGGCCGGGTCACCATCTGGCCTGCGGGATGCTGGATCGCTCGTTGCTCGTATGGCCCCAGGGCTGCCACGGCCAGCCCTGGCAGTTCAGCGGTTTCCCCGCCAAGGTGCGCCAGCTGGCCTGGAGCGATCAGCCCGGCCGCCTGGCCCCGCTGCTGGCCAGTGCCGCCGCAGAAGCGGTGATCCTGTGGACGCAGGTCAAGCAGGGGGCCAAGGCCTGGCAACCGGAACCGTTGCTGTGGCACGAAAAACGCGTCAATGCGCTGGCCTTTGCGCCCGGCAGCACCCTGCTGGCCAGTGCTTCCAGCGACGGCAGCGTGGCGCTCTGGGATGGCCGAGGTCGGATGCTGCAGCCGCTCGAGGGCCAGGGCAGCGGCTTCAACGTGCTGGCTTGGCGACCGGATGGCCGGCACCTGGCGGCCGGTGATGCCAACGGGCGCTGGTGGCTGTGGCCGGTGGCGGTGCCGGCGCGCGAACGGCAGGGCCAGCGAGCAGGAGCCGGCTTCAAGGCTCAGCTATAGAAATGAGAACCATTCTCGCTAGAGAGCTTCGGATGCGATCTCCTGCCGGGCTCCAAGCCCTGTTGAGGCGTACCGGGGGGCTGATCGGGGTCCTGCTGTTGGCTGCCTGCGGTGCACCCCGCCCGGAGCCCACTGATGCCTCAGTCGACAAGGCGTTCAAGGTGGTCACCACCTTCCTGCCGATCACCCTGTTCACCCGCGCCGTGGCGGGCGACTGCGCCACGGTCACCGCCTTGATCCCGCCCAGCACTGGCCCCCACGATTTCCAGGCCAAGCCGGGGGACCTGACCGCCCTGCGCCAGGCCCGGGTGCTCGTGAAGAACGGCCTGGAGATGGAGAGCTTCCTCGACAAGCTCGTGGCCTCCGCCGGCAATCCACAGCTACAGGTGATTGATTCCAGCAGCGGCGTCGCCACGCTGGAAACGGACCACCATGACGACGGCCATGGCGAGGAGCGGGGCCACGGCCATGCTCACGGCGCTGTGAATCCCCACGTCTGGTTGGATCCGCTGCGGGCCGTGCAGCAGGTGGAGGCCATCCGCGATGGCCTGGTAAAGGCCGATCCCAGCTGCGCGGAGGGATACCGGCGCAACGCCGCCGCCTACACCGCCGAGCTGAAAAAGCTGAGCGGTGAGATCGCCGCTCAGCTCCAGCCCTATCGGGGCAAGACGTTCGTGGCCTTCCACGACTTCGCCCCCTACTTCGCCCAGCGCTATGGCCTCAGGGCTGAGTTCCTGGTGGATGTGCCTGAGATCAATCCCTCGCCGGCGGATCTGCAGCGGGTGGCGGCCGCGGTGAAGAGCAGCCAGCTCAAGGCCCTGGTCAGCGAGCCGCAGGAGGGCAACCGCTCCTTCAATGCCCTGGCCAGCGATCTGGGCGTGAAGATCGTTGCGTTTGATCCGCTGGAAACGGCGAGCGAGCAGGCCTCCCGCGATCCGGCCACTTACCTGACGGTGATGCGCCGCAATGCGGCGGATCTGCGCCAGGCCTTCGGGCCATGACAGACCACACCCCTGTGCTGTTGGTTGAGGGCCTCAGCGTTCGCCGTGGTGAGCGGCTGGCTGTCGAGCAGGTGAGCTTTCAGCTCGCCCGCGAAACCGATACGGCGCTGGTGGGGCCCAACGGTGCCGGCAAGAGCAGCCTGGTAGGAGCCGTGCTCGGCCTGCTGCCCAGGGCGGCAGGGTCCGTGCGGATCCTTGGCCATGTACTCGGTCCGGCGGGCGAATTGCCCCGTGCGGTGCGTGCGCAGATCGCTTACTTGCCCCAGAGCCTGGCGTTGCAGGGCCGGTTCCCCCTCACGGTGGGCGAATTCGTGGGCTTCGGTGTCGATGCACCAGGTCTCAGCCTGGCCTGGCTCGGCAGCAAGCGTCGCACCGAGGCCGTGCAGCGCGCCCTGGAGCGCACTGGCTGCCAGAACCTGCCGGAACGCCGGCTCAGCGAACTCTCCGGCGGTCAGCTCAAGCGGGTGCTGCTGGCGTTCTGTGTGGTGCGGCCCCGCCAGTTGCTGGTGCTCGATGAAGCGCAGGCGGGACTGGATGCCCCCAGCACTGAGCGATTCCAGGAGCTGCTGCTGGAGCTGCGCCGCCAGGAAGGCTGGACCGTGCTGCAGGTGTCGCACGATCTGGAGATGGTGCGCCGCAGCTGTGATCAGGTTCTGTGTCTGAATCGGCGCCTGCGCTGCAGCGGTGCCCCCGACCATGCCCTCAGTGCGGCACGGCTGGCTGAGCTGTATGGGCCCAATGTGGTGCCCTACCGCCACCACCACGCCGGGGTTCCTGCCCATGGCTGATTCGGCATCGCTGCTGGTGGTGCTGGGCCAGCCGTTCATGCAGCGGGCCCTGCTCGGTGGCCTGCTCACCGGTGCCCTGGGCGGGCTGCTGGGCAGCTTTGCGGTGTTGCGCCAGCTGTCGTTCTTCAGTGATGCCCTGGGCCATTCCGCCTTGCTGGGCATCAGCCTGGGCATCCTGCTGGGGGTGAATCCCACCCTGGTGCTGATTCCCTTTGCCGTGTTGTTCGCCCTTCTGGTGAACCAGCTGGTGGCCCGCAGCGGCCTACCGGCAGACGCCCTGCTGAACATCGTGTATTCCACCTCTCTGGCCTTTGCGGTGGTGGCGCTGAGCCTGGTGGAGGCCTATCGCGGCGGCATCCAGCAGTTGCTGTTTGGCGACATCCTCGGCATCAGCTGGAGCGATCTGACCGTGATCGCTGTGCTGTTGCTCGGCGCCTTGCTCTATCTCGCCCTGAGCCTGCGGGCGCAGGTGCTGCTGACGCTCAACAGCGATCTGGCGGGGGCCTTCGGGGTGGGCGCCAGCCGTCACCGGCTGGCCTTCATCATGCTGCTGGCGGTGGTGGTGGCGGTGTCGATCAAGGCAGTGGGGGTGCTTCTGATCAGCGCCTTCGTGGTGATCCCGGCCTGCGGGGGGCGGTTGGTGAGTCGCCGCTTCCCGCTCTATGCCCTGATCTCCGCCGGCCTCGGCGGTGGCTGCGCCCTGCTGGGGCTGCTGGGTTCAGGCCTCACCAACCTGCCCTCAGGCCCCTGCGTGGTGATCGTGCAATTTGCGGGCTTTCTGCTGGCGCTGGCGGTCAGCCAAACGACGCGTCGCTCTCCAGCAACTGCTGGGCCAGCAGGGCGCCACATTCCTGGTGGAGACCGAGACGCCCTGGAAACACACTGAGCTGATCAGCCGCCTCCCAGCCCAGAGCCTCCATCTCTGTCCT
>JBEBCC010000124.1:0-6559 GCA_041158125.1 Cyanobacteriota bacterium
TGCTGATCCGCAGCGGCCTGGCGGGGGAGGCGGAGCCGCTGCGGGCCTGGTGGCTGCCGGAGCCCGCGCCCCCTGGGGAAGCCCCCGAGGCCAGGGCCCTGCCCCTGGAGGTGCTGGCCGAGGATTTGGGAGAGTAGGGAGCTGGAACGCACCACGCCCCGCCTCCATGCTTCCCCCCGACACCACCGGCATCGCGCTCAGCCCCGATGAGGTGGCCCGCTTTGCCCGTCACCTGATCCTGCCGGAGGTGGGCATGGAGGGGCAAAAGCGCCTCAAGGCCTCGTCGGTGCTGTGCGTGGGCACCGGCGGCCTGGGCTCACCTCTGCTGCTTTATCTGGCCGCCGCCGGCGTGGGCCGCATCGGCATCGTGGATTTCGATGTGGTGGACCACTCCAACCTGCAGCGGCAGGTGATCCACGGCACCAGCTGGGTGGGCAAGCCGAAGATTGAATCAGCCAAGGCTCGCATCCTGGAGATCAACCCGCACTGCCAGGTGGATCTCTACGAAACGGCGCTGAGCAGCGAGAACGCGCTGGAGATCATCCGCCCCTACGACATCGTCTGCGACGGCACGGACAACTTTCCGACCCGGTACCTGGTGAACGACGCCTGCGTGCTGCTGGGTAAGCCCAACGTGTACGGCTCGATCTTCCGCTTTGAAGGCCAGGCCACGGTGTTCAACCTGGATGCCGAGAGCCCCAACTACCGCGATCTGTTCCCGGAGCCGCCACCGGCGGGCATGGTGCCCTCCTGCGCCGAGGGCGGTGTGGTGGGTGTACTGCCCGGGATCATCGGCGTGATCCAGGCCACCGAAGCGGTGAAGATCATCACCGGCATCGGCACCACCCTGAGCGGCAGGCTGCTGCTGTTCGATGCCCTGGGTATGAAGTTCCGTGAGCTCAGGCTCCGGCCCAATCCCGAGCGCCCGGTGATCGACAAACTGATCGACTATCAGGAATTCTGCGGTGTGGGCGGCAGCGCCCCGGGCCAGGAGGAAGCCGGCGCGGTGGCAAGCATCAGCGTTCAGGACTTGAAGGCACTGCTCGATGGCGACCGCTCCGCCATCGCCCTGATCGATGTGCGCAACCCACCCGAAGCCGAGATCGGCGTGATTCCCGGCGCCGAGCTGATCCCCCTCGATCAGATCGAGAACGGCACGGCGATCGAGCGGGTGCGCGAGCTGGCCGCCGGTAAGACGCTTTACGCCCACTGCAAGCTGGGCGGCCGCAGCGCCAAGGCCCTGATCGCCCTGAAGCGCCACGGCATCGAGGGGATCAACGTGGCCGGCGGCATCGACGCCTGGAGCCAGGAGGTGGACCCATCCGTGCCGCGCTACTGAGTCGAGCGGTCGACCACGCTGGTTCACCGACGCGCCGTCAGGTGCAGCTGCTGCCGATGGGGAACCGTCAACGTCATGAGCGAAGCAACACCGGGGCTGCAGATTGCGCTGGAGCAGCGATGAGATCGCTCTGAGAGCCTCTCGATGTGAGGGGGTTGGCTGCACCCATCAGCCGCTCCCCTGCCCGTTGCCGTCTGCCAACCAGATGCGCAGGGGTGAGCCAGCGACGTCAGGTTGGCTGGATGGATGAGCTGCGTCCGCTCTCATCGCTGAAGCCGACCTGCCACAGGAGGCCACCAGCCAGGCCCTGCACTTCGTTCCGAGCCGCCCTGGCTTCCGGCGCCGCATGCAGCTGGTCAATGCTCAAGTCGGCAGCTGGCCGATCGTGGCCGGCACCGGCTCATGGCTGGAAGCCCACCTGGTGGCAAGACTGGCGCTGGTGGCCCGGGTGCCGAACATCTGCGGCAGCGGCATCGACGAACAGGAGGTGTGGGGCCTGGTGCGTCAGCAGGCCCGGGAGTCGGAGAAGCGGCAGGACCGTGAAACGCTGGTGCTGCTCACCGACAGCATCGCCGTCGACCAGGGCCGTCGCCTGATTCGCCGCCTGCGGCGCAGCCGCGCCCGCATGCTGATTCTGGTGCTGGTGCAACAGGATCACTGGCTGACGGCCGAGGCGCTGAGCGAGTGCGAGGCCCAGGCGATCGTGCATGTGGAGAGCGTTGGCAGCGGCACCTTGATCCGGGCGTTGCAGGCGCTGCGACGTGGGCGGATCTACATCGACCCGCGGCTTCAGGAACAGTTGCAGCCACAGCCCACCATCGCCTGAAGAGCTTGCTGAAAAAACCAGCCACCCCTGCGCAATGGGTCAACCGCCACCCCTTGATGCGAGATCAACAGGAGCACACTGGCTCGCTGTTGGCCTATGTCTCGATTGAGGATCGGATCCAGGCCCGTCATTCGCTGCGGCGGATCCGCAAGCTGGCGGATCAGGCTCTCGATCAACTCAATCCCACCTTCTGCCAGCTGTACGCCTCAGAAGGAAGGCCCTCGGTGCCGCCCGAGCAGTTGCTGCTGGCCTCGTTGTTGCAGGCGTTCCACGGGATCCGATCGGCGCGCCTGCTGCTGGAGTAACTCGACGACAACCTGCTGTTTCGGTGGTTTGTGGGGCTGAGCCTCGATGATTCGATCTGGCATCCAACGTCACTCACCAAAAATCGCGAGCGGCTGCTGAACCAGCAGCTGATGGGCAGGTTCCTGGAGGCATGGATGGCGGCTCCGGAGGTGAAACCGCTGCTCAGCAACGAGCACTTCTCCGTGGATGGCACCCTGCTGCAGGCCTGGGCCTCCCATGCCTCACTCGAGCGGATCCAGGGGGAGGATGATCCGCCCCTCCACCATCAGGGCCGGGCGAGAAATTCGGAGAGGCTGAGAGCGAAAAGAAGCGGGCCAAGATCGATTTCCGCGGGATCAGGCTCAGCAACACGCCCCACTGCTCAAGCACGGATCCCGATATTCTGCTGGCCCACAAGTTCAACGTTCATCCGGCCCTCCCCAGTTCTCGAGGCCACGTACTCATCGACAACCGCCATGGCCTGGTGGTGGATGACCGTGTGACGCCGGCTGATGGCTACGGCGAACGGGAGGCCGCCATAGCGATGGCAGCAGAGCGACCGGCTGCTCACCAGAAAACCATCGCTGCCGATAAGAACAATGGCACCAAGGGAGTCATCGCAGAGATGCGTCGACGCTGCGTTGTTCGGCCTGCATGTGATCGCCGACAACCTGATCCGACTGAGCAACCTACTCAGGCCATGAGAAGCGATGGCATGAACGGGACGTTCTCCAGAAGAAGGAGGCCTCAAGCATAGTCAGCGTCAGAAAAGGGCCCCATCGAGATGGTCATAGCCGCACAGAGAGCCTGAACCGGCCCACTACCCCCATGGCCAGCTGGGCCTCGGAGGGAGGGAGGCGCCGCTCCACATGGTTTTTTCTAGAAACCCTTAGGCACCAGTGACAACGACTACAACGACGCGGTCATGACCATCGACAATCTGGTGGTGCCGTTGTTCTGAAACGGGGCTGCCGAGACGGGATGACTGCCCCGCCCGGCTCTCCCCGGCGTCACCAAAGCTGCGTCTTCAGTAATCCACCCCGCGCTTGAGATCAACCCCACGTTCGGCGTAGTGCTTGTGGCACACCATCTCGGAGTGCACCGAAGCCAGATCGAAGTAGGCGGGCGGGTTCTTGCAACGGCCGGTGAGGATCACCTCGGTTTCCGAGGGTTTGCGCAGCAGGGTCTGCACGATCGGCTCCACCGGCAGCAACTCGAGATCCACCGTGGGATTGATCTCATCGAGGATCACAGTTTTGTACAGGCCACTGGAGATCGCGGCGCGCGCGATCTCCCAGGCCCGCTCGGCTTCCACATAATCGATCGGCTGCTGCTGACCGCGCCAGACGATCGCATCACGGCCGGAGCGAAGGTGATCCACCAGATGTGGATAGCTTTCGCGCAGGGCGGCGATGGCGGCATCTTCGGTGTAGCCGCTGCCACCCTTCAGCCACTGGAGGATCAGCACGCGGTGGCTCTTGTCCTGGCTGATGCCGCGGCCGATGGCCTGCAGGGCCTTGCCCAGGGCGCTGGTGCTCTTGCCCTTTCCTTCACCTGTATAAATCTCGATGCCATCCAGCCCGGCCGCCACCAGCTCACCGTCGGGCCCGGGTTCGCTAGCGGCATCGGCGCGGCGGTGGGCGCGCATCTCCGAATGCAGATCGGCGATCTGCACCAGCGGCCGCGGTGCGCCACGCCCCGTGACAATCACCTCCATGCCCGGCGGCTTGGCGGCAAGGGTGCGCACCACCTCTTCGGTATCCAGCAGGCCCAGATCGAGCACGGGATTGAGCTCATCGAGCACCACCACCGAATAGAGCTCGCTGGCGAGGGCGCCGCAGGCGATGGTCCAACCCCGCTGAGCCTCCTGAACATCGACGCGGGTCACCTGATCGGCGGAGAAGTACTCGCCGCGGCCTGTGCGCACCTGATCGATCAGGTGAGGGAAACCCTGCTGCAGGGCCTCGATCGCCGCATCCTCGTCGTAGGAGCGGCCCGGCCCCTTGAGAAAGCGCAGCAGCAGCACCCGCGTCTGCTTCTGCTCGCAGATACCCAGGCCGATGGTGCGCAACACCACACCGAGAGCCGCCTGGCTTTTGCCCTTGCCGTCGCCGTCGTAGACGTGCAACTGACCATGGCTGCGCTCGCTGCTACCGGCGGCGGTGCGGATGCCGATGCCGCGACCGGTGCCTCGCTGCGCCCCCTGCTGCGATGTGGTCTTCACGGTCGTCGGGGAGGGCTCAGGAGGATCGGGGGCGAACGCGGCGATTGCTGGGGCGCAAGGGCAGCACGGGTTCGCGCCGATGCTAACGGGGGCGCCAGGGACGGCATCGGCCAGCCGGCCTTGCCAGGATCACCTCTGTAGTCAGCGGCCACCGCCGAGGCCACCCCGCGCGCGATGTTCCGCCAGCTCGAAACCCTGCCCGCCACACTCGACCAGTCCCTGAACCAGCTGCGGCATCGCCTGGCCGGCTACCCGGCGGTGGTGGTGGCCTATTCCGGCGGTGTGGACAGCGCCCTGGTGGCGGCGATCGCCGCCGAACAATTGGGGGAGCGCGCCCTGGCCGTGACCGGTGTCTCCCCGGCCCTGGCCCCCCATCTGCGGGCAGAGGCCCAGCAGCAGGCCCGCTGGATGGGCATCAGGCAGCGGGAGATCGCCACCGCTGAACTGACGGATCCGGCCTATAGCAGCAACCCGGCCGAGCGCTGCTACGCCTGCAAGCGCGAACTGCACGGTCAGCTGGCGCAGCTGCTCAGCCAGCTGCAGCGGGAGGAGGGGGGCTGCACCGCCCAGGTGCTGGATGGCGTCAACCACGACGACCTCAGCGACCATCGGCCCGGAATCCGCGCCGCCCGCGAGCGGGGTGTGCGCTCACCCCTGGCGGAGCTGGGCATCAGCAAGGCCGACGTGCGCCAGATCTCCAGAGCCCTGGGGTTTCCCTGGTGGGACAAACCCGCCCAGCCATGCCTGGCCTCGCGCTTCCCCTACGGCGAGACGATCAGCGCCGCACGGCTGCAGCGGGTGGCCGCTGCGGAGGACTGGCTGCGGCAGCATGGTTTCACGGAGCTGCGGGTGCGCAGCCAGGGGGAATCGGCGCGGATCGAACTACCCGCGGCAGCGCTGGCAGCCCTGCTGAGCGAGCTGCGGGGCAGCTTGCGCACTGAGCTGGTCCAGGCGTTCCGGGAGCTGGGCTTTGCGGCGGTGAGCCTGGATCTGGAAGGTCTGGTGAGCGGCAAGCTCAACCGCGAACTGCCGCCGCGAACCGCCACGCTGGATTGAACCTCTGCCGCAGGGCCCCTGGCCGGCACAAAAAAGCAGCCGCCCCAGAGGGAACGGCTGCCAACAGCGTCGGTTCGACGAACTGTTCAGGCCGCGGCGAGGGCGGGTTCCCGCTCAGCACCGGCGACGGAGCTTGGCGTTTCACGGCGGAAACTCTTGAGCTTGTAATTGGCCGCGTCGAGCTCTTCGCTGAGCACGATGCAGGCCCGCTCGGGCATGGTGTGATCACCGCAGGTGAACACATCCACCGCCGCATAGCCCGATTCGGGCCAGGTATGGATCGAGATGTGGGATTCGGCCAGGAGAGCCAGCCCCGTCACACCCTGGGGATCGAACCGGTGGGTGATCAGATTCAGGAGAGTGGCGCCAGCACGCTTGGCAGCGTTGGTGATGGCGGTCCTGAGAAAAGCTTCGTCGTCGAGCTTGGCGGGATCGCAGCTGTAAAGCTCGAGAATGCAGTGTTTACCCACCATGTCGGTGGCACTGGGTGATTGGGGGCTACCGGCGAAAGTGCTTTCAGCTCCAGTCCATCCCGGGTTGGGGTGGAGGCAGGCCGCTTGGGTCATCAGAACCAGGCAATGAGCACAACACCTTACTGGCCAGGCCGCAGGATTCCAGCCTCAACGGTGACGAGCTGGGAATGTGTGTGCCATCCCTGGCTGAAGGCCCCCAGGTGCGTGGCGCTCACCAGGCACTGGTGCCCATCCCCCACCGCCTCGAGCAGCAGCTGCTGACGCTCTGGATCCAGTTCCGCCAGAACGTCGTCGAGCAGCAACAGCGGCGGCTCACCCCAGAGCTGCTGCACCAGCTCCAGCTCCGCCAGCTTGAG
>JBEBCC010000125.1:0-43530 GCA_041158125.1 Cyanobacteriota bacterium
CCTCGAAGGCGGCCAGGGCCCGGGCGGCGCGGTTGGTCACGATATCGCCGCGCAGACCATCCACATCCAGCTCGCCGCAGATGGCGGAGATGCGGATGCGCAGGTCGTCGTCGATCTGCACGTGGGGCAGGCGGTTCTGGGCGTCCACCACACGCGCTTGCAGGGCGTCCTGGGTGGTCTGCACGGCGTTGTTGAAGCCGTCGGGGTCGTTGTCGAACGAGGTGCGCTGATCCACCACCTGCACCCGCAGCTCGGGATCACGCACGGTGCGCACTTCCACGCTCATGCCGAAGCGATCGAGCAGCTGCGGGCGCAGCTCGCCTTCCTCGGGGTTGCCGGAGCCGATCAGCACAAAGCGAGCCGGGTGGCGCACGCTCACGCCTTCGCGCTCCACGGTGTTCCAGCCGGAGGCGGCCGAATCCAGCAGCACGTCCACCAGGTGGTCGTCCAGCAGGTTCACCTCATCCACGTAGAGCAGGCCGCGGTTGGCCTTGGCCAGCAGGCCGGGCTCGAAGGCGCGCACGCCCTCGCTGAGAGCCTTCTCGATGTCGATGGTGCCGCAGAGGCGATCTTCGGTGGCCCCCAGGGGCAGGTCGACCATCGGCACCTGACGCTTCTCGGTGGCCAGGCTCTCGCCGTGCTCAGCCCGCTGGCGCACCTCGACGCTCTGCAGGTCGGGGTCTGTCGGAGAGCTGTTGTAGGGGTCGCCTGCCACCACGTCGATCTCGGGCAGCAGATCGGCCAGGGCGCGGATTGTGGTGCTTTTGCCGGTGCCCCGGTCGCCCATGATCATCACGCCGCCGATGCGCGGGTCGATCACGTTGAGGAGCAGCGCCAGCTTCATCTCCTCCTGGCCCACGATCGCGGTGAAGGGGAAGACCCTGCGCTTGCGGGCTTGCGTCACGGTTGGCGGCTGGCTGGTGGTGGCGATTGTTTCACAGGCGCTTCGGCCGCTGCGGCTGCCGGCATGGGCAGCAGGCTGAGCACCTGCGGCGGGGTGGCATCGGCCGGGTAGATCAGTCGCACCCGCAGCTGACGGCTGGCGCCAGGGGCCAGGCTGACTGTGCCGAGGGCCGGTCCCTGCTGCCCGGAGCGCTGGACCAGGTGGAACTGGCGCCGGCCCGCGGGTGCGCTGCCGCCGGCCTGGCCAGCCTCGCCATCCAGGCCGCTCACCTCCACCGTGCCGCGGAACATCACGGCGCGGCCGGGGCTGGCGTTGAAGCGCAGGCCCCCGAGGGGCTGGTCGTGCTTCAGCGGTGAATCGAGCTGCAGCTGCAGCTGCACCGGGGTTCTGCCGCTGTTGCGCAGGGGGATGGTGAGGTCGTACTCCACCCCGTAGTTGCCGTGGGCGGCCCAGGCGGTGCCGGGGTAGAAGCCCTGCAGTTCGGCGGTCTGCACCTGGCCCGTGCCGAGGCTGCCGCGCTCGAGCGAACTGATCGGCCAGGAGATCGGCGCGCGGCTGGTGCTCAGCCAGCGCTGGCCGGGATCGGTGAGGGTGGCGCGCCAGCTGCTGCCGATCTGCACGCCGCTCACCCGCGAATACACGATGCCGCCCTTGCTGCCGCGTGGGGTGGGGCTGTGTTCGCGTGGGCTGAGGCGGCCGTCGAGCAGGGCGGCCCACTGGCTCGCCGTTGGGGGCTGATCGCCCTGGCCGAAGGCCGCGAGCGTGGCCAGGCTCACGGGGCCATCGCTCTGCAGGCGCAGTTGCAGGTTGCGCCCGTTCAGCAGTGGATCGAGGCCGCGCACCGGCAGCGGCAGCACCACCAGGGTGCTTGGTGCGCCGGGCTGGAGGGTCCACTGCCGCGGCAGCAGCGCACTGCGCTGGCGGCTGAGCAGTTCGGTGGCCACGCGGCTGCCGGGGCCGGCGAACACGCTGCCGTCCTGGGGCAGCAGGGCCGGCAGTGGCAGGAACGGTGCAGCCGGCTGCAGGTCGTCGGTGGCCTGGGAGAGGGCCGTGGAACCCGCCAGCAGCCGCAGCTGCAGCGGCTGGTTGGCACGGGGCTGAGCCAGAACGGCCAGCCACAGGGTGGAATCGATGCTCTCCGGCCGGCCGGCGTACACGTGGTGGCTGAACAGATCGAAGCGGCCGCTCAGCGGCACGTCGAGGTGCGCCTCGGCATGGGCGCGGCCCGCGCCGGGGAAGGTGGAGAGCAGCACCCCGGGGGCTGTGATCAGCTCCGGGTTGTTGTCGTTCACCATCAGCACCGCATCGAGGGAGCCCGGCAGTGGGGCCACGGTCTGCGGACGCAGCACGGTTGTGGGCGGGGCGGTGGCCGCCGCGGGTGAGCTGGCTGGCGCGCCGCCGGCAGGCGGGGCCAGCAGGGGGATGAGCGGCAGGCTGAGGACCAGCGCGACTCCAGCCCCGTGACCGTACGGCCGGCTGCTCATCGGCCCGCCGCCCCGGCGTTGGCGCCGCCCTTGCCGATCAGCGTGCGGGCCACCTCGGCTGCCATGGCGCGGATCAGATCCGTGGAGCGTTGATCGTTGAATGGGCCCTTCACCATGAACGCGGCCACCGCCCGCTGGCCGTTGGGCAGCTCGATCAGACCGCCGTCGGCATAGGCGATGCCGATGTCGCCGGTCTTGTTCAGCACGGTCACACCGTGGGCGAGAAGGTCGCTGTCGGGGTCAGCCGAGTCGCCGCCCAGACCCATCAGCAGGCCCAGGGGCAGCAGGGTGTTGGTGCGCGATTTGCCCATCACCTCGCGGAACAGGTCGCGGGCGCGGGGGCTGAGTTTGTCGCCGGTGTCAACCAGGGCGATCGTTCGAGCCAGGTCGTGGGTGCTGGTGGTGTTGGTGCCGTCGAGGTCGGGCAGCCAGTTGCGGATCACGGTGCCGCTCAACCCCATCGCCTGAAAGCGGGTGTTGAGAGCGCTCCTGCCGCCGAGGCGTTTGATCAGCAGGTTTGTTGCGGTGTTGTCGCTCACGCGGATCATTTCGGTGGCTGCCTCCCAGAAGGGGAAGCGGCTGCCGAGCGGCCGGCTGGCCATCCAGCCCGCGCCACCACCCACCACCTCCTTGGTGAGCAGCAGGGGATCGTTCCATTTCAGCCGACCGGCATCGAGTTCCTCCAGGGCCGCCAGCAGGATCGGCGTCTTGATCGAGCTGGCGGCCGGCAGTGGCTTCTCCGCCTGAAGCTGGGCATAGCGTCCGTCGTCGAGCACCAGCAGGAAGCCGCTGGCCTGCAGATCTTTGTGCTGAGCAGCCAACTGTGCCCAGCGGCGGCTCACGCCCGTGAGCTCGCGCCGCAGGTCGAACCGACCCAGCGGCAAGCCCGAGCGGAGTGGCTGCAGCGAGGGCGGCGCCTGCGGCAGCAGCCGTGGACCCGCATCAACGCCACCGCTGAGCCGCGGTGCCAGCAGCTTCAGCGCGGTGCCGGTGATCACACCCAGTCCGATCCCCATGACCAGCAGCCGCAGAACCAGGCGCAGCGGTCCGCCCCAGGCGCTGCCGGAGCTGGAGCGGGTGGGGCGGCTGGCGCTCACGGGCGGCGGCGCATGGAATGCCCCGGACCTTAGGGGGTTCCGCCCTGGGCTGCCCAGCGCAGCTGCCGCACCATGCCCCGCAGCATCGCCACCTCCGGCTCTGTGATCTGGGCGCGCTGCAGCAGCGCCCGCAGCTTGGCCATACGGGCGTGGGCTGTGTGGGGATAGAGGAAACCCACCTCCAGCAGCAGCGCTTCGGCATCCCTCAGGGTTGCCTCCAGGCTGGCGCGTGCGCACGGATCGGCGCCATCGTCCGCTGCACGTGAGGGCTGATGCCGCTTGCTGCAGGCCTGTGGTTGCAGCGACTGGAGCTCATGCAGGCAGATCGCCACCGCGTGCGAGAGGTTCAGCGAGCTGTAGGCCGCTGCGGTTGAGAGCCGCACCACCCGTCCCGCCTGCAGCAGTTCGTCGTTGCTGAGGCCGCGGTCCTCCCGACCGAACACCAGCGCCGCTACTGGTTCCGCTGCGCTTGCATCCCCCGGTGCTTCGCAGCCCTGGCGCAGCCAGCTCAGGGCTTCGGCCACCGGTGCCAGGGGCAGGGCTTCCTGCTCGATGCGACCGCTGGTGGCCACCACGCGCCGGCAGTCGGCCAGGGCATCGGCCAGCTGGGGGAACAGCGCCGCCTGCTCCAGCAGGACGCCGCCATGGACCGCCATGCGGCGGGCCTCCGGGCCGAGATGGTCACAACGTGGTGCCACCAGCCGCAGCTGGCTGATGCCGAAGTTGGCGCACAGCCGTGCCACGCTGCCCACATTCAGTGGTCCGGCAGGTTCCACGAGCACCAGCACCAGGCTCATGTGAGCGTGTGCAGATAGGCCAGCAGATCCGCCATGGCCTGGGGTTCAGGCTGGAAGCGCGGCATCGGCGGTGTGCGGCCGCTCACCACCTGCTGAATCAGCTGGCGGTCGTTCCTGCGGGTCTGCACACCATGCAGATTCGGGCCCACCAGGCCCTGAGCGGCGATGCCATGGCAGCCGGCGCAGTTGATCAGGAACAGCTGTTCGCCGCGTTCCGGGTTGCCGCTCAGTTGCAGGGTGCTGCGGCTGTAGGGATCGCTGCGCACTGAAGGCACCACCACCACCAGGCCGATCAGCAGCAGGCAGGCCGCAGCCAGCAGGGCCAGGGCCGGGATCAGGCCGCGGCCGCGGGGGATGGCGTTGTCGATGCTCGGGGTGGTCTCGGCGCTCATGGGTTCAGCGCTCACAGGTTCAGCGCTCACGGTTGTTTCAGGCTGGTCACACTTGCCGCCGCGGCCGTGGGAGAATTGTGCAACGCCATTCGGTTGCACTCAGACCATGATCGAACCCCTGCTCTGCGGCATCGTGCTCGGTCTGATTCCCGTGACGTTGGTCGGTCTGTTCGTTGCGGCCTGGAATCAGTACCGCCGCGGCAGCGCGCTGGGCGGCTGATCCTCCATACCGGCTTCTGTGGCATCGGGCGCCGAACAACCGCGCCCGGGTTGCCGGTCTGCTGCTTTCAACCTTCGCTGCGGTCGGCCTTGTCCACCAGGAGCACCGTTGTGCTGCCATAGCGTCGTTCCCGCTGCAACCGCCATCCTGCAGGTAGGTCAGGGATTGCCGCTGTGGCGCATTCCAGCAGCACCCTGCCGTCGCCCCTGACCCAATCTCCTGCCGCCAGCGACTCCAGCAGCGGTGCGTACAGACCCGCAGCGTACGGGGGGTCTGCATAGATCAGATTGAATCCCCCGCTGTCCAGCGTTTCGTCGTCCAGCGCTGCAGCCTGCCGCCCCTGCCGCAACCACCGCACGACCTCCTGTTGCACCACCATCAGCCGTGGAGCTGGCGTGCGGCTGTTCGCCACCAGATCCAGATTTTGGCGAGCGGTGAGCGCGATGCGCCGATCCTGGTCCACGGCTACCACTCGGCTTGCTCCTCGCATGATCGCCTCGCAGGCCATCACGCCGCTGCCGCAGCAGAGATCCAGCCAGCTGCAGCCCGGTAGCTCGGCCTGGAGCATGTTCATCACTGCCAACCGCACGCGTGATGGTGTGGGCCGAGCCGTGCTGCCGGCCGGGCTCTGCAGCCGCCGTCCGCCGCTGAGACGCAGGCTCATCAGAGGGTCTGCAGCCAGTTCAACCAGCGTTGCAGCAGCTGCGTTCCGGCCAGGCTCGATTTTTCCGGATGGAACTGGCAGGCCGCGATCGAACCCTGCCACACCGCAGCCGTCACCAGACCTTCGCCGAAGGCGACCCGGGCTGTGATGCAGCGAGGATCCTGGGGCACCGCCGCGAAGGAGTGCACGAAATACATCCAGGCTTCACCCACATCCGTCGGCAGCAGTGGGCTGGGCTCGGCCGGCAGCAGCGGCTCCCAGCCCATGTGCGGGATCGGATGACCGGGGCTGCGTGGCAGGGCGGCCACATGGCCCGGGATCAGGCCAAGACCGGCCGCGGTTCCCTCATCGCTGCTCTCGAACAGCAGCTGCAGGCCGAGGCAGATGCCCAGCAGCGGCCGTTCGTGCGCACACCACTGGCGAATCGCCGGCACCAAGCCGGTGGCCTGCAGCCGTTCCATCGCCGGGTCGAAGGCGCCCACACCGGGAAGCACCAAAGCGCTGCAGCTCTGCATCGCTTCCGCTGTCTGCACGGCCTGCACCTCTGCGCCCAGTCGCTCGAAGGCACGCTGCACCGAATGCAGGTTGCCCATGCCGTAATCAATCAGGCCGATGCGCGTCATGGGCAGGGTGGAACAGTGCAGAGTCGTTGCCCAGGTTGCTCGATCGCCGGGGGGACGGGCAGAGGCATGGCGTTGAGGTGATCAATCAACTGAACCAGCAGACCGATCCGGCGTTTGTCGAGGTGGAAGCGCAGGCAGGGCCGCAGGACGCCATGGCTGTCGCAGCTCTCGCCCTGGTTGATGCTGCCCTCATCCACCAGGTCATCGAAGGTGCGGTTGAGGCTGCTGAGCTGCTCATCTGATAGCGCTGCATGCAGCAGCAGCTCCAGCCTGTCCTCCTGAAACTGGCAGGCGTGAAACACCCGGTAGAAGTGCGAGATCTGATCCATCGCCTCCGCCGCTGTGGTCGCCTGTCTGAGCAGAGCCGTGTCTTCGGCGCTGATCAGTCCCCGGCTGACCAGATCCTCGCGGATATCCCCCAGCCAGGAGGGCCAGAAGTCATCGCCAGGGGGGGCCAGCATCACCAGCGGAATCGGTGGCGTCCGACCCGTCTGGATCAGTGTGAGCGATTCGAACAGCTCATCGAACGTGCCGAAACCGCCAGGCAGAACCACCAGAGCGTCGCTTTCGCGCAGGAAGAACAGCTTACGGGTGAAGAAGTAGCGGAAGTGGAGCAGACGCCCCTCGCAGCCACTCACATAGCGATTGGCATGTTGCTCAAACGGTAGTTCAACATTGAGACCGATACTTTTCTCGCAACCGGCTCCGCTGTTGGCGGCTTCCATGATGCCGCCACCGGCACCGGTCATCACCTCAAAACCCCGGCGTACGGCTTCAACGGCCAGATCTCGGGCCAGCTGGTAACTGGGCTCCTCGGGGTTGGTGCGGGCCGAGCCGAACACGGTGACCTTGCGGGTCTGCCGATGTGGCGCAAAGACGCGGAAGCCATCGCGAATATCGGCCAAGGCACCGCTGATCAGCCGCCATTCATCGATGTCTCTGCTGGTGCGGGCGATTTCCAGCAGGGTGACGATGCTGCGTTCGATCGAGCGCCGCTGGGGGTGATCCTGGAGCTGGCGTTCCAAGGCCTGAAGCGGGCTCTGCTCCATCGGCGCCGATCTGTGGATCGTAATGAGAGGGAAGTGATGAAAGGGGCCATCCCAGGTTCGACCTGGGATGGCCGATCAAAGCGTCAGAGGTGCTTGCTCACCGTGCCGGAGAGGGTTGTCTTGGGAACAGCGCCAACCACCGTATCCACCTTTTCGCCTCCCTTGAACACCATCAGGGTCGGGATGCTGCGAATGCCGTATTGGCTGGCAACGTTGGGGTTCTCGTCGGTGTTCAGTTTGAACACCTTGATCTGGCCTTCAAATTCCTTGGCGATCTCGTCGACGATGGGGGCAACCATGCGGCAGGGGCCGCACCAGGGAGCCCAGAAGTCGACCAGCACGGGCACATCACTCTTGAGCACGTCTTGCTCGAAGGATGCGTCGGTGACGGCAGCGGCGCTGGACATCCGAGAAGGAATCAGGATTCTCGCCAATCTAGCAACGGCTTTCCGGCCTGGTTCAAGCCCCTATGCAACTCGTTAACGCTGGGTTGCGGCGTCCAGGGTTGGACCGGCTGTTGCGCCCTCGCTGCTGGCCGCTGGCCTCAATCCCGGAGCTTGGGCCAGGGCCGCTGGGTGCCATGGCAGGTGCGCCACTGGGGCAGCAAGCGGGTTCGGGCCCATGGCCGCCAGAACGAGAGACGCCGTCGGCCCAGAACGATCTCCACGGGCCAGGGCCGCTGCGGTTGATCCGGGTCGATCAGGGCCGCTCAAGACAGAAAGCCCGGACGCGCCGGGCCGGGGGGTGTGAGGAGTGTGAGGGCCGAAGCCCGCACATCCGGAGGCTAACGCCACACTTCACTTGCCCATGCCGAGTTGCTGAGCTTTCTGGTACACCTTGCCTTCGGTCAGCAGCGACGGGGCCACCACCACCTCCACCTGCTGCATCTCCTTGAGGGTGCGGGCACCGAGGGTGCCCATTGAGGTGCGGATGCAACCCAGCAGGTTCTGGGTGCCATCGTCGAGGGAGGCGGGACCGCGCAGGATCTTTTCGAGGCTGCCGGTGGTGCCCACCTTGATGCGGGTGCCGCGGGGCAGCACCGGACTGGGGGTGGCCATCCCCCAGTGGAAGCCACGGCCGGGGGCTTCGGCTGCACGGGCGATCGGTGAGCCGATCATCACGGCGTCGGCGCCGCAGGCCAGGCACTTGCAGATGTCGCCGCCGGTGACGATGCCGCCGTCGGCCACGATCGGCACGTAGCGGCCGCTCTCGTTGAAGTAGTCATCGCGAGCAGCGGCGCAGTCGGCCACGGAGGTGGCCTGGGGGATGCCGATGCCCAGCACGCCGCGGCTGGTGCAGGCGGCACCGGGGCCGATGCCCACCATCACGCCGGCGGCGCCGGCACGCATCAGCTTCAGGGCCACCTCATACGTGACGCAGTTGCCGATGATCACCGGTACGCCGAAGTCGCGGCAGAGGGCCTCGAGATCCAGGCTCTCCTGGCCTTCCGGACCAACGTGCTCCGTGCTTACCACCGTGGCCTGCACGAAGAACAGGTCGGCTCCGGCCTCGGCGATCGCCTTGCCGAATCTCAGGGCGGCCACGGGGGTGGCGCTCACGGCGGCGATGCCACCGCGCTCCTTGATTTCAGCGATGCGCTTGCGGATCAGGTCTTCGCGCACGGGCTGGCTGTAGAGCTCCTGCATCAGCGGCACGAACTCCTCCTTGCCCACCGAGGCGATCCGGTCGAGGGCGGGGTTGGGGTCGTCATAGCGGCACTGGACGCCCTCAAGGTTCAGGACCCCAAGGGCGCCCTGCTTGGTGAGCTCCACGCACATGCCCACATCGACAACGCCGTCCATGGCGCTGGCAATGATCGGGATTTCACGGCTGATCCCGCCGAGAGTCCAGCTGCTGTCGGTCACGGCGGGATCGACGGTGCGCCCGCCGGGGACGAGCGCAATCTCGTCGATGCCGTAGGCGCGGCGAACGGTACGGGAGCGGCCGAGCTGGATGTCCACCGTGAAACATGACGCAATCAAGCCAAACTACCAACAGGCCCGTTGCATCCCCCGCATCAGTCGGCCATGGCTCGCTGCCGCTTCAGGGCTGGCCGCGGAAGGCCCGCCAGCGTTGCCGCAGATCCTCGAACAGCTGGCGGCGGGCGTCGCTGCGCACCAGCCGGCGCAGGCTGAATCGCGTCACGGCGACCACACCCGCCAGCTCCAGCAGGCCTGGCAGCAGCGGCAGGCTGTCGATCACGCTCAGCAGAGCGCTATAGACGCGCAGCACCAGCAGCAGGGCGATCAGGGCCGCCAGCAGGCTCAAGGGGGTGCGGGCGCTCTGCCACTGCTGCTGAAGGGCGCCGCTGTTAATCCATTGGCTGATCTTCTGGACCAGCAGATCCCATTCACCGCCATCGTGCTGTTCGCTGCTGTCGGTCGAGCTGGCGGGGATCTCGATGGTGCTGGCGATGCTGGGAACTGCGACGGGGGCTGGCGCTGGCGCCGCTGCCACGGGCTCCGGCTCGGGCTGCGCCGAAGCATGCGCGGGCTGCGCTGTGGGTTCAGGAACCGGTGCCGGCATGGATGCAGCGGCTACCGGCGCGACAGCTGTGAAGGAGATCGTGGCTGCGGGCATACCGGCCGCTGGGCTGAGCGGTGACGCGCTGGATGGCTCCGGCTGAGGCGCTGGCATGGTCACCGCCGGCTCCGCAATGGCGCTGCTGGGCTCGGCCGTGGCGGTCATCGCCTCATCGGAGCCGGCGATCCCGGCTTGGTCGCTGTCAGGTGACGGCCCATCCGCGCCTGGTGCCGGCTCCGGCGCGTTGCCCACGACGGCCGCTGCCGGTTGCTGGTCGTTGTCCGGTGCGGGGGCGGCAACGTCAGCCATGGTCCGGTGCTGGTGCGATTCAGACGGGAGCTTACGGCCGGTTTCCCGCCGGGTCGGTGCCGATCAATCCAGAGGCAGCAGTGCCGTCCGCTCGGCCAGGGGCTGGAGTGGCAGCCGCAGGGGGAACTGACCGGCCTGCAGCCGCTCCACCAGTTCGCGGCCGATCTCGGCCGCCAGGCGTGGGCTGTGGCCGGGGGCGCAGCTCAGGCGGTGACCGCGCACGTCGATTTCGCCGCTGTGCAGCGCTGCATAGCTGGTGTTGCCGAAGCTCGGCCGCACCCGTCTGGGGATGCCGAAATCCAGCACCGGCGCCTGCAGCACCGCATCGCCACAGGCGGCCTGCCGGGCCACGGTGGCGTTGATCAGCGGCACCGGCGCCGCAATTGCCACCAGCAGGCCGCTGCAGCCTGCCTCGAAGCGGGTGGCCCGCAGCCAGGTCGGCATCAGGCTGTGCAGATCAACCGATACGGCAGCGCAGCAGCCGGGGCTGATGGCGTGCCCGCTGGCCAGACGACGGGCCTGGGGGTGATGGCCGCTGCCGACACCTGTCACCCAGCCGATGCCGCCGGCCACCAGCACCGGAGATCCTGGGCCCAGCAGCCCCAGACGCGGCATGGTCAGCCCGATGCTGCCCGCCCCGCCGCAGCTGTAAAGAGCCGTGGTCAGGGGCCCGAGCACCGGTCCCCAGGGAGTGCTCACCGTGCCATCGCGGCTGTTGACCGCCACCACGCCGCTCTCGCTGATGGCGCGGTGCAGCAGCAGCCGTCCGGCCCCGATCTCCGCCAGGCTGATCCGGCTGTCCAGGTTGAGCCGCGGCTGTTGCGCGCTGGCGCTGCCCTGCAGGCGCAGCGGTACATCGCCACCGGCCAGCAGCTCAGCCAGCACCTGTGCCCCCCCCGAGCCGAGCGGCAGCATCAGATCGGTGTTGCCATGGCCGCCGTTGGCTTCAGCAGCGCCGAGGCGGAAACGCTGCACGCGGATTGGCGGATCGCTCGGGCCCAGGTGCAGCGCCAGGGTGCCCTGATCGCAGAATTCGGCGTTGGCTGCCACCACCACATCGGTGCGCCGATAGGCCTCGGCCAGTCCCCTGCTGGCCACCAGGGCGCGGTAGTCGGCGGCGCTGCGCACCTGCAGATCGCCCCGGCGCTGGCGTTCCTGCAGCTCCGCTTCGCTGCGGCTCGGCCAGGCCTCGGGCGCTGCTGGAACGGACGCGGAAGACACTGGCGCGGAACCCGATAAAATGCGTTCTAACGAAGTGGTGGTGAATGGCGGATCCAACCGGGCCCGGTGACCTGACTCCCGGCAGTGGCCCTGGCGGATCCGATGGCGGCTCCGGAGACCGGATCATTCAGGCCGATCTCCGCAACGAGATGTCGCGCTCCTACCTGGAGTACGCGATGAGCGTGATCGTGGGCCGGGCCCTGCCCGACGCCCGCGATGGCCTCAAGCCGGTGCATCGCCGCATCCTGTACGCGATGTATGAGCTGGGCCTCACCAGCGACCGGCCCTACCGCAAGTGCGCCCGTGTGGTGGGTGAGGTGCTCGGCAAATATCACCCCCATGGCGACACGGCTGTCTACGACGCCCTGGTGCGCATGGCCCAGGACTTCTCGATGCGCATGCCCTTGATCGATGGGCATGGCAACTTCGGCTCGGTGGATAACGATCCACCGGCCGCCATGCGTTATACCGAGTCGCGGCTGCAGTCCCTCACCACCGACAGCCTGCTCGAGGACATCGAAAGCGAGACCGTCGATTTCATCGATAACTTCGATGGCTCGCAGCAGGAGCCCACGGTGATGCCGGCGCGCATCCCGCAGCTGCTGCTCAACGGCTCCACCGGCATCGCGGTGGGGATGGCCACCAACATCCCGCCCCACAACCTCACCGAGCTGATCGATGGTCTGCTGGCCTTGATCGCTGATCCAGACCTCGACGATCGTGCGCTCACGTCGATCATCCCCGGGCCTGATTTCCCAACCGGTGGTCAGATCCTTGGTCGGCGCGGCATCCGAGAGATGTATGCCACCGGCCGTGGCTCGGTGACGATGCGTGGTGTGGCCTCGATCGAGACGATCGAGGCCAAGGGACGCCCGGATCGCGATGCAGTGATCATCACCGAATTGCCCTACCAGACCAACAAGGCTGCCCTGATCGAGCGCATCGCCGAGCTGGTCAACGACAAAAAGCTGGAGGGCATCGCCGATATCCGCGACGAGAGCGATCGCGATGGCATGCGCATCGTGATCGAACTACGCCGCGATGCCTATCCGCAGGTGGTGCTGAACAACCTGTTCAAGCTCACACCGCTGCAGAGCAACTTCAGCGCCTACATGTTGGCGTTGGTCAAGGGCGAGCCGGTGCTGCTCACCCTGCGCAAGATGCTCGAGGTGTTTCTCGAGTTCCGCATTGAGACGATCGAGCGGCGCACCCTCTATCTGCTGCGCAAAGCCGAGGAGCGCGATCACATCCTGCTCGGCTTGCTGATTGCCCTCGACAACCTCGATGCGATCATCGCCCTGATTCGCGCTGCCGCCGATACCGCCAGCGCTCGGGTGGAGCTGATCGAACGCTTCGGTCTCAGCGAGATCCAGGCGGATGCAATCCTGCAGATGCAGCTGCGCCGCCTCACGGCCCTTGAAGCCGACAAGATCAGGCTGGAGCATGAGGATCTGCTCGCCAAGATCACCGACTACAAGGACATTCTGGCGCGCAAGGAGCGGGTGCTGGCGCTGATCACCGAGGAGCTCGGTGTGATCCGCGCTCGCTACGACTCCCCCCGTCGCACTCACATTCTCGATCTCGAGGGCGGTCTCGACGACATCGACCTGATCGCCAACGAGCGCTCGGTTGTCCTGCTGACCGGGAACGGCTATCTCAAACGGATGCCGGTGAGTGAGTTTGAAGCCACCAGCCGCGGCACCCGTGGCAAGGCCGGCACCAGGAGTCAGGGGGAGGAGGCGGTACGGCTGTTCATCAGCTGCAACGACCACGACAACCTGCTGCTGTTCTCTGATCGCGGCGTCGTCTACACGGTTCCCGCCTACCGGGTTCCCCTCTGCAGTCGCGCCGCCAAGGGTACGCCGATCGTGCAGCTGCTGCCGATTCCGCGTGAAGAGCAGATCACCTCCCTGCTGGCGGTGAGCGAATTCGCCGAAGATGCGGTGCTGGTGATGCTGACCAGCGGTGGCTTCATCAAGCGCACCCGCCTCTCGGCCTTCGCCAACATCCGCTCCAATGGCCTGATCGCCATCTCCCTGGAGGATGGCGACGCCCTCACCTGGGTGCGGCTGGCCCAGCCCGGCGATTCGGTGCTGATCGGCTCCCGCAACGGCATGACGATTCACTTCCGCCTCAGCGATGAGGAGCTGCGCCCGCTTGGCCGCAGTGCCCGTGGTGTGCGGGCGATGAACCTGCGGCCCGGCGATCAGCTGGTGAGTATGGATGTGCTGCCGGTGGAGCTTGCCGATCGCGTCGAGGGCAGTGCCGCCACCGATGACGACACGGAGGTGGACACCGATGAGGTTCCTGTCAGCGATGGCCCCTGGGTGCTGGTGGCCTCCGCCAGCGGCCTGGGTAAGCGCGTGCCTGTGGATCAGTTCCGACTGCAGAAGCGTGCAGGCATGGGCCTGCGGGCGATCAAGTTCCGCCGGGATGGCGATGTGCTTGTTGGGCTCAAGGTGCTCGGTGCCGGTGAAGAGCTCCTGCTGGTGAGCGAACGGGGCGTGATCGTGCGGATGCGCGCGGATGCTGTACCGCAGCAGTCTCGGGCTGCCACCGGCGTGCGCCTGCAGCGGTTGGACGCCGGTGACCGTCTCGCCGAGGTTGTGCTGGTTCCCCCTGCTCCGGATGAGCCCGAGAGTGAGGCTGCTGCAGCCGCGGCCGAGCCCACCAGTGCCGATGTCTGATCACCGCGGCGATCTGTGGATCGCCAACTCGGTGAGTGATTTGATCCAGGGGGATGTGCATGAGCATCTCCCACTTGAGGCCATTCCGCTCAGCGGCGATGTGCTCGGCCTTGGCACCACCGCCAGTATTGATAACGGTGAGCTCAGCTTCCTGCTCAATCCGGCCGGTGACACCACCATCTGGAAGTGTCAGGCGGTGGATGGCGGCATCCGGCCCCTCCATCCCGGCGATGGCAGCGCCCATTTCCCCTACGTCTGCTTCAGTGCCGACGCGGCCGCCCTGCGGGTCGTGATGGATCCCGCCGAGCTTGGCGACGTGCGCGCCCGTCCGCTGCAGGCCGTGGTGGACGCCGGCATCGCCCGCCTGCGCCATCAGGGCCGCCTGGCTGAAGCGCCGATCTACGGCCTCCGCCTGGAGCTTGAGTGGAGTGCCCTGGTGATCACGGTGGCCTCCAAGTTGTGCATGGGGCAGCAGCGGCGCAACAGCGCCATCGCCCACAGCGAGGTCAGTGACGGCACTGCCGCACGCAGCATCTACCAACTGCTGCAGCACTATCTCCTGGCTCCCCAGGATCCCGGCGTCGCGTTGGATCCGATCCGTTACCTCGGACGCTCTCTGCACTGGGACTGCTGCGGTTTCTATGACACCGATCCCGCCAGCGGTCGGGTGACCGTTCCCCAGTCCGGTGCCAACCTGCATCTGCACGGCTGCAGCACTGATCTACGCCACGGCGGTCATCTCCACCATGAGCATCCCGATACCGCCCTGGCGGCAGTGAAGCGTTTCGCCATCTATCCCCTGCAGCGTCTGCACCACCTGGTCAGCGACCTCGGGGTGGAGGATGTGTCCTTTGCTGCTGGAACCCTGAGCTTCAACGTCGTCAATCGCGGCGCCATGGATGTGAGTGATGTCGGGGTTGCCGTCGTCATCGACGATCGCTACTCCGATCATCGCTACCTGCGCTTGCCCTGGCTGGTGGCTGGCGGCCATGAAAACTTCGAGCTGCCGCTTGATCTGTGTCCTGGTCGACACCATCTGGCAGTGATCGCCGATCCCGAGCAGCAGATCATCGAGGCTCCGCAGCAGCAGAGCAACAACAGGGTCGCGCTGGAGGTATGGGTGTGAGGACTGAAGTTCCTGTCTGCGATGTGCTCGTGATCGGCGCCGGTCCGGCCGCCCTGGCGATCGCCGCTGCCCTGGCGGAGCGTGGCGTGGCCGTGCGGGGGGTGGCCCCCCTGGATCCCGCATCCCCCTGGGCCAACACCTATGGCATCTGGGGCCCGGAGGTGGATGCACTCGGCGTGCAGGAGCTGCTGGAGCACCGCTGGAGCGATTGTCGCAGCGACTTTCGTGCACCGATGCCCTCGAATGCCTCCCCCTCTGATCGTGAATCGACACCACTCGCCACCACGTTCCATGGGGTCGACTACGGCCTGTTCGATCGCGCCCGCCTGCAGCGCCACTGGCTGGAGTCTTGCCGTGCTGCTGGCATGGTCTGGGACCAGGCCGAAGCATCAGCCATCGCTCACGATCGCCATGGCTCCTGCGTCAGCAGCCGTGATGGTCGCCAATGGCGGGCCCGGTTGGTGATCGATGCCAGCGGTCATCAACCGGTGTTCGTGCGCCGGCCTGATGAGGGCCCGGTGGCCGGGCAGGCGGCCTACGGCATCGTCGGCACCTTCACGGCAGCACCGGTGGCGCCCGGTCAGTTCGTGCTGATGGATTACCGCTCCGATCACCTCAGCGCCGCTGAGCGACAAGCGGGGCCGCCCACCTTCCTCTACGCCATGGATCTGGGGGGCGGTCGCTTCTTCGTGGAGGAGACATCCCTGGCCCTGGCGCCACCTGTTCCCTACGCCGTGCTCCAGGAGCGCCTGATGCGGCGGCTGGCCCATCGCGGCGTGGGCGTGGCCGCAGTGGAGCACGAGGAGTTTTGCCTGTTCCCCATGAATACGCCCCTGCCGGATCTGAGCCAGCAGGTGGTGGGGTTCGGTGGCGCCGCCAGCCTGGTGCATCCAGCCTCCGGCTACATGGTGGGTTCGCTGCTGCGGCGCGCACCAGCTCTGGCGCAGGCGATCACTGAGGGTTTGCTCGATCCTGCCCTCGATGCTCCGGCCCTGGCCCAGCACGCCTGGCGGGCTCTCTGGCCGCTGGAGCTGCGCCGTAAGCATGCTTTGTATCGCTTCGGTCTGGAAAAGCTGATGCGCTACCCGGAGGATCAGCTGCGGTTGTTCTTCCGCACTTTCTTCAGCCTGCCCACCAATCAGTGGTATGGCTTCCTCACCAATACTCTCAGCCTGCCCGAGCTGATTGCTGCCATGTTGCGCCTGTTTGCGGTGGCGCCCTGGAGCGTGCGCTTCGGATTGATGCAGCAGCAAGGGCGGGAACTGCAGCTCCTGCTGCGTTTGTTCAAACCCTGAGTCATGGCTTTCCCCCGTCGGCTGCTCGCGCTGTTGCCGTCCAGCATCGGCGCGCAGTGTGTGTTGGGGCTGCTGCTGGGCGTGGCGGTTTCGGTTGCCCTGGGCTCGAAGGCAGCCGTACTCACGCCCCTGGGCCAGATCTTTCTGCGCTCCTCCCAGATCGCCGTGATGCCCTATCTGATCTGTGAGCTGGTGGTCTCCCTGGGGTCTCTCCAGCCCGCTGCGATGCGGCTGCTGTCGCGCAGCGGCAGTGTTGTTCTGGCGGCGATCCTGGCCAGCGGTGCCCTGGTGGTGCTACTGCTGCCAGCGTTGTTACCGGAACTCACCTCCTCTTCCTTCTTCAGTCCGGACATCCTGCAGCCGCCGGTGCAGCCGGATCTGGTTGGCACCTATCTGCCCTTCAACATCTTCACCGCCCTGGCTGACGACAATCTGCCGGCTGTGGTGCTGTTCGCCGCCGTGCTCGGCGTGCTGGCCCAGGGGCTGCCGCGGCGCCAGTTGCTGCTGGAACCATTGGATCAGCTGCGGCTTCTGTTCCGGCGCCTCAACAAGCTCGTGGCCCGGATGGCGCCGATCGGCATCGTTGGCCTCACGGCTGACACCCTTACCAGCGTTTCACCGGATCTGCTGGTGCGTAGTCAGGCCTTTCTGGTGCTGAACCTGGTGGCGTTGGTGCTGCTGTTTGTGCTGGGGTTCACCGCAATCGTGGTGCTCACTCCCTTGGATCTGGCTGCAAGCTGGCGCATCCTGCGCGGTCCCCTGGCCATCACCGCCAGCAGCGCCAACCTGCTGATCGCTCTGCCCCTGCTGAACGACAGCCTGAGTGAGGAAATGGCCAGGTTCGTGCCCGATGCCGACCCCACCCGCCGCCAGAAGGCCATGGATGAGATCAGCGCTCTCATGCCCGTGGGCTTCGCTCTCCCCAATCTCGGGCAGGTGGTGAGCCTGTTGTTCCTGCCTTTTGCCGCCTGGTTTGTCGACCGGCCCCTGGATCCCTCGGCCATCCTGACCATGCTGGCCACCGGCATCCCCGCCGTGACCGGTGGCATCAAAAGCGCGGTGCGCATGGAGCTGCAGCAGCTCGGCCTGCCCGCCAACCTGATCGGCCTGGTGCAGCTCAACGGTGAGTGGCTCTATCGCCAGGAGAAGGTGCTGTCGCTGCTGGGGCTGGCGGTTTTGGTGATCCTGGTGGTGAGCGCCAGCCTGGGCGTTCTTCGCTTCCGTCCCCGGCAGCTGCTGAGCGGGGGAGCTCTGCTGGCGCTTCTCGCTCTGGTGCTCGGAGGTGGCGGTCGGGCGTTGCTGACCCGCAATCTGGCCAGCACCTACCGCAACGACAAGCTGCTGCTCAGTCGCCGGACCACAGAGCCCGCCGTCGCGCTGCAGGTTGTGGCCTGCCGCCGCATGGTTCGGGCGGCTGTGGGCATGGATGCGTTGCAGTCGCGCCGGATCCTGCGGGTTGGACTGCGGGCGGATCAGCCCCCCTGGGCCTTCCGCAACCGCTCCGGCCAGATCGTCGGCTACGACGTTGATCTCGCCAAGGCGTTCGCCCGTCACATCGGGGTGAGGCTGCAGGTGTGCGAGGCGCCGCTCAGTGAATTGCAGGCGCTGCTCAGCCAGCAGCGGCTCGATCTGGCCATCGGCGGTATCAAGGATCTGCCCCTGCGCTCCCTGAAGTTTCTGGTGAGCGGTGGGTATCAGAAGGTGCATCTGGCTCTGCTGACCTCCGATGCTCAGGTGCCGATGCTCCAGAACCTGGCGAAAGCCCCCCTGGGGCGGCCGCTGCGGCTGGCGGCCGTCGATCGTGAGCTGATCACACCGGCCCTGCGCGATCAGATTGCTGAGAAACTGGGCTCCCCGGGATCGCCAGCGGCGGTGACGATTCAGGCCATTCCCTCAGCGGATCTGTTCCTGAAGGCCCATCCCCGCTACGACGCCCTGCTGACCACCGCCGAGGGTGGTGCCAGCTGGGCGGTCCTGCATCCGAGTTGGACGATGTTGCCTCTCTTCGGCCCCAGCATGCCCTCCCGGCTGGTGGTGCTGGTGGGTGGTTTCGATCGCGGCTTCCTTGATTTCGTCGACGATTGGCTGGCCCGTCAGGAGAGTCGAGGGCGTCTCAAGGATCTGTTCCGTCATTGGGTTCAGGTGTCCGGCCCCCTGCATCAGCTCTCTTAGGGGTGGGGCCGTACGGGGGGACTGCCTGTGCCGCCAGAGGCGGGGCGGCCACCAGGCGGCTGGGAGGTGTGGCCCAGTCCGCGGCATTGACACAGGGGAACAGACCGTCCTCGCGGCAGACGGCCGCCAGCCACTCTGATGGCGGTGGCTGGCCCTGCTCGAGGGCGGCCAGCAGCCGCCAGAAACGATCGAGATGCCGCTCAATCCGCTCCCGTGCCAGTTCTGTGGTGGTGCCCGCCCTCAGGATGAAGCTCCAGTCGGAGCTCTGCGCCAGCAGCAGCTCCCGTCCGGCCTGATCCAGCAGCTCCCGATCCGCCGCCGTGGCAACGCCGCGGTTCACACGCTCCACCATCGCCCGCGATGCCCGGTGCCACTGGGGAATCACCCAGGCATTGCTCTCGTTCAACCAGTAGTTGTGGTAGCCACCCTGGCCCCAGCTTGAGGGTGAAGGCTGGCAGAGCTGCAGGCTCTCGCCCCGACTGAGGCTGGCCCGCAGGGTGATCAGCTCCACCCCCGCGGCAGGCGCCTGGCGGAACAGCTCCGCCAGGAACTGCGGCCCCTCAAACCACCAGTGGCCGAACAGCTCGGCGTCGAACGGGGCCACAAGCAGCGGTGGGCGATCCATCGCATCCACCAGGGCTTCCAGCTGCTGCGCGCGGCCCTGCAGGTAGTGATGGGCATCAGCGCGAACGGTGGCTTGGGCCTCCGCGGGTCGGTAGGGCTGTTTGGCCTCCAGGCTGCAGTTGCGGCCGCTGACGCGGTGCAGCTTCAGCCCCAGCGGACGCGGGCAGCCGATGCCCCGCTTCGCCAGCTCCTCAGCCGGCAGATCCCAGCCCAGATCGCGGTGGAATTCGCGGTAAGGGGCTTGGCCCGGATAGCCATCCCGGGCGCTCCACACCGGCAGCGTCGATTCGCTGTCGCGACCGAAGAAGGCCATGCCCACCGGCGTGCAGATCGGGGCGTAAACCCCATAGCGGGGCCGGGGCTGGCCGTGCAGCAGTCCATGGGCATCGAGGATGGCGTAGCGAAGGCCGCAGCTCACCAGCAGGCGGTCCAGACCTTCGTAATAGGCGCATTCCGGCAGCCAGATGCCCTGGGGCCGCACGCCCAGCAGGCGCTCGTGCTCGCGCACGGCCGTGAGCAGTTGTGCGCGCACCGCTTCAGGGCAGTCGCGCAGCAGCGGCAGATACCCATGGGTGGCGGCGCAGGTGAGCAGATCGAGCACGCCGGTCTGCTGCAGCTGGCGAAAGCGCGGCAGCAGATCGCCGCCGCAGGCCTGCCAGCTGGCGATGGCGCGGTTCAGTTGCTGCTCCAGCACGGCTGCCGCCGGCTGATGGCTCACCGGGGCCAGCTGCAGCAGCTCCAGGCGCACTGCCAGCCAGGGCTGGAAGCGACGGCTCAGCTCGGCGTTGCTCAGCAGCGACAGCAATGTGGGCGAGAGCCCCATGCTCAGGTGGGGCTTCTGCGCTGGATCGGCAGCGGCCTGCTCCAGCACGTCCAGCAGGGGCAGGTAACACTCCAGCAGCGCCTGGAAGTACCAGTCCTCCTCCAGGGAGCCCGGCTCGTTGCTGTGCACATAGGGCAGGTGCGCGTGCAGCACCAGGGCCAGATTGCCGGCGGCCAAGGGCCCCGCTCCCAGAGGTCACGACTTTAGGCGCAGCTTCTAGGCTTCCCGCAAGCGACGGGGTGCCGATGCAGCTGGCTCTGGCGGTCGATGGCCACAGCATGTTCTATGTGCAGCAGAAGCTGGGCTGGTTCTTCGATCCGCGCCGCCTGCTTGAGCTGGCTTCAGCCACCCCTGGCGTGGCGATCGGCAGCGCCTTCTGGTACGCCGGCCTGCGCGATCCCGCCGACCAGCGCCCGTTTCGCGACGCCCTCACCAGCCTTGGGTTCACCGTGCGCACCAAACCGCTGCGGGAGCTGGGCGGCGATCCGGATCATCGCCAGTTCGCCCGAGCCAACCTCGATGTGGAGATCGCCATCGACCTGATGACGGTGGCCCATCGCAGCGATGAGATCTGGTTGCTGAGCGGCAGCCGCGATCTGGAACGTCTGCTGGAGGTGTTGCGCGCGCGCGGGCCTCGGATCGTGTTGATGAGCACCGATGGCATGGTGCCGCGGGAGTTGCGCAATGCCGCTGATCGCTTTGTCGACCTGGCCACGCTGCGGGCGCAGCTGGAGAAGGCGGAGGCCCAGCAGCAGCCCGTGTTCAGCCGTACCTGAACGACTGGGCCGCCACCCCCCTAGAGTGGGGGTTAACTCATAACCATTCCGACTTATAGCCGTCATGGCGCGCGATCCCGGCCGGGTTCTGATCTTCGACACCACGCTCCGCGATGGTGAGCAATCGCCCGGTGCCAGCCTCAACCTGGAGGAGAAGCTGGCGATTGCGCAACAGCTGGCACGCCTGGGGGTCGACATCATCGAGGCCGGCTTCCCCTTCGCCAGCCCCGGCGATTTCAATGCCGTGCAGCGCATCGCCGCCACGGTGGGCACGCAGGATGGCCCGGTGATCTGCGGCCTGGCCCGCGCCGCCCAGGGCGACATCAAGGCCTGTGCCGAAGCCGTGGCTCCGGCGGCCCGCAAGCGCATTCACACCTTCATCGCCACCAGCGACATCCACCTTGAGCACAAGCTGCGCAAGAGCCGCGCTGAGGTGCTGCAGATTGCCGGCGAGATGGTGGCCTACGCCCGCTCCCTGGTCGACGATGTCGAGTTCTCCTGTGAGGACGCCGGCCGCTCCGATCCGGAGTTCATGTATCAGGTGATCGAGGCAGCCATCGCCGCCGGCGCCACCACGATCAACATCCCGGACACGGTGGGCTACGCCACCCCCGCTGAGTTCGGTGCCCTGATCGATGGCATCAATCGCCATGTGCCGAACATTGACCAGGCCGTGATCTCGGTGCACGGTCACAACGATCTCGGCCTGGCGGTGGCCAACTTCCTCGAGGCTGTCAAGAACGGTGCACGCCAGCTGGAGTGCACGATCAACGGCATTGGTGAGCGGGCAGGCAACGCCTCGCTCGAGGAGCTGGTGATGGCCCTGCACGTGCGCCGCAGCTACTTCAATCCCTTCCTGGGCCGGCCGGCCGACAGCGCTGAGCCGCTCACGGCTGTACGCACTGAGGAGATCTACAAGACCTCGCGTCTGGTGAGCAATCTCACCGGCATGGCGGTGCAGCCCAACAAGGCGATCGTGGGCGCCAATGCCTTTGCCCATGAATCGGGGATCCACCAGGATGGGGTGCTCAAGAACCGCCTCACCTACGAGATCATCGACGCTCGCACGATCGGCCTGGCCGACAACCGCATCTCCCTGGGCAAGCTCAGTGGTCGCAGCGCCTTCCGTGCGCGCCTCGAGGAGCTGGGGTACACCCTCGAACGCGACGATCTCGACGATGCATTCACCCGCTTCAAGGAGCTGGCCGACCGCAAGCGCGAGATCTCTGATCGCGATCTCGAAGCGATCGTCAGCGAGCAGGTGCAGCAGCAAGATCAAGCGCGCTACAGCCTCAAGCTGGTGCAGGTGAGCACCGGCACCAACCTGCAGCCCACAGCCACCGTCACCCTCATCAACAGTGATGGAGCCGAGCTCACCGAAGCGGCGATCGGCACCGGCCCCGTCGATGCCGTCTGTCAGGCGCTCAATCAGTTGGCCCGCGTGCCGAACGAGCTGGTGGAGTTTTCGGTCAAGTCGGTCACCGAGGGGATCGATGCGATGGGGGAGGTGACGATCCGCCTGCGGGCCGATGGAGTGCTCTACTCCGGCCATGCCGCCGACACCGACATCGTTGTGGCTGCTGCACAGGCGTTCGTGAATGCCCTCAACCGCCTGGTGGCCGGCAGCCAGCGCACGCCGCTGCATCCCCAGAAAGCGCCTCTGCCCATCGGCGACCTGGCCCCGGCCGAGCGTCCCCGGCTCTGATGGCTGATCACAGCACCGGCCGTCCCCGCAGCATCGCGGCCAGCGGCCTGCAGCTGGCCCTGCTGCTGCTGATCGCCCTTGTGATGCTGGTGCCGCTGCTGTGGCTGGTGAGTACCTCGCTCAAGGGACCGGCGGAGGACATCTTCACCAGCCCACCGGCGCTGCTGCCGGCCCGGCCAAGCCTCGAGGCCTACCGGCGCCTGTTCGCCGAGAGCCCGATGCTCACCTATCTCCGCAACAGCGCGATCGTGAGCGGCCTGGCGGTGATTGCCAATCTGTTGTTCTGCTCGCTGGCGGCTTATCCGCTGGCGCGGATGCGCTTCGCCGGCCGCGGCTTCGTGCTGGCGCTGGTGGTGAGCACCATCCTGATCCCGTTCCAGGTGGTGATGATTCCGCTCTACCTGCTGATGGTGCAGCTCGGCCTGCGCAACAGCCTGTGGGCGTTGATCATTCCCCAGGCCGCTACCGCTTTTGGCATCTTCCTGCTGCGTCAGAGTTTTGCCGGTGTGCCGGTTGAGCTGGAGGAGGCCGCCCGCATCGACGGTTGCACGCCACTGGGGGAGTGGTGGAATGTGATGATCCCGGCAGCACGGGCCGATCTGATCACTCTGGCGATGTTCGTGTTCATCGGCAGCTGGAGTGATTTCCTCTGGCCGCTGGTGATTCTCGACGACCCCAGCCTTTACACCCTGCCGCTGGGTCTGCAGCAACTCTCCAGCAGCTTTTCGCTCGATTGGCGCCTGGTTGCCGCCGGGGCGGTGGTCTCGATCCTGCCGGTGCTCGTCCTGTTCATCGGCCTGCAGCGCACCATCCTGCCCAGTGCCAGCGGTGACGCCGTGAAGGGATAAGGCAGTCCTCGCCCTGGCCGCTTCAGCCGGTGATCGTGAGGTAATCGTGATCTAAGGACCTGGCTGTGGGGCCGGTGCTGGTTCCGGCAGCGGCAGTGGTTCGGGATCTCGGCGGTCCTTGTTGGCGGCCGCGGAGCTGCTGCGCAGCTGTTGGCGCAGGCTCTCCTGCTCGCTGCTCAGTCGCTGCAGGGTGGCTGCCATTCCCTCCAGGTTCTGCAGCCGCTGCACGGTGGAGCGCAGCTGCTCCTCCAGCGCGTTGGTGCGCTCGAGATCCTGATTGTTCTCCAGGATCTGCAGGCGGTCCTGCAGGCTCTGCAAGCGCTGACCCTGCTGGCGCACCTGCAGCATCAGCACCGTGAACAGCACCGCCAGAAGAGCCGTCAGAGCAGCGCCGCCGCGTCGCATCCAGGTGGGCAGGGTCGGCTCGGGTTCCGAGGGGGAGGGACTGGAACGCATGGTGCCGCGACGGTTGCCGCAAGTCTGGAGCTCCGCAGGTCGCCTGGCGAGCACGCAACCATCGGCGCCACCGGTTAGGACAGAGCCTCCCTTGTGCCGTATGCCGTGTCGCTGGAGCAACTGGATGCCTTCCTGGCTTATGCCCGCAGGACGCCGCAGTTGGCGGAGCCTCTGAGTCGGCCCCTGCCGTTGGAGGACCTGCTGGCCCTGGCGGCGACCGCCGGCTTTGTCGTGGAGGAGGCGGATGTGCTGGCTGCACAGGTGCGCGCCGAGCAGACTCTCAGCGATGCTGAATTGCAGCAGCGGGCTGGTCAGGAAGCGCGGCGCCTGCGCAGTTTTATCCACGGTTGAGCGTAGACCTGGCCCGAGTCTGGGTGAGCACGGGTCGCAGCACTGAGCGGCTGGCGTCTGGGGCGGTGGCGCGATCCAGCGGCTGAGTGATTCAGCCGCTGAGTGATTCAGTGGCTGAGTGATTCAGTGGCTGAACAGGCGGCAGCCGATCTGAATGACGCCGGCATCCAAAAGCCGGCCCAACCTGAGGATCATCGCCTTTTCCTGGCGGTCGAATTGCTGTTGCTCCGCCGTGATCCAATCGATCTCCTCGGCGGTGATCACACCGGTGGAGAGGCCTTCAAGGAACAGTTCGCCGACGCTCATGGCTGGGTTCGGAGATCTGCGCAGACCCTAGGGAGGTCATCCTGGTGTGCCTGGTCGTGCAATGTCTCTTCATCGCGGCCCTGGATCGACAGCGTTGATGGCGGCTTCAGCGTTCACGGCGGCACTGGACGCCCGGCGCGGAGCCGCTAGCTTCGGCCCATGGGCTGCCCTGATCCATTCGCGTTGCCGTTGGCCGACTGGGCCGTTGGCCGACTGGAAGGACGGCTGCGTCAGAGCGGGTTGCTGGAGGGCGGTTTCCGTTCCGTGGCAGCCTGCGATCCTTGTGCTGCGCTTGCGATGACGTTCTACGAACTTGTGCTGCAGGGTGAAGCCTTCGCCGATGCTGCTGACATTGAGGAAGCCCTCACTGCCTTCCGCGAGGCCAGGCCCAAGCAGATGACCTGGCAGGAGCTGTGCGCCGATCCTGCTGCTGCACCGCTGATCCGTCGTTATCGCTCATTTGAGGCATTTCTCGACAACGAGGATGCGGTTGAAACGATTGTTCCCACCATCGACATGCTCGAGCTGTCACCCCAGGACGGCTGAATCATCTGATGGAGCCTGTCTCGCCCGATTACCTGCCCCACCCAGCCAGCTGGGGATCTGAGGTTGTTGTGATCCAGCCCAGTTGTTTTGAGGCGGTTCAGGAGGCAGTGCTGGCCCTGCGCGATCACGCCACGGTGCTGCTCAATCTCAGCGCGCTACCCCCTGAGCAGGCCCAGCGGGCCGCGGATTTCATGGCCGGTGGTGCTTTCGCGCTCGATGGTCAGCAGGAACGGCTCAGCGAGATGGTGTTCCTGTTTGCTCCTCATTTCGTGCAGCTTCGGCACGGGTGAGCGATGGGCCGCAGGCCAGGCTGGTGGTCTGATGCAGAGGTGGTCGCATGCAGGCCCTCGACCTTGATCTGGCTTCCGGCACGCCGGTGAATCACCTCTGGGGTGAACTGGTGGAGCGTCTGGGCCTCGAGCGCAGCACCCGCGCCGCTCGTCAGGCCCTGGATCTGCAGGCGATGCGTGGCAATCCCGGCACCGTGCCGCTGCTGCTGGTGGAAACCTGCGGTGTGGGGTTGGTGGAGCGAGTCGAGCTGCGTGCCGCCACAGGCCTGCCCGTGCCTGAGCAGAACGCCGTGGTGCTGCTGTTCAGCCGGCGCCAGGGCGCCCTGCAGCTGCTGTGCGTTCAGGCCTAGCGTCAGACCTGGTGGTGTCAGTCATAGCGGCATACGGGCGTCAAACTCGGCACCGTGAACTCCATGAACCAAAGGTATTCACGGCTGCGCCAGCCCAGGTCGAACGGTTCGGTGGCCTGCCACTCGTTGGCGTCCAGGCCAAAGGCCTGGTGCAGGAAGGCCGGCACCAGCGTTTCCACTGCATCCTGACCCTCCTCGCCTTCGTCGAAGAGCCGTGCTGTGTAGATCACCGCGAAAATCTCGTTCTCCTCATCGCAGATCACCACCTCGAAGTCCTGGCCGCCGTCTGTGGGCAAGGTGTGCAGCTCAAAGTACTCATCGCGCTCCAGAGGGTCGCTCGGGGCCCCATCGAGCAATGTGGCCAGGGCCTGCTTGAACCGCTCGAGCGCCATGGATGTCCTCCTGCTGCGGCAGGGTCTGGGTTGCAGGGTGTGGCTGCAGTGTGGCGAGCCTGGGGGCGCGCCGCCAGATCTTCGCGGCCATGCCTCCGCGGCGGGCGGCCCGTCAGGGCCGGTTCAGCTGCCTAGCTTGAAAACTCCAGGCGGCCGCGGCGGTGCCTCCCTTTCCCGACTACCCGATTCCGGCCGACGAGGAGCAGCGCCTGCGCGATCTGCAGCGCCATGGCGTGCTGGACAGCCCTGATGATCCCCATCTCGATCGGATCGTGGAGCTGGCCGCTGCCGTGCTGGCGATGCCGATTGCGCTGGTGTCGCTGGTGGATCGCGATCGGCAGTGGTTCCCGGCTCGCCATGGTCTCGAGATTCGCCAGACGCCGCGCACCATGGCCTTCTGCGCCCATGCCATCGCCGACGACGACGTGCTGGTGGTGCCGGATGCCCGGCTGGATGAGCGCTTTGCCAACAATCCGCTCGTGCTGGGGGAGCCGGGCGTGCGCTTCTACGCCGGCGCGCCGTTGCACTCCGCCGAGGGGCACAACCTCGGGACGTTGTGCCTGATTGATCGGCGGCCCCGCCAGCTCGACGCTGCGCAGATCGCCCAGCTCCAACGGCTGGCGGAGCTGGTGATGCGTGAGCTGGAGTTGCGCCGCCACAGCAGCCTCTGCCCGGTCACGGGTCTGGTGAACCGCGGCAGCTTTTTCCGCCTGGGTGAGCAGGAGCTGCAGCAGGCGCGCCGCGACGGCCGGCCTCTGAGCCTGTTCAACTTCGACATCGACGATTTTCGCCAGATCAACAATCGCTGGGGCCATCAGGCCGGTGATCAGGTGCTGGTGGATGTGTGTCGTCTCGCGGCCCGGCGTCTGCGGCCTCAGGATCTGTTCGGCCGCATCGGCGATGAGGAGTTTGCCGTGTTGATGCCCGACTGCAACGAGCAGGCGGCGCTGGTGACGGCTGAAGCGATCCGCGCCGATGTGGCGGCGATGGCGGGCGTGTTCAGCCAGTCGGATTACCATCCCCACATCAGTGGCGGCGTCACCGGACTGGCGGCGGCCGACCATGGTTTCGCCGATCTGTTCTATCGGGCAGATCAGGCTCTTTATCTGGCCAAGGGCAATGGGCGTGATCAGATCGCCAGGGTGCTGGGCGGTGCCGATGGCATCGCCACCTGCGGATCCTGAGCCATTCGCTGAGTCTTGCCTCCTGGATCAGGCGATCGTTCATGCCGGCTCCGATCTGCTGGTGCTCGACAAGCCGGCAGGCCTGCTCTGCCAGCCCGGCCTGGGGCCCCAGCTGGCGGATTCCCTGATCAGCCGCATCCAGCGCCGCTGGCCGCAGGCCCAGCTGGTGCATCGCCTGGATCGCGACACCTCCGGTTTGATTCTGGTGGCCTTGGATTCAAGGGTGCATCGGGGCCTCAGCGCCCAGTTCGCCCAGCGGCAGGTCCACAAGCGCTACGTCGCCGTGGTGCACGGCCGGCCGCAGGACGCTCAGGGGCGGATTGAGCTGGCGCTGGCCCGGCGCCAGCGCCAGCCGCCCTTGTACGGGCCCGATCCGGCCGGCAAGCCCTGCTGCACCGACTGGCGTCTGCTGACGGCACCGTCAGCGCAGCCGGAACGCCACACGCGCCTGGAGCTGTGGCCCCGCACCGGCCGGTCTCACCAGTTGCGCGTGCACCTCAGCGCCATCGGCCATCCGATCCTGGGCGACCCCCTCTATGGTCCAGCCGTTCCAGCCGCGGGATCCCCCGCCGTCGAACGGCTGCATCTGCATGCCAGCAATCTGCGCTGCATCCATCCCCTCAGCGGTGCCGCCCTGGTATTTGCCTCCCCCTGTCCCTTCTGATCGCTGAACGCCGTGGCCAGCACCTCGTCCGCCGTCGCGGCCCTCGGTTATGTGGCGGCCAGCCTCACCACGCTCAGTTTCATTCCCCAGGCGGTCAAAACACTGCGCAGCGGTGATACCAGTGCCATCTCCCTGCGCATGTATGTGCTGTTCACCGCTGGCATCGCCCTCTGGGGCGTTTACGGCTTGCTCACCGCGGATGGGCCGCTGATCATCGCCAATGCGATCACGCTGGTGAGCGCCGGCCTGATCCTTGAGCGCAAGGCTCGGGCGGTGCTCAGCGGGCGGGTGTTCCGCGCCCGCGGCGGCCCCCGCTGAGCCGGTTGCGTGGCGGCTGGCCGCTGCCCCGTTGCAGCTGTTGGATCCAGGCCCAGCAGCGCCAGCGCAGCGCCAGGGCGGCAGCCGTGAGCACCAGGGTCATGAGCACCGGACCGCCGCTGCCGCCGCACCAGGCCAGTGCCGCCAGGCCGCCGATCACCAGCACCTCGCAGAGCTGCTGCAACCGCGTCAGCCGGCGCAGGGCTCCTGAGCAGCTGCGGCAGTGACGGGTGTGGGCCTCAAGCCGCTCCATCAAGGCCGGTTCCCCCAGGCGGGGTGGCAGGGGCTGGTTGGGGAAGGGCTCACCGCCGTAGCGGTTCACCCAGTCGTGCAGGGCGCGGATGTAGCGATCGGCGGCGGTGGGTAGGTGGAAGCTGCGGATGGCTTCCCTGCTGCCGCCACGCTGCTCCAGCTGCCGCTCCTGCCAGTGCAGGAAGATCTGGTCGTCCTCCAGCACCGTGTGGTTGCCGAGGTGCTGCAGCCAGCGCGGCCGCAGGGCCAGCAGCCGCGCTGGCCAGGGGGAGTGGAACTGGAACGGAAAGCGCGCGAACAGGCGGCATTGGCCGCGGCGGATCGGGGTGGCATACACCACGGTGAGGAGGCGGGCAAAGCCCGGCGCCGTGAGGTCGTGCCACATCAGGCACGGGGCGGCGTAGGTGGTGTGCTGACTGCCGAGCGTGCCGCGGCGCGGCCCCTCCGGCCAGAGCCCGGTGAATCCCCCCGGCCCGAAGTCGATCAGCTGCAGGTTCACCGGTCCCGCCGTGTCGCGCCGGCCGACGGTGGCGTGATGGGTGAAGGGCACGTGACTCACATCCAGCACGTTCTCCAGCAGCGTCAACGCGTCCATCGGCAGGTCGCGGCTGATGTCCTGCACGATCCAGCCATCACGCCAGCCACCGCTGCTCGCCTCCTCCAGCATCGGCAGCAGCGGCAGCGGGCAGGCGCTGGCCTTCTCGGGGTCGCCGCTGAACACGAACAGCAGGCCCTGGCCCGTGGCGGTGGCGTAGGGGCGGCAGTGGCTGCGCGGATTGATCGCCTGATCCTCCTGGGCCTGGGGGATGGCGGTGCACTGTCCGTCGCCATTGAAACTCCAGCCGTGGTATGGGCACTCCAGCTCGCCGGCGTCGTTGAGCCGTCCCTGCGAGAGCGGTACTAGCCGGTGCGGGCAGACATCGGCGAAGGCGCGCCAGCACGCGCTGCCGCGGTCGTACCAGAGCACCAGATCCCGCCCCAGCAGCGTGAAGGCCTGGGGGCGGGCTGGATCCAGGTCATCGAGATAGGCCACCGGGTACCAGGCCCGCTGCCAGGTGGGTTCTGTCTGCCTGGGCGTCACCCTGTTTCCTCCATTCAGGCGCTGTAGCCCTTGCGGGCTGGGATTGGGTAGGGGATGCGGCGATGGCGCATCCGCCGCCAGACCCTGACGAAGGCCCGCACCAGCAGCTCCAGCTCCGCCAGGCTGAGTCCGCTGGCTGCCAGCTGGCCGTCCTGCCATCGGGCATCCACGATCCGCCGCACCATCGTCTGCGCCTGCTGTTCGCTGGTGTCCGGCGGTAGCGAACGCAGGGCGGCCTCGCAACCATCGGCAAGCATCAGCACGGCGGTTTCACGGCTGCGGGGGATGGGGCCGCGGTAGCGGAAGGCGCTCTCGCTGATCCCGGGATCACGGCGGCGGGCTTCATGCAGGAAGTAGCCCATTTTCAAGGTGCCCTGGTGTTCGGGGATGAAATCGGCCAGGGGGCGCGGCAGCCGGTAACGACGGGCCAGCCGCAGACCCTCATCCACGTGGGCCTGCAGGATCCCGGCACTGAGCAGCGGGTCGTCGAGCCGATCGTGGGGGTTCTCGCCACTCTCCTGGTTCTCGATGAACCAGTGCGGGCCGTGCAGTTTGCCTACGTCGTGATACAGAGCGCCGGTGCGGATCAAGTCCACGTCCGCCTGGATCGTGCGGGCGCCCTCCTCGGCCAGGCCGCAGATCATCAAGGTGTGTTCGAAGGTGCCTGGCGCTTCGCAGGAAAGCCGCCGCAGCAGTGGTCGTTCCAGGTCCGCCAGCTCCAGCAGTCGGCTGCGGGTGAGCAGGTCGAAGAAGCTCTCCAGCAAAGGACTCAGCAGCAGCACCGCCAGCAGCAGGCCCGCCAGCAGCAGTGCTTCTCCCGGCAGATCAGCGCCGATTGGCAGCAGCCCGTCCCCCTCGCCTCCGGCTACAGCCAGCTGCAGCAGCACCCATTCCGCCGCCAGAGCCACCATGGGCACCAGCAGCGTGAGCTGCAACAGCTGGGCCCGGCTGCGTTGGCGGCCCGCCAGCACCGCGGTCATCGCTGCCACCGCGGCCGCCACCAGGATGCGTTGGTCGTTGAACGTGGCCAGCGGCAGAGGCCAGAGCAGGCTGGCCATCGCCAGCCAGGCCAGACCCGCGTTGGTGCCAAGCCCCTGGGCCAGCAGCAGGGTCGGCGGCACCAGCAGCGCCAGCGGGCTGACTGCGCCCCCGAGCCAGAGCTTGGAGGCCTGCACCAGCAGCAGCAGACCCAGCGCAAGCAGTGCCTGGCGCGGTTCGAGGCTGGCCCGGTGGCGGCGGATCAGCAGCACCATCAAGCCGCAGCTGATCAGCGATTCCGAGGCATGCAGCAGCCAGGCGCCGATCAGAGGTCTGCGGTTCACCAGGCCGAAATAATCGAGGACTGCATAGGCCTGCGGACTGATCGCCTCTCCCTGGCGGGTGATCAGCTCCCCCTGGCGCACGCTGATGGTTGGGATGCCTTGCTGGGTGAGCAGGTCTTCGATCAGGCGCTGGGTGAGGGCCGTGTCGATGCGCAAGTTGCTGCGCCCCTGCAGGTTGGTGGCCAGCACGCGACTGCCGAGGTTGAGGGCCGGACCGCTCAGCTGCTCCAGGTGCAGGGCCGCGGCCTGCTCCAGCTGCTGGCGGGCCACGCTGCCCACGATTCCCTGCTGCAGCATCCGGCGCTGGGCTTGTTTCATCTGCCGTTGCCAGTCGGCCAGTTCCGCTGCCGGCACCCTTTCAAGCCACTGCCGCTCGGAAGGTTTCAGCTCCAGGGGTGCCACGCGGTCCTGCGGGCTGCCGCTGAGCCGGGTGATGGCCAGCAGCTGCCGCTCCAATCGCTGTTCCAGATCGTGGTTGATCCGGGGGTCGACCACCTGCACGTGGCTGCGCGGTCCCAGTTGTGAGCGGCGCTGGTCCAGGGCATCGGAATCCACCACCGTGGCCGTTTTGGGAGCGCGCACCGTGAAGGGGGCGCTCACGCCCGGCCGCAGACTCGGCTCCACCAGCCAGGGCCAGCTTGAGACCAGCGCCACCAGCAGGCAGGCCACCAGCACCGCCAGGCTGTCGCGGTGACGCCACGGGATCAGCGTTTGCCGCGGCCGCTCCAGGCGCAGCAGCTGTCGCCACAGCTGCTTCAGGATGCGCAGGGGTTGATGTAGCGGTCGGTGGCCGGGGCCCGCGGGGGTCAACGAAGCCGTTGAAGGTGGCTCTCACGCTAGCCCTGCCATTGCATGCTGAGGGCAGTCGACCCCCTTTCCTGCGCCATGGCCATGCGTCTGGATGGCCGCCTGCTGGCGGCATCGATCGAGCAACGCCTGCAGTCCGTGGTGGCGGAGCGGCTCGGCCAGGCCGGTCGTCCGCCGGGACTGGCGGTGTTGCGTGTCGGCGACGACCCCGCCAGCGGTGTGTATGTGGCCAATAAAGAGAAGGCCTGCAGTCGCATCGGCATCACCAACCTCGGCGCCTATCTGCCGGCGGAGACGCCGGCCGCCGACGTGCTGGCCACGATTCAGCGTCTGAACGCGGATCCGGCGGTGGATGGCATCCTGCTGCAGCTGCCGCTGCCGGCCGGTCTGGATGAGCGGCCGCTGTTGGCGGCGATCGATCCGCAGAAGGATGCCGATGGTCTGCATACGCTCAACCTGGGGCGTCTGCTCAAAGGCGAGCCCGGTCCCCGCAGCTGCACTCCCGCTGGGGTGATGGCCCTGCTGGCTGCCGGTGGTGTTGAACTCGCCGGCAAGCGGGCCGTGGTGGTGGGGCGCAGCATCCTGGTGGGTCAGCCGATGGCGCTGATGTTGCAGGCTGCTGATGCCACGGTGAGCATCGCTCACTCACGCACCCGTGATCTGGCGGAACTCACCCGCCAGGCGGATGTGCTGGTGGTGGCCGCCGGCCGCGCCCGCATGATCGGAGCGGAGCACGTGAAGCCCGGTGCGGTGGTGGTTGATGTGGGCATTCACCGCCTGGATCCCGATCCGGCAGCGGCTGCCCCCGCCAAGGCGCGCCTGTGCGGTGATGTCCGCTTTGAGGAGGTGGATCCGGTCGCCAGTGCGATCACGCCCGTGCCCGGTGGCGTTGGGCCGATGACGGTGACGCTGCTGTTGGTCAACACAGTGGCCAGCTGGTGTCAGCGTTGCAGCCTTGACCAGCCGCTGGCGGATCTGCTGCCGTGATCGGCGCGGCCTGAGAGAATCCCGCCCAGCGATGGCCTCTGGCCCAGTCCCCATGACCGCGGCGGTGACCAGCACAACCAGCACCGGCACCGGGACGCCGGCGAGCTTCGATTTTGCGGCCTACCTGGAGGCGGCACGGTTGCAGGTGGAGGCCGCCCTCGATGGTTCCCTCGGCCCGGAGCGTCCTGAGAGCCTGCGCGACGCGATGCGCTATTCGCTGCTGGCCGGTGGCAAGCGGTTGCGGCCGATCCTCTGTCTCGCGGCCTGCGAGCTGGCGGGTGGTCAGGCCGAGCAGGCGATGCCCACGGCGGTGGCGCTGGAGATGATCCACACCATGTCGCTGATCCATGACGACCTGCCGGCCATGGACAACGATGACCTGCGCCGTGGTCGTCCCACCAATCACAAGGTTTACGGCGAGGCCAACGCGATCCTGGCGGGTGATGCCCTGCTGACCCGTGCCTTTGAAATGGTGGCCCTGCGTAGCCCCGGCGTGCCGCCTGAGCAGCTTCTGAAGGTGGTGGGTGAACTCTCCCTGGCTTCCGGTGCCCCTGGTCTGGTGGGCGGTCAGGTGGTCGATCTGGAGTGCGAGGGCAAGGATGTGGACCTCGAGACCCTCGAGTACATCCACCTGCACAAGACCGGCGCCCTGTTGCGCGCCTGTGTGCTCAGCGGCGCCCTGATCGCGGGAGCGAGCGATGCCCTGCTGGAGGCTCTGCGCACCTATGCCCGCGGCATCGGCCTGGCCTTCCAGATCATCGACGACATCCTCGATGTGACCGCCAGCAGCGAGGTGCTCGGCAAGACCGCCGGCAAGGATCTGACCGCCGACAAGACCACCTATCCGAAATTGCTGGGGCTGGAGGAATCGCGCCGCCGCGCCGATGCCCTCGTGGCTGAGGCGAAGGCCGCTCTGGCCCCCTTCGCAGCGGGCGATGGGGCTGCCGCCAAGGCCGCGCCGCTGTTGGCACTGGCCGACTACATCACGAGCCGCGATCGATGAGCGGCCCCTGGATCGCCTCAGCCGCCGAGGCGGCGCCCTTGCTGGGCATCTTCGACAACGCTGCCCTCTGGTGGGGCCTGGCGGCCTGCGGCAGCGCCCAGCTCTCCAAGCTGGTGATCGAACTGGTGGTGCACCGCCGCTGGAACCCGAAGGTGCTGGTGGAAACCGGCGGCATGCCATCGAGCCATTCAGCTCTGCTCACCGGTACAGCCGCCTGCATCGGGTGGCAGCAGGGTTTCGCCTCACCCCTGTTCGCGCTGGCGGCAGCCCTCTGCTTTGTGGTGCTCTACGACGCCGCCGGCGTGCGCAGGGCCGCCGGCCTCACGGCCCAGCGCGTCAATGGGCTCCCTGATGGGCTCTGGCAGCTTCACCCGGAGGCACCGCCGGAACTACGGCCTCTCAAGGAAAATCTGGGCCACACCCGCCTTGAGGTGCTCGTGGGCAGCCTGATGGGGCCGCTGGTGGCTCTGCCCGGTCTGGTCTGGGTGGGCTCGCCACTGCTGCTGGCTCAGCACTGGGGGCTGCTGCCGATTGGCTGACCCCCGGCCGGAGCAGAGCCCCGCCGAGCGATTTGCTTCTGGGCTCACCCCCGGCCAGGCCGCAGCCGCTGAGGCCTTCGCCCGCTGGCTGGAGGCCCCCTGGGATGGCACACCCTTTGTGCTCAGCGGCTGCGCCGGCACGGGCAAGACGTTTCTCTGCCGCCAGTTGCTGCGGCAGGTGGAGGCCAGCGGCCTCTGCTGGACGGTGGTTGCCCCCACCCATAAAGCGGTCGGCGTGCTGCGTCAGCAGCTGGCCATCGCCGGGCTGCAGCCCACCTGGTACCCCAGCACCATCCACCGTGTGCTGCGCCTGAAATTGCGCCGCCAGGGCGATCTCGAGCGCTGCGAGGAGACCGAGCAGACCGCCGTTGCTCTGGAAAACCTGGGTCTGGTGCTTGTGGATGAGGCCTCCATGGTCGACAGCACCCTGCTGGAGATCACCCTGCGCTGTGCCCATCCCTTCCGCACGCGTCTGGTGTTTGTGGGCGATCCGGCTCAGCTGCCGCCTGTGGGCGAATCAGAGAGCCCGGTGTTCGGCATGGCGCGCTGCGCCGGCGCTGCTCTTGTCGAGGTGGTTCGCCACCAAGGCCCTGTGCTGAGGCTGGCCACTGGTCTGCGCAACGGTGTATTGCCCTGTCGCCGGCCGCCGCCGTTGGCTCCGATCCGCGACGCCCATGGCCAGGTGGCAGCCCTGCCTCGCCGCGACTGGCTGGCGGCCGCGCAGGCCGGTCTGCGGCGCGCCGCTGAGCGCGATAACCCCGACCATGCCCGCATCCTCTGCTATACCAACCGCGCCCTTGAACAGCTGGTGCCGCTGGCCCGTCGCGCCATTCACGGCGCCATGGCCGATCAGCTGCCGGTGCTGCCCGGCGAGGTGCTGATCAGTCGCTCCGCGGTGATGGCGCCGGCCTGCCGCGCCGGTGAGGAGGCCGCCGAGGAGCCCGATCTGGTGCTGGGCTCCAACCGCGAGCTGGTGGTGCGCGATGTCACGCCGGAGCGTTGTGATCTGGCCGAGTTCGGCATCACGGCCGAGGCTGGTTGGATAGCGCCGGTGATCGAGACGCTGACCGCCGAGGTTGAGACCGGTGACACACGGCTGAGCCTGCGCCTGCTGCCGCCGGTGGGTAGTGCTGCCCGGCAGGAGCTCGATGCCGTGCTGCAGCGCCTGCGACTGCAGGCCCGGGGGGCTGGCAAGCAGGCCGGTCGCAGCCTCTGGCGGCAGTATTTCCTCGTGAGGGATGCCTTTGCCTCCCTGGGCCCTGCTGCGGTGCTTACGGTCCATCGCAGTCAGGGCAGCACCTTCGGTGAGGTTTATGTGGCCGGCGATGTGTTTTGGCCGGAGGATGATTTGCTGCGTCGTCAGTTGGTTTACGTCGCGGTGAGCCGCGCCAGCGAGGCGGTGTGGCTGATGGCGGATCGGCCTTCACCCGCTGATCAGGCCCTGTGGAGCGAGTGGTTGCTGCCGGGCGGCTGATGGGCTGAGCGGCGGCAGGGCCATCAAGCCATGTACAGCCCCTCCAGGCCCTGCCAGGCCAGGTAGCCGGCCAGCACCAGGCTCAGGCCGCCCACCAGCAGATCCCCTCGGTTGAACAGCAGCTGTTTGCCCCGGCTCAGCAGCGGCAGAACCTGTTGCTGCCTCAGCAGCACCGCCAGGAAAGGCAGCAGCAGCGCCAGGCTCGCCGCCAGGCTGAAGCCCAGCGTGCAGAGAATTTCCTGGCCTCGGCTGAGCCCGCTGGCCAGCAGCGCTGAGGCTGCCTTGGCGAACAGGAACAGGTCGTCGGGGCTGATCACCTCGAGGGCACAGCTGGCAGCGAGCAGCAGCGGCAGCGGCATGGCGACGAGACGATCGAGCTGGCGGGTCCAGCCCGGTGCCTCCTGGCCTTCTTCCCGCCGTTCGATCAGCTCCCGCAATCCCAGGGCCAGCAGGCCACCTGCCGCCAGCAGATCCAGGGCTGTGCGGTGACTGCTGCCTTTCTCCATGCTCAGCAGCAGCTGGTGGCCCACCGTCAGCAGCAGCACCACGATCAAGGTCACGGTGAGCATCCAGCTCAGCACGAACAGCCCGCCACGGCGCAGCGGCGATGGTCCGAGCAGCAGCAGCAGCAGCAGGCCGATGTGGATCGGGCTGATGCTGATGCCACTGCCGTAGGCCAGAAGCTCGGCCCAGAGTGTGCCGTTGTCCATGGACGCAGGGTGATGCCGGCGTTCAGGATCGCAGCCGGTGCACTCAGCCGCGGATTTCGAACCAGTCTTCACGGATGGGGGGCAGGTGGGCGGTCGCCACGCCCAGCACCTCCGCCGCAGCTGGGCCACGCTCACACCACAACTGCAGCTCGGTGAGCTGATGCACCGGACCCTCCGCCTGCACCTCCACCGAGCCATCGCTCAGGTTCCGCACCCAGCCGCACAGATCCAGATTCTTTGCTTTCTGGCAGCAGGCCATGCGGTAGCCCACCCCCTGCACCCGGCCGCGCACCAGCAGCTGCCAGCGTTCGATGTGGGGCGTGCTGCGGGGTTCACCCCGCTCCACCCGGCGCCATTCCCGCAGGCGTGTTGCCCGGTTGGCGCGGGTGACCGGGCTCATGTCGGCAAACAGCCATCCCTCGGTCTGGGAGTTCATCTGGCGGGGCAGAGGTCTGTCCAAGCGGAACTCCCCAGGGGCCACCCTCACGCTGCCATGGCCGCGCGGTTTCGGCCACGTTGCTGGCTTCGCCGTTATCGCGTTGTCGATGCCGTGGTGCGGGCCGCGGCGGCGAGCCGGCGTGGGATCTGCGGGCAGCCACCCCAGTGCAGGTGCAGCCAGCTGGCGTGCAGATGCGGGTGACCCCAGCCCTCCTGCCGTGCCGGCGATCCCCAGCCCTGCAGTCGCCAGAGCGGCTGGGCGGGACCGGCATCCGCGGCGGCTGTGCTCTGCAGCTGCCAGCGGTGAAACTCATGACCGTTGAGCTGCTCCCCTCGCCGCAGCACCAGTCCGTCGCCGCAGGCGATCGCCTCGCGGTAACCCAGACTGAGCTGGCCGCTGCGGGCCTGGAAGGGCAGCAGACCTGCCATGCGGTGCTCGACCCCAGCCATGTCCGTCAGGCAGTGGCCCAGCAGCAGCAGCCCACCGCATTCGGCGTAGATGGGAACGCCGCCGGCTGCGGCGGCTCGTAGCGCCGCCAGGCTGCGGCCGCTGGCGGCCAGCTGGGCGGCGTGCAGCTCCGGGTAGCCGCCTGGCAGGATCACCGCCCGGCAGCCGGCCGGCAGGGCCTGATCCGCCAGCGGAGACCACTCCAGCACTGTCAGCCCTTCGGCCTCTAGCAGTTCCCTGGCCTCGGGGTAGCGGAAGTGAAAAGCAGCGTCGCTGGCGATGGCCACAGGCGGCGCGGTGTCGGCCGCTGCGCCTGGCGCTGGCCCTGGCGCTGCAGTTGTGGCCGCCGCCGGGTCGACGGGTGCCTGCAGCAGTGGCCAGAGTTGCTTCAGATCGAGATGGCGCTCTGCCAGGTCGGCCCAGGCGTCCACCCGTCGCTCCAGATCGCTCAGCTCATGGGCGGGCAGCAGCCCCAGATGCCGTGACGGCAGCGCCAGGCTGTCGTGGCGGGGCAGGGCCCCGAGCACCGGCATGGCGATGGAAGCCAGCGCCGCGCGCAGCAGCGCATCGTGGCGCGAACTGCCGATGCCGTTCAGCACCACGCCAGCGATCGTCAGATCAGGTCGGTGATCGCGGAAGCCGCGCACCAGTGCCGCGATCGAACCGGCCTGGCGGCTGGCGTCCACCACCAGCACCACCGGCAGTTGCAGCAGCGCGGCCACGGCTGCACTGCTGCCCTCGGCGCTGGGGCCGCGGCCGTCGAACAGGCCCATGACCCCTTCCACCAAGGCCAGATCGGCGCTGCCGCCGTGGCGCTGGAAGCTCTGTCGCACCCAGTCTTCCCCGCACAGCAGCGGATCGAGATTGCGGCAGGGGCGCGTGCTGGTGGCGCTCAGCAGCTGCGGGTCGAGGTAGTCCGGCCCCACTTTGAAGGTCTGGATCGTGCGCTGACGGCGCCGTGCCAGCGCCGTCAGCGTCAGGCTGACCAGGGTCTTGCCGCTGCCGCTGGCCGGGGCGGCGATCAGGCAGGGCATGGAGGGCAGTGGCGCCGCCGGCGCAGCTCAGCAGGGGAGCAGCTTGGCAGCCAGCGGGGCAGCGGCTGCCAGCAGGGGATTGGTGCTGTCGTGGCCGCCGCCCAGCAGGCGGGCCATCTCCATCTCCTCACTTTCATTGGGCAGCGGCACGACCTCCTCGGCCAGTTCCATCGAGGCCACGCCACCTGCCTCCAGACGCATGCATCCGCCTGATTCGGAGCAGAGGATCACGCACAGGGGGGTCTGGCCGATGGGGGCGCAGATCAGACGCAGTCCCACCAGGGCGCCCGGATGGGTCTTGGTGATGCCGATCGGCACCGGCATCAGCCGGAACTGCACGCTCTGGCCATCGTTGCGCTGGAATTCGGCACCGATGCCGCGGCCTTCGGGGGCGTCACCGGGGATCCAGTAGCTGGACTGCAGGTGCCAGCCGAGCCGATCGGCGATCCAGGCCGCCAGCAATAGCCCCTTCACCGGGTGCTCACCCTCCACGTCGATGTCCAGTTGCACCACCTGATCAAGGGCGCTTTGACGACGCGGTGGGTCGAACACCATCGCCAGGGATTCGCGCCAGCTGCGCAGCCGCAGCCAGTTGAGGTCGTTGACGGCCTGCCCCATCGCGATGCGCTGCACCAGCACGTCAAGGCAGCGGCGCGGTTCGCCGATGGAGCTGTCCACCACCAGGCGACGCGGCGGTACCGCCAGGGCGTCCAGCAGCTCCGGCGATTCATCCATCGAGCCGTTCCACCACACCCAGCAGGGCAGCTCGGCCGGGATCAGCGGCTGCAGCATCCCCAGCCCCTGTCGCATGGCGCCCATGCCGCCGCGCAGCACCACCACATCGCCGCAGGCGTCCTCGCTGCCGCTGCGTTCCTCCGCTAGGGGGCAATAGGCGGCCACCAGGGTCTCCAGGGGGCGATCCGCCGCCAGGGTGGGGGCCAGGGTGATCAGGCGCCGAGGCCGGTGGGCACTGATGGCTCGATCCACGAACTGGCCCCGCAGATCCTCGGCCCTGTGCTCGCCGGGCAGGGAGCCCAGGCGCCAGGCCACCTCCGGCGCCAGCGGTGCAGTGCTGCTGGGCAGACCCACATCCGCGACCACCTGGCGGGCGGCATCGAGCAGGTCGCTGTTGAGCAGGCCGCTCAGGGGGCCATCAACGCGACCGGTGCGGATCAGGTGCTGCTGCAGCCAGGAGGGTTCCCACACCAGCAGGGTGAAGGTGGCGGCGCCGCTGGAGGCCTGCAGTTCCTGATTCCAGAGGCGATCCAGATAGCTGGGCACCTCGGTCGGTGGTAGGGCCAGCGGGGCCTGCAGGGTGAGCTGGGGAGCCATGGCGGCTGGGGTGGCGAAGGGCTTGGTGGGGGCGCGACGGGCGCGGCGATTCAGCTGCTGTTGTTCCTGCGCGGAGTGTCAGGGGCGCCGCCACATCAGCCCGTCATCGGCCAGCAGGTTGTCGGCGGCGCCTGGTCCCCAGGTGCCGGCTTCATAGGGGTGCACCGCCAGCTGCCAGGGGGCCTCCTCGATCAGCTCCAGCAGGGGGGTGTACAGCCGCCAGGCGGCTTCCACCTCATCGCTGCGGGTGAACAGGGTGGGGTCACCGAGCATGGCGTCGGCCAGCAGGCGCACGTAGCCCTCATCGGAGGGTTCGCCGAAGGATTCGTCGTAGCTGAAGTGCATGTCCACCGGGCGGCTGCGCATGCCGGAGCCTGGCGCCTTCACCTCGAAGACGAAGCCGGCGCCTTCATCGGGCTGAATGCGCAGCACCAGCTGGTTGGCGGTGGGGCTGCCGCCGGCGGCATCGAACAGGTGTACGGGCGCTTCGCGGAAGGTGAGCACCACCTCTGAGAGACGCTTGGGCAGCCGCTTGCCGGTGCGCAGGTAGAAGGGCACCCCCTGCCAGCGCCAGTTGTCGATGAACAGCTTCATCGCCACATAGGTTTCGGTTGTGCTGTTGGGATTGACACCCGGTTCCTGGCGATAGCCCGGCATCGGCATCACCGGGCTGCCGCCGCAGCTGTACTGGCCGCGCACGCAGCATTGCCAGGGTTCATCCTCGTTAGCCAGGCGCGCTGCCTGGAGCACCTTGGCCTTTTCATTGCGGATCGCTTCCGGGTCGAAGCGACCGGGTGCTTCCATTGCTGTCAACGCAAGCATCTGGGTGAGGTGGTTTTGCACCATGTCCCGCAGGGCGCCGCTGGTTTCGTAGTACCCGGCTCGCTCTTCCACACCCACGGTTTCCGCCGCCGTGATCTGCACATTGGCGATGTAGTTGCGGTTCCAGATCGGTTCGAAGATCGCGTTCGCAAAGCGCAGCACCAGGATGTTCTGCACCGTTTCCTTGCCCAGATAGTGGTCAATGCGAAAGATCTGCTGCTCCTGGCCGCAGGTCTGCACCACCCGGTTGAGCAGCTCGGCGCTGGCGTAGTCGGTGCCGAACGGTTTCTCGATCACCACCCGGCTGCGGCTCGGATCGCGCAGCAGCCCGGCGGCGGCCAGGGCGCGGCAACCACTGCCGTAGAAGGCCGGTGACACCGAGAGATAGAAGGTGCGGTTGCCGCGGGTTGCCCGCAGACGATCAATGGTCTCCAGGCGGCTGCCCAGGCGTACAACGTCGTCGTTCTGCTGCAGATCCACCGGCTCGTAGAACAGGCAGGCGGCGAACTGCTGCCAGGCGCTGGGGTGTTGCTTCACCTCGGCTGCCAGGGCTTCGGCCATGCGGCTGCGGAAGTCGTCGTCGCTCCAGGGGCGACGGGCGCAGCCCAGGACGGCGAATTCGGTGGGTAGGCGCCGCTGGCGAAACAGTTCGAACAGCGCCGGGATCAGCTTGCGATGGGTGAGGTCGCCACTGGCGCCGAAGATCACCAGACATTGCGGGGGGATCACCCGTTCCTGGCGAAGCCCGACGCGCAGCGGATTGGTCTGGATGGCGGCCATGGGGGCGACCCGGTGCGTGCTTGCCCCTGGTTTAACGAGCCTGGGGCGTTGCTGCATGGCTCGGCAACAAAAAAGCCCGCCGGTTGGCGGGCCCTGACATGACTGCCGGTCGGCGGGGTCAGTAGGTCTCGACGTGCCAGCGCTCGGCCTTCTTGAGCTGCGGGCGCAGTTCGGCCCAGGTGAGGCCCTTGGCAGCGGCGGCGGCGGTCATCGCCTCGTCGATGCCGGGCTCCATGCCGCGCAGACCGCACATATAGACGTGGGTCTTGGGGTTCTCGATCCAGGAGAAGATCTCATCGGCGTTCTCGCTGACGCGGTCCTGGATGTACATACGGCCACCCTTGGCGTTCTGCTGCTCGCGGCTGATCGCCTTGGTGTAGCGGAAGTTGTCGGGGAACTGGCTCTGGTAGTGCTCGAAGTCGGCGTCGTAGAGGAGGTTGGCCGTGGTTGGAGCACCCATGAACAGCCAGGCTTTGCCCTTGAAGTGCCATCCGTTCTTCTCGCGTTCGGCCGGCTCGAACATGCGGCGCAGATAGGTGCGCATCGGCGCGATGCCCGTGCCGGTGGCCAGCATGATGATGTTCGCGTCCTCGTCCTCGGGCAGCAGCATCTCCTTGCCCACAGGGCCGGTGATCTTCACCTTGGCGCCAGGTTCAATGTCGCAGAGGAAGGTGGAGCAGACACCGTTGATGGTTTCACCGTCCTTCTCGTACTGGAGCTGGCGCACGCACAGTGAAACGGTGTCGCCGGCCATGTTGTCGCCATGGCGGGTGCTGGCGATTGAGTAAAGGCGCAGCTTGTGGGGCTTGCCGTTGGCGTCAGTACCGTCAGGAATGATGCCGATCGACTGACCCTCGACGTAGCGCAGGTGTGGGTCGCCACCGCTGAGGTCGAAGGTGATGTGATTCACACGGCCGATGGCCCCTTCAGCCAGCAGGCTGTAGTTCTCGGTCACGGTGCCGATGAACGGATCCTTCGGTTTGTAAAGGTTGACGGGAACGTCGGCGTGGGACACGGCGGCTTTGGATAGGGCAGGCTTGGCGGCGGCCGGCGTCGGTGCGGCCGGAGCAGCAGCGGCAGGGGCCACAGGCGCCGGCTCACCGGCGGGGCTCACCGAGATGACCTTGCCACCGAGTTGGCTGATCGACTGCATCAGCGCCTGCAGACGGCAGAACGGAACATTGATCGTGCGTTCGGCATTGCGGGCCAGGGCGGTGCCATAGCCCTGCACAACCACGGTGAACACGCGCGAATCGCTGCGGCCTGACGTAGCGGTCGAAACACGCATGGGCCCCTGGCTCCCTGAGAATCGGCGCGATCATAGGGACAACCCCCGGCTTCCGGTCCGCCGCCCCCGTGCGGCAGGGTTGCTGCAGACGGGTGGCGGTGCCGCGCCGCTTGTGCTGGATCGGGGCTAGGTTTGGCTGCCGCATCCGTTCGCCCGCGCCAGCAGCCCCTTGACGCAGCTTTCGGCCCCCATCGCTGGTGTTGCTGACAACACCGCCCGTCCTGTTGTCTCGGCCTGTGCCCTCGACACGATCCAGCAGGAGATGGAGCGCCTGCCAGGAGGCTGCCGCCGCCTGGCGGTGCAGCTGCGCCTGGCCCTTGATCCCCAATGGCTCTGGGCTGTGCTCACGGATTACGACCGGCTGAGCTGTTTCATTCCCAACCTCCAGACCTCCCGCCTGCTCTGGCGCCGGGCCAATGTGGTCGGTCTTGAGCAAGAGGGTGCGCAGACGTTCATGGGCCTGCGCTTCCGGGCTCGCGTGCAGTTGGAGCTCACCGAGCATCTTGAGCAGCGGCGCTTGAGCTTTGTGATGACCAAGGGCGACTTCCGTCGCTTTGAAGGGGTCTGGCAGATCGGCACGGATCCGGCCGGCACCACACTTCTTTATGAACTCACCGTGCAGGGTTGTGTGGGGATGCCGATCGGCCTGATCGAGCAGCGTCTGCGCGAGGACTTAGCGGCCAATCTGCGGGCTGTGCAGCGCGAGGCTCAGCGACGCGCGGACCTCTAGCGCTGCGTGGGCTGCGAGGCCTGCCCAACCCACAGATCTCACCACCCGAGACCAGCAGAAAACGAGGAGTCTGATTCATCGTCGGCAACGTCCCAGACGTTGGTGATGGACGATCGAATGAAGAAAGCGTGCAACGATGAAAAAACAATCGGCTGATACCGATTGGATATCTCAGAAATACCCCCAAGGGGATTCGAACCCCTGTCGCCTCCGTGAAAGGGAGGTGTCCTAGGCCTCTAGACGATGGGGGCCTGGGATGCGGATTGCCGTGTGGTTGTTGCCACTTG
>JBEBCC010000126.1:0-24756 GCA_041158125.1 Cyanobacteriota bacterium
GAGCAGGTGACCTCGATCACCCAGTTCTCCGACGTCAAGCCCACCGATTGGGCCTACCAGGCGCTGAGCAACTTGATCGAGCGCTACGGCTGCGTGGCCGGTTACCCGAACGGCACCTACAAGGGCGGCCAGGCTATGACCCGCTATGAAGCGGCGGCCCTGCTGAATGCCTGCCTGGATCGGATCACCGAGGTGACCGATGAGCTGAAGCGCCTGATGAACGAGTTCGAGAAGGAACTCGCCGTGCTCAAGGGCCGTGTGGATGGCCTGGAAGCCAAGGTGGGCGAGCTGGAAGCCACCCAGTTCTCCACCACCACCAAGCTGCGTGGCGATACCCGCTGGGTGCTGGGCGGCCTCAGCTACAACGGTAATCAGAAGGGCCCCAATAACAACTTCATTCCGGGTGGCGCCGCCCAGCTGCGTGATGCTCTCAGCTTCAACTACGACGTTCGCCTGAACTTCGATACCAGCTTCACCGGCAAGGACCTGCTGCGTACTCAGCTGCGCGCTGGTAACTTTGCGGATTCCGGTTTCAGCAGCAAGAACTCAATCTCGCCGCTGACCAACCTGGATGCCGCCTTTGAAGAGGATTGCGGCACCGGCGTTGATTGCGGTGACACGGTGGCGATCAACCGCTTGTACTACAAGTTCCCTGTTGGCAAGCAGTTCACGGTGGTGGCCGGTCCGCGCCTGCGCCAGGATGATGCTCTGGCTGTTTACCCCTCCGTATACACCGCCGATAAGATCCTCAAGATCTTCCAGTTCGCTGGTGCTCCTGGTGCCTACAGCCAGGTGCTTGGTGCCGGTGCCGGTGCCTGGTGGAAGCAGGTCAAGGCTGATAAGAAGGACAAGTCCGGCTGGTCCTTCGGTGGCGTGTACGTCGCTGGCAATGGTGATGCCGGCAATCCCACAGGGGTGGGCTGCACCGGTAGCTCTTACACCGCCAATACCCCCTGTGGCGGTATCGGCAACTTCGCTTCGCAGCAGAGCGGTACAGCCCAGCTGGCCTATACCGGCCGCAACTGGAACCTCACCGGTGCTTACACCTATAACAGCGCTGGTGTGAACATCGCCGGCACCAGCTTCTCCACTTCTCTGCTGCCCAGCATCTACAACAAAGCGGTTGGCGGCGGATCGGTCAATTCCTGGTCAATCGCCGGTTACTGGCAGCCGCTCCAACTGGGCTGGGCGCCCTCGATCAGCGCCGGCTGGGGCTATAACGCCATCAACTACACCGGTGCCAAAACCACCGAAGCGGCTTCACTGCTGCTCAACAGTGCCGCCAGCCAGTCCTGGTATGTGGGCCTGAACTGGAAAGACGCCTTCGCCAAAGGTAATGCCCTCGGCTTCGCCTTCGGCCAGCCCACCTTCGTGACCAAGATCAACACCAGCCTGGCGAACGCCTCCAACCAGGTGTTTGATGGTAACTACGCCATGGAGCTGTTCTATAAGTTCCAGGTGAGTGACAACATTGCCGTCACTCCGGCGCTGTTCTATCTCTCCGCCCCTCGCGGTGAATTGACCACCGCTAGTGGTCTTGGCTCTGCCAACAAGGGCACCGTGCTCACCGCCCCCGAGAAGGGCAACGCCAGCTTCGGCACCTTCGGCGCTCTGGTTCAGACCACCTTCAAGTTCTGATTACAGCCAGATCTCTCCCGGCGCCGGGCCTGCGCCAGCCGCGCTCTGCCGCCTGATCGCGGTCTCCTCACACCCCGGGGCCCTGCGCCGGCATCAGCCCTCCGCCATGGCGGAGGGCTTTTTGCTGTCTGCTCCCAGACGGCCTCGGCTCTCCGGCCAGTTGCCAGCACGGCTCGCCGCTCGCTGATGATGGGTTGCGATAGCCGGAGTGCCGCCGCGATGCCCCAGCCGAGCCTGGATCCCTATCAGGTGCTCGGTGTGGCCAGCAGCGCCTCCGCAGCGGAGATCAAAGCGGCCTACCGCGCTCTGGTGAAGCAGCACCATCCCGATGCCGGTGGCGATGCGCACACGATCCTGGCCCTCAACGCCGCCTGGGAGGTGCTCAGCGATGGCGAGCGTCGCGCTGCCCATGATCGTCAGCATGGCTCCGTCGCCGCACCGGCAGCCGCCCGTGCCGGCGCCACCCGCCGCGCTGCGCGCGCGGCTACGGATCAGGCCGCCCGCGGTGATGCCGAGCTGCTGGCCTGGCTGCAGCAGGTTTATGCCCCGATCGATCGTCTGCTCGGCCAGGTGATCAACCCCTTCCCGGCGCAGCTGCGTGAGCTCGCCGCTGATCCCTACGACGACAGCCTGATGGAGGCTTTCTGTACCTATCTCGAGCAGAGCCAGGGCCGTCTGCAGAAGGTGGATGCCCTCTATCGCAGCCTGCCGGCCCCTGGCTCAGCCCGTGCTTTCAGCCTCAGTCTTTACCACTGCCTCTCGCAGGTGCAGGACGCTCTGACCGAGTTGGAGCGTTACACATTGGGCTACGTGGATGGCTACCTGCGTGACGGCCGTGAAATGCTGCGCGAGGCCAAGGCGCGTCGCAGCCGCCTGCAGCAGGAGCGGCGGCGCCTGGAGATCTGAGCGGGGGCGCTGATGGTTCAGGCGCTCTCCAGTTGGTCGAGCCGCAGCCAGATGTCCGGCACCGGGCGGCGAAAACGCAGCTGGGCATGGTCGCCGCGGGTGGCCAGCACCTCGGCCGGACCTTCAAACAGGTAGGCCGGGGCCTCAACGTCGCTGGCGGCTGCCTCCAGACTGCCCTGATAGCGAGCCTGGTTCACCTTCACCAGGCTGCCCTTCTTGATTGCCGCCCTGGCGGCGGGGGCTGCGGGGGTGTCGGCCATGCCGGAGCGTGCGGTTCGCCTCAGGCTAAGGCCGCTGGGCGCCGGTTCGGCCGTTGCGTCTGCCTAGCCTGGCGCCGCTCCGATCGCAACGGCGCGCGTGCGGGTTCTGCTGGTGGGGTGTAGCGGCTTCGTGGGCCGGGAGTTGGTTCCGCTGCTGCTGGACCACGGCCACAGCCTCACGCTCGTGAGCCGCTCCGCCAGACCCCTGCCCGGGTTGGACCATCCCCAGTTGCAGCGCCTGCAGGCTGATCCCGCCCAGCCCGCCAGCTGGCAGCGCGCCGACCTGGTGGCGGCCCTGGCCGCCGCTGAGGCCGTGATCAACCTGGCAGGTGAGCCGATCGCGGAGCAGCGCTGGACGGCCGCCCATCGGCAGGTGCTGCGCGACAGCCGCATCCGCACCACCGAGGCCCTGGTGGCCGCCATCGGTGCCCTGCCGGCGTCGAGCCGCCCCGGCGTCTTGGTCAATGGCTCTGCCGTGGGCTTCTATGGCACCAGCCCCACAGAGCGTTTCGAGGAGAGCAGCCCCGCCGGCAGCGACCTGCTCGCCGAGCTCTGCACGGCCTGGGAAGCGGAGGCCCACCGCGCCGAGCCCCTCTGTCGGGTGGTGATCCTGCGCATCGGCATTGTGCTTGCAGCCGATGGCGGCGCCCTCGGCAAGATGCTGCCGGTGTTCCGGCTCGGTTTCGGTGGGCCGATCGGCGATGGCCGTCAATGGATGAGCTGGATCTCCCGCCGCGATCTCTGCCGCCTGATCGCCACCGCCCTGGCGGATGCCGCCTACAGCGGCACCTACAACGCCGTTGGCCCCCAACCCTGCACGATGGGCGAGTTGGCGGTCGCCCTCGGCCGCTGTCTGGGCAGGCCAAGCCTGCTGCCGGTGCCGGCACCGGTGCTGCAGCTGCTGCTCGGTGATGGCGCCCGCGTTGTGCTGGAGGGCCAGCAGGTGATGCCCGCTCGGCTGCAGCAGCAGGGCTTTGGTTTCGAAGATCGCGAGATCAGCGCCGCGCTCGCCGCTGCCACCAGCGCAGGCACCAGCCCAGCACCCCACTGAGCAGCGCCGCGCCCATCAGCAGGCCGATGGCCGGGGTGAACAGGGGCTCCCACAGCCGCTGGAAGACATCCAGCGGCGCCTCGATGCCGCGGCTGTGGCAGGCCACCGCCACGGCGAACCACACGGCCCCGGCGATCACCACGAACACATCGATCACCAGCAGGGTGTCGATCCAGCCCTTCAGGCGCCGGCCGAGGCTGGCGTCGGGGTTGGGGGTGGCCTCAGCCATCGCGGCGCTCCTGCAGCAGCTGATCCAGATCGGTTGCCATCCTGGCGCCACCGCCGCCGCTGCCGATGCGTTCCTCGCCGAGTTGTCGCAACGCCTCGCGCCAGGGCTGATCCCGCCGCAGCCGCTCCAGCAGCTCCTCCACGAGTTGCGCTGATCCGGTCAGTTGCGCTTCGCTGCCGGGGCCGCCCTCGGCGCAGAACATCGCTGGCCCCAGCAGTCGCCGCTGCGCTTCCGCAAAGCCCGCCGTGAACTGCGGCCCACCACCGGCCAGCTGCAGCACCGGTTTGCCAAGGCCCACGCATTGTTCCGCCGCCGTGCCGGTCATCGAGAGCAGCAGATCGCATTGCTGCACAACCGCCGCAAAACGGCCCCATTCCAGTTGCAGCTGCAGGGGGCCCCGTTGCAGGCGGCAGCGCTGCTCGCCATCGAAATGGAGCAGCCAGCCCAGCCCGCTGGCCAGTGGGGCCACCTCCTGGGGCGTGAGTTTGCCCACCAAGGCGGCGTGCAGCCCCAGCCGTGCCGGCTGGCGCAACGGCTGCGGCAGCCGTTCCAGCACCCGCAGCATCAGGGCCAGGTTCTGCAGGGCCTCCGGCAGACGGCTGCCCGGCAGCAGCCCCAGCCGTTGCAGCGGTGCCCCAGCCAGCGGCGGGCAGGCCCCGAGGCTGCCATCGAAAAACGGATTGCCGGCGAACAGCACCGGCCGGCGCAGCTGCTCGCTCAGATCGGTGGCGCTCAGCTGATCGCGGCTGTACACGCGGCGGCTGCGGCGGCTGCGCAGGCAGCGGGCGCAGGGCCAGGGCAGCCGCAGTCGGCCTTCATAGTGGCTGGAGTAGGCCACCAGGTAGGTGGCAAACGGTCCGCCGCTCAGCCAGGCGGCCAGCACCGGGATCACATCGCCCACCGCCAGAATCAGCTCATAGCGGCGGGCGACGCGCAGCAGCAGCCCCAGGCGTCTGAGCAGATAAAGGATCTGCCCCTGCACAACCTCGGTGAGGCGCCCGAGCAGGCTTGTGTAGCCCAGGCCGCCGGTGCTGTATTCGCGGGTGCGTCCCAGCACGGGGATCCCCGCCTGGCGATAGGCGCGGCCGTGACCCACCAGCGGCAGCGCCTCAACCTGGTGGCCCAGCCGTTGCAAGGCTTCGCCGATCAGGGCGCCGCTGAGATCCTCGCCGTGACCGTTGCTCAGCAGCAGAATGCGCGCTGGCGTCACGCGTTCAGCCAAGCCTTCACCTTCTGCAGGGCCTGCCAGTCCGGTCGCCGGGCCAGGCCGTCGGCGATGGCATCGTCCAGTTCGCTCGCCAGTTCCGGCGCCATCACCCGCAGCCTATGCACCAGCTCGACGTGCTCACGCACGCCCTTGGCGTTGGTTTCGAGCATCGCCAGGCTGAGGTTGATGCGGGCCTGCGGATCCTGTGGGTTCAGCTTGACGGCATTGCGGGCGGAGCGCAGGGCTGCCTGAGGTTGATTGTCGAGCAGCTGCAGCCAGGCCAGGCAGGTCCAGCCGGCCGAGAGGCGCGGTTCCTGGCGGGTGATCTGCAGGAAACTCTCGATCACCTCCTCAAGTGGCGCCCCCTGCTGGTAGCTGGCCAGCGCCTGCTCGAACAGGGAGGTCTCGTCGGCGCTGGTCATGGGGGCGGCGTGGGCCGGGTACTGCCCCTCAGATTGCCACCCGGTGGGTAGGTCGCCACCGGCTGGCGGCATCGATCCGCTGGCGATCTGGTGTGGGGATCAGACCGCGAAGGAGCTGCCGCAGCCGCAGGTCTGGGTGGCGTTGGGATTGGTGAAGTTGAATCCCCCACCGATCAGGGCACTGGAGAAGTCCAGCTGCATGCCGTAGATGTAAAGCAGGCTCTTGGGGTCGCTCACCACTGTGAAACTGGTGGCGCCTGCGGGCTCATACACGTAGCGCTCGTCATCGTCGCGGATCTCGGCGGCATCGATGAAATCCATCGTGTAGCTCATGCCGCTGCAGCCGCCGGAGCGCACCCCCACCCGCAGCACCTTGCCCTCGCCCTGCTGCGGCAGCAGCGTGGCCAGCTGTCGCATGGCGCTGTCGGTGATCAGGATGCCCCGGCCGTCGCGGCCGGTGTGGGTGGGCTGGGCCTGCGACGCAGCCTCGCTGCTGATGCCGGCGGTTGATGGGGCGTCTGCCTGGGCGACAGCCGTCTGCGCTGTTGCAATCTCGCTGGTCATCGGGGTGGCGGCCTGCCTGCTCTCCCCATCGTATGGAGGCCATCCGCACCCCGGGGCGGCGGGGCCTCTCCATAGAGTCGTCCCACTTCGCGGAAGCAGCAGGGTGCGCGTCGCCATCGTGGGTGCGGGACTGGCCGGTCTGGCCGCCGCCGTTGATCTGGTCGACGCCGGCCATCAGGTCGATCTCTATGAAGCACGGCCGTTCATGGGCGGCAAGGTGGGCAGCTGGGTCGATGAGGGCGGCAACCATATCGAGATGGGTCTGCACGTCTTCTTCTTCAACTACGCCAACCTCTTCGCCCTGCTGCGCAAGGTGGGGGCCATCGACAACCTGCTGCCCAAGGACCACACCCACCTGTTCGTGAACAGTGGCGGTGACCTGCGGGAGCTGGATTTCCGCTTTGCCCTGGGCGCGCCGTTCAACGGCCTCAAGGCCTTCTTCACCACCCCCCAGCTCGACTGGATCGACAAGCTGCGCAATGCCCTGGCTCTGGGCACCAGCCCGATCGTGCGCGGTCTGGTGGATTACGAGGGCGCGATGAAGACGATCCGGGCCCTCGATCGCATCAGCTTCCAGGAGTGGTTCGTGGGCCATGGCGGCAGCGAGCAGAGCATCAGGCGGATGTGGAATCCGATCGCCTACGCCCTCGGCTTCATCGATTGCGAAGCCATCTCGGCCCTCTGCATGCTCACCATCTTCATGATGTTTGCGGCTAAAACCGAGGCCTCCAAGCTCAACCTGCTCAAGGGCTCGCCCCATCGTTGGCTCACCGGCCCGATTCTTGAGTACATCGAGCAGCGCGGCGCTCGTCTGCACCTCCGCCACCGCGTCACCGAGGTGCTGTTCGAGGAGGGGGCTGCGGCGGCCGATGGCCGGCCTGCCACGCAGGTGAGCGCTCTGAGGCTGGGAACTCCCGACGGTGACATGGAGGTGCAGGCCGATGCCTACCTGGCGGCCTGCGATGTGCCCGGCATCCAACGGATGGTGCCCGAGGCCTGGCGGCGCTGGCCTCTGTTCGACAACCTCTACAAGCTCGAAGCGGTGCCGGTGGCCACGGTGCAGCTTCGCTACGACGGCTGGGTGACGGAGCTGGGGGATTCACCCCTGAATGAGGCAGCCCGCCGCGATCTCAGCCGCCCCGCCGGTCTCGACAACCTTCTCTACACCGCCGACGCCGACTTCAGCTGTTTCGCCGACCTGGCGCTGGCCAGCCCGGTGGACTATCGCAGGGAAGGTCTGGGATCGCTGCTGCAATGCGTGCTCACCCCCGGTGATCCCTGGATTCCCAAAAAGACTGACGAGATCGTGGCGGCCACCGACGCCCAGGTGCGCCGCCTGTTCCCCTCGGCACGCAATCTGCAGCTGGTGTGGAGCAATGTCGTCAAGCTGGCGCAGTCGCTCTATCGCGAGGCCCCCGGCATGGAGCCCTACCGCCCTGATCAGCGCACACCCGTGGCCAACTTCTTCCTGGCCGGCAGCTACACCAAACAGGATTACATCGATTCAATGGAGGGGGCCACGATGAGCGGCCGCCTGGCGGCGGCGGCGATCCTCGGCTGTCGGGCGCAGCTGGCCACCAATGCTGCCGTGGCCTGAGTTCACCCAGTCCCAACGTGGCCTTCAGGCCACCACTGTGCACGGACCTGAAGCCACTTCTCTCCTTTGGCTTCAGGTCTCGCCCAGACTTCGGATCCCTTCCCCCGTTGCCGCAATCCCCATGGGCCGTTGGCTTGAGCACAGCGTCACCACCGAGATCCAGGCACCGGTTGAGCGGGTGTGGGCGGTGTGGAGCGATCTGGAGGCGATGCCGCGCTGGATGCGCTGGATCGAGTCGGTGACCACCGTTGCAGGCGATCCTGATCTCACCGATTGGACCTTGGCGGCCCAGGGATTCCGTTTCCACTGGAAAGCCCGGATCACCCAGCGGGTCGACGCCCAGCAGCTTCACTGGCAGTCTGTGGGGGGGCTTCCCACCAAGGGAGCGGTGCGCTTTTATCCCCAGGGAACCTCCTGCACCGCCGTGAAGCTGAGCGTGAGCTATGAGCTGCCGGCTGTGCTGGCGCCGCTGATGGAGCCCTCCATCCTTGGGGGCATCGTCACCAAGGAGCTCCAGGCCAACCTGGAGCGCTTCCGCGATCTTGTGGAACGGGAGCATGGCGCGCCTCTGGCCTGATGCTGCTGCGGTGCTGGCGTTGCTTTGCCTCGCCGCCTGTGCCGACCGTGCCGATGTCGCGACCCCGGCACCACCTCCCGCCGCCCCGCGCGCAACGGTGCCAGCGCCGCAACCGCCGTCGCCCCCGCCGCTGACACCGATGACCACTCCCCAGCAAGTGGTCGCGGCGATGCCCATCGGTCGTGCTGATCCCTTTGCCCCCACGCAGCAACCGGTCGCGGCGACTCCGCCGGCCGCCGTGGTGGTGCCGCAGCTGCCGGCCGATCTGCGGTTCACCGGTGTCATTCACAGCCGCGGTGAAACCCAGGCCTTCGTGCAGATCGGCGGAGCCAGCGGCGCCCTCTGCCTCGGGCCGCAGGGCCGTTGTGCGGCCGGCAATGCCGATGGGTTGCTGCTGCCCTCTGGCTGGAGCGTCAGCGCCATCGATGCTGCCAACGGCGTGCTGGCCCTCAGCTTCGGCTCCGAGCGGCGGATGCTGCAGCTCAGCCGCTGAGCACCTGCTCGCAGGCAGCCACCAGACCGTCCAGGTCGTGGGGATCGGCCTCCGCATCGACGCGGCCCAGCACCTGCAGGCAGGTGCGACTCGTCTGCGGCCCGATTGACACCAACGCCACGCCATCCAGTCGCTGCCGCCAGGCGTCGCCGAAGGCGGCTTCCAGCAGCTGGGCGGTGTGCTGCACCGTCTTGCCGCTGCTGAAGGTGATGGCGCTGACCGCTCCGCTGGCCAGGGCGTCTCCCGTGGCCGGTGGCAGGGTCTCCGGGCAGCGGGATTCATAGGCCGCCACCTCCACCACCCGGGCCCCCGCTGCACCGAAGGCCTCCGCCAGCACGGTGCGCCCGCCGCTCTGCACCCGCGGCAGCAGCAGCCGCAGCCCCCAGCCGGACACTGGGAAGTGTTCGATCAGGCTGTCGGCCACGAAGGCGGGCGGTACGAAATCCGCGGCTGCTCCCAGGTCCTGCAGGCGCACCGCCGTCTTGCGTCCCACCGCGGCGATCTTCAGACCCGCGGGCCGGCGGGCCAGGCTGCCACCCCGCAGCCGCAGCCGCTCCTCCACGGCGTCCACCCCATTGCTGCTCGACACCACCAGCCAGTGGAAGTCCTCCAGCTCCGCCAGGGCGTCATCGAGTGGCCCCCAGTGATCCGGGGGGCCGATCACCAGGGCCGGCAGATCCAGCACGACGGCACCAGCGCGCTCGAACAGTCGCCGCGCCTCCCCCAACTGGCTCTCAGCCCGTGTGACGGCGATCCTGTGGCCGAGCAGGGGCTTGGTCTTGTGGGTCATGGTCACACCTCCAGCTTGACCATTGCACCGGCCTGCCCCTGCAGCTGCTGCGCCTCCTGCGGGCGCCCCTGCTGTTTCAGCAGCGCGATGGCTCGCCGGAAGCCTTCGCGGGCGCCGTTGATGTCGCCGCCCATCAGCAGCGCCACCGCCAGGTTCTGCTGGGTTTCGGCGTGCTCGGGGTTGAGCTGCGCGGCCTGGCGGTAGGCCGTCAAGGCGCCGCCGATGTCGCCGCGGCGGCGGCGGATCAGGCCGAGGTTGTACCAACCCAGGCTGATTTCGGGTGCCACGCTGGTGGCCTGCAGGCAGAGCTGCTCTGCGGATTCCAGCTGGCCCAGCCGCAGCAGCAGCGCCGCCAGATTCAGACGGGCCGCCAGCGTCAGGCGGGGTGCAAGCGGGCTCACCAGGGCCTGGCGGTAGAGACCGATGGCCATGCTGGGATCGCGCTCCGCCTCCGCCAGGGCCAGGTGCAGCAGCAGCTCGTAGCGCTCGGGATGAGCCGCAGCCGGGCAGTGCTGCAGGCCGCGGCGCAGCAGCGCCAGGCCGCGCTCCTGCTGCCCTTCGGCCACCTCAAGGGCGCCGAGCTTCGCGCAGGCGTAGGCGTCGTTTGGACGCTGCTTCAGTTCCGATTCCATCGCCTGCCGCAGCCGCCGCGCCTTGCCGCCATCGACCAGCAGCTCCGGCCGGTAGCCGTCATGGACCAGGGCCGGTTCGCCGCAGTCGGCGATGCGCCAGTGCGGCTGGCGCTGCTGCAGCTCCGCCACGCTGTCATCCACCAGGGAGTGGTAGGCCCGACTCCAGCGGATCGCTGGGTGGCGGCGGAACAGGCGGCTGACGTTCGAGTAAGGCGACTGCACTGCCCCCCGCTCCTGGCGCAGCAGGTTGATCAGCAGGAGATCCGGTTGCGTCATCAGCTGCCGCAGTGGCTCGCGTGCCTCAGGCCGCAGCTGTTCATCGGCATCGAGCACCAGCACCCAGTCACCCGTCAGCCATTGCAGCGCCTGGTTGCGGGCCGGGGCGAAATCACCGGGCCAGTCGATGCGGTGCACGGTGGCCCCCAGGGCCGTGGCGATCGCCACCGTGTCGTCGCTGGAGCCGGTGTCCACCACCACCATCTCATCCACGAAGCCCTGCACCGAGCGCAGGCAGGCTTCGATTCGCTCCGCCTCATCGCGCACGATCATCGAGAGGCTGAGCATGGTCGCGGCGTTGGGTTGAAGCTGGCCTGAGGCTAGGGGGCGCTAATCGGTGAAGCCGCCACCGAAGCCGCTACTGAAGCCGCCTTCCAGCGGCGCGGCGGCCAGCCCCAGCTGCTGCAGCAGCACCGCCTGCGCCTCCGGCATCTGACCGGGGCTGTAGGCGGCCGGCAGCTCCGGCGGCAGCATGGGTTGGAGCTGTTCCCAGAGGTAGGGGCTGCCGTAGACCGCCAGTCCCGCCAGCCGTTCGGCCGCCAGCAACTGCTGGACCACCGCTGGCCAGGGCTCCTCGCCGCCGGCGCTGCCGCGGAAGGGATTGCCGCGCACGAACAGCTGCAGCAGCACCGGCCCCGGCCCCAGCCGCTCCAGCGCCAGCGGTGCCGCCGGATCGCCGCTCCAGGGGCTGGGGCTGCGGGCGTCCAGCACGATGGGGCTGTAGCCAAGGGCGCCCGGCCGCAGCAGTGCCGGTGCCATGGCGGGCAGCTGCGGGGCGTTCAGTTGGCTGTCGACCCGGATCAGATTCAGACCGGGCCCCGCTGTCAGCCCCTGGCCGCCGGTGTTGGCTGCACCGGCCAGTGTCGCGCCGGGGCGATGGCGGATCAGGCTGAGCTCCAGCAGCTCATGGCTGAGTCGCTGGTCGTCAGGTTGCAGCAGTTGCTGCAGATCCTCCAAGGCGCGGTCGGCGGTGCTTGGTGGCTGAGCGGCGGCCAGCGCCGCTTGCCGCCGCTCCAGGCTGGCGGCCAGTCGCTGTGGCGTGATGCGGCCGCTCTGCACCGCCTGCAGCAGGCCATCGATGGCGGCGTCGGCATCGGCTGGCATCAGGATCAGATCGGCGCCGGCCTCGAAGGCCAGCACCGCTGCCGTCGCCGCGTCGTGGTGGGCGCTGATCGCGTCCATCACCAGGGCGTCCGTCACCACCAGACCCCCGAAGCCCAGATCGCCGCGCAGCAGCTGCGTCAGCACCGCCGCCGACAGCGTCGCCGGCCGCTCGGCATCCAGGGCGGGCAGCTGCAGGTGAGCGGTCATCACCGCCGCCACGTCGGCGGCGATCGCGGCCCGGAAGGGCTGCAGTTCCACGGCCTCCAGCCGTTGGCGGTTGTGGGGCAGCAGCGGCAGCTCCAGGTGCGAGTCGCAGCTGGTGTCGCCGTGACCGGGGAAGTGCTTGGCGCAGGCCAGCACCCCCTCCGCCTGGCAGCCCCGCACGAAGGCTGCCGCAAGAGCGCCGGCCGCCTTGGGCGTTTCAGCCCAGGCGCGCACGTTGATCACCGGGTTGGCGGGGTTGTTGTTGACATCGCATACGGGCCCCAGCACCCAGTTCAACCCCAGCAGTCGCGCCTGGCGGCCGCTGCAGTGGCCATAGCGCTCGGCCAGGGCCAGGGCGCGGTCTGGTTGCTGCGCATACAGGCGGCCGAGGGCCAGCGGTGGCACCAGCCAGCTGGCCCCCTCGAAGCGCTGACCCACGCCTTCCTCCACATCGGCGCAGAGCAGCAGCGGCCCGCCGGCCCAGTGGCGCAGCTGTTCCGTGCGCAGCCGCAGCTCGGCGGCGCTGCCCCCCAGCAGGATCACCCCGCCCACACCCTCGCTCAGCAGCCGCTGCAGCTCGGCGTTCGGCAGCTCCCAGCGCGGGTAGCGGCGCTGGCCGTCGCTGCTGTGGCCGCTGCCGCGCACCACCAGCAGACTGGCCAGCTGGCGCCGCAGCTCAGCTGTCATCGCCTATGACCTGGGCGGCGGCGGTGCTGCTGTCGCCGTCGTCGAGACCGGTGCCTTCCGGGATCTCGCCCCGCTCCTGGCGCCGCTGCTCCAGTTGGTTGAGCAGGCCCAGCACGGAGGTGCCCTTTTCAATGCCCCGATCGAGGTGGAAGATCACCTCGGGTGTGCGGCGCATGTTCAGACGCCGGCCCAGTTCGCCCTTCACGTAGCTGGCGGCCGAGCGCAGTCCGGCCAGCGCCTGCTGCTGCACCTCCGGGCTGCCGTAGATGCTCACGAAAATCTTGCAGTGCTGCAGATCGCCCGCCACCTCCACGTTGGTGACGCTCACCATCCCCAGGCTGACGCGCTCATCCTTGATGCCGTTGACCAGCAGCTCGCTCACCTCACGGCGGATCAGGGCCGCCACCCGCTCAACGCGCCTGCTCTGAGCCATGCCTATGCCACCACCTCTGGGCTCACCATGGCACGCAGGATCAGAGCCAGGCTCAGCAGCCCGCTCACCAGGGCACCGATCAGTGCCACGGCGGTGACCGGGTTGCTGCGGCGCGCCGCCAGTGGTTCCAGCACGGAGTTGGCCACCCCCAGACCGAAGGCGATCAGGTAGCGCGGATAGCGCGTCACGTTGAGAAAGAAGTCCCGCATGGGGGCCCGGTCGCCGGCAGCTGTGCGCTGGCTACTCTGCCGCCAGAGAGCCGCCCCTGATGCTGGAGCTGCACCAGTTCCGCCACTCCGCCTTCTGCGAGAAGGTGCGCCTTGTGCTGGCCGCAAAGGGACTGGAGTACCGCGCCATCGAGGTCACGCCCGGCCTGGGCCAGCTGGAGCTCTATCGCCTGTCGGGGCAGCGACAGGTGCCGGTGCTGGTGGACGGCGCCGAGGTGGTCGCGGATTCCAGCGCCATCGCGCTGCATCTGGAGGCGCGGGCGCCGCAGCCACCGCTGTTGCCGGCTGATTCCGCCCAGCGCGCCCAGGTGCTGTTGCTGGAGGACTGGGCGGACACCACCCTGGCCACCGCGGCCCGTGTGGCGTTGGTGCAGGCTGCCGCCGGCGATCCGGTTTTGCGTTCAGCGCTGCTGCCGGAGGCCATGCCCGATGGCCTGCGCAGCCTGGTGGGGGCCATCCCCGCCGGGCTGCTGAGCGGCCTGGGGCAGGTGGTGCAGGTGGTGGATCACAGCGCCCTGCAGCTGCTGCGGGCTTCGCTGGACCAATTGAGCAGCCTGGTGCAGGCGCAGCCCTATCTGGTGGGATCGCACCTGTCGCTGGCGGATCTGGCGGTGACGGCGCAGCTGTCGTTGCTCTCTTTCCCGGCGTCCGCCGGGGCACCCTTGGCTGGTCGGGGCGTTCCAGGGCTGGCCGATGATCCGGCCCTGGAGCCGCTGTTCCGCTGGCGCGACCGCATCGCGGCCGAGGTGGGGCGGATCTGAGCGCCTGGGCTTGGGCTGGGTCAGCCGGCAGGTGTGCGTGAACCTGGGGCGGAGCGCCTGGTTGCTGTGGTGCCGGCTCGATCAGAGCGTGGACAGGGCGCGAGTGGTTCAGGACGTCGGAGCGGCCCCGGTGTCCGCCGCGGGCTCCAGCTCCCGTTCCAGCACCAGCGTTCCGTGCCAGCTGCGCTGCGCTGAGGCGGCCAGACCCTCAGATGGGGAGCCGTAGCTGGCCTGCCACTGTTCGCCGAGAATCCGGTCGTCGTCCTGGCGCCGGTAGCGGCTCAGGGTCTCCACCCGGCTCACGCGTGGATCACCGCCGCCCTCGCCGCTGCGGTGCAGCACCTGGAGGCTGAGCTCCGCTGCCAGCAAGGTGTCCGCGTCCGGGACCGCGCTGCGTCGGCCGATCACCGTGGATTCCAGCTGCAGACCATCCGCCAGCAACGCGATCTGGCGGTTTGGGTTGCGGGGATCGTTGCGCACGCGCAGCAGGCGCTCCCCCAGGGCAGCCCGGCCCACGGCGCTGGCGTTGTAAGCCCGATCGCCCACGACGCGCCCCTGGGGATCCCGCAAGAAGCGCACGCTGTAGATGAGTTCAGCGCCGGATCCGGCGGGCGTCGGATCGTCGTGGCTGTGCACCTGCCAGCGGCCGGCGAACCAGTCGGGATAGATCAGATCATCCCGGCCGGGACGCTCCAGGGGGGCGGGCAGCGTCCACTGGGGCCAGGCCTGCAGCCGTTGCTGAAGTGCCCCCGCGGCCGGCGCCGCTGCCGCCGGGGTCGCCATGGTCAGGCCGAGCAGCAGCGTCAGCGTGATCCGGCTCAGCTGCCGCAGCAGGACCGCCGGCACCCTCTGGAATCCGGTGCGGTGTCGGAGACGCTGATCGGGCTGGGCTCTGCGCGACTGGGGGTGGGTCGGCGTGATCTCCATGCTGCTCCTGCAACCGCAACCCTGGCATGGCCACTGGGCCGGCACCTGGGAGAGTGGGGGCTGCCGGTCTGTACATCCGATGTCTGACCCACTGATCCGGGAGCGGGACCACTACGTGGTGATGGAACCAGGTCGACCGGAGCAGCTGCTCAGTGCCGCCGAAACCCAGCGCTGGCTCGAGGGCCAGCTGGAGCGGCTGGCCGCGCCGCCCGCTGATCTGGGTGATCTACCGGACGCGGCCGCCCGGGCGGCTCGCCTGCTCGATACGGCCTGTGAGCTTGCGCTGGAGCCTGGCCTGAGCGTGCAGTGGTTCGCCATTCGCCTGGAGCCGCCGCGGGCCTGAGTGCCGCTTCGTCTCCGGCTGCTGTGCGGCCGGATCAGTTGATCGAGGTGCCCAGCTCACCGGCCTCGTTGATCACCTGCAGGCTGCCCAGTGGGGCTTGTGTGCGCTTCTTCAGGATCGATGGCAGCGCTTCCAGCACCTGCTCGGCCACCTGTGCCGGGCCGCGGCCGTCCTGAACGATGTGCAGATCGGCCTGGGCGTAGAGCGGCCGGCGCTCCGCCAGCAGCTGCTGCAGCCGGGTGGCCGGATCGGGACTGGCCATCAGCGGCCGCGGTGTGGGATCGGCGCTCAGCCGCTGCAACAGCAGCTCCTCGGGCGCGTCCAGCCAGATCACCACCCCCTGGCGCATCTGGCCCCAGTTCTGCGGTCGTGTGACCACGCCGCCGCCGGTGGCCACCACCAGGGAATGCCAGCCGGCGATCTGGTTCAGCACCGCCGCCTCCAGCTCCCGGAAGCCGGACTCACCCTCCCTGGCGAAGATCTCCGGGATCGAGCGGCCGGCCACCTGCTCCAGGCTGGTGTCAGCGTCGAGGAAGCGGTAGCCGAGCTGCTCGGCCAGGTGACGGCCGGCGCTGCTCTTGCCGCTGCCCATCATTCCCACCAGGTAGAGGTTCAGGCCCTCCAGCCGCTGCTTCAACGCGGTGCTGCTGCTCCCCATCGCCTCGGCCATCGCGGCCACCCATCACAGAGCGCAACATTCTTAAGATGCGGCACCCCACACGCGCTGTCATGACCCCGCCCGTGATGGCGGCGCCCCCGGTCCATCCGGTTGCCGCCGCCGCTGAACGCCGTCACGGCCAGGGCCGGCCCTGTGTCATCACCCGACGGGCAGCATTCAGCGCCAGCCATCGTTACTGGCTGCCCGAGCTGAGCCCGGAGCAGAATCTGGCCAGTTTCGGCGCCTGCAGCCTCGAGCCCGGCCATGGCCACAACTATGAGCTGATCGTGGCCATGGGCGGCGGCCTTGATGCCGACGGCATGGTGCTCAACCTCTCGGAGGTGAAGCACGCCATCCGCGAGCAGGTCACCGCCCAGCTCGATTTCCGCAGCCTCAATCAGGCCTGGCCGGAGTTTGATCTGAGCACCCCCGAGGGGATGCTGCCCACCACCGAGGCCCTCGCCCTGGCGATCTGGCGTCGCCTGGCCCCCCATCTGCCCCTGATGGGACTGCGTCTGCACGAAACCGAACACCTCTGGGCCGACGTGCTCGGCGATTCCATGGAAGCTTTTCTCACCATCCGCACCCACTTCGCCGCCGCCCATCGCCTGGCGCGGCCGGAACTCAGCCCCGAGGAGAACGATGCCATCTACGGCAAGTGCGCCCGGCCCCACGGCCACGGCCACAACTATCTCCTCGAGGTCACGGTGCGTGGTGCCATCGATCCCCGCACCGGTATGGTCTGCGACCTGGCGGCGTTGCAGAAGCTGGTGGATGAGCTGGTGGTCGAGCCCTTTGATCACACCTTCCTGAACAAGGATGTGGCTCATTTCGCCACCACCGTGCCCACGGCCGAGAACATCGCCCTGCACATCGCCGATCTGCTGAGCTCTCCGGTCGCCGCTCTGGGCGCTGCCCTGCACAAGGTGCGCCTGCAGGAGAGCCCCAACAACGCCGCCGAGGTCTTCGCCGAGGTGCCGCAGCTTGGCATGAAGCCCCTGGCCCTGGACGCGCTGGCGGCAGCCTGAGCGCCGTGGCCGCATCGCTGCAGCTGCGCCTGGTGCTGGCCGTCAGCCTCGACGGCCGCCTGGCTCCGCCGCAGGGGGGCGCCGCCCAGATCGGTGGCCGCGGCGACCGGCGCGTGCTGGAGGAAGCCCTGAGCTGGGCGGATGCCTGCCTGATCGGCGGCAATACCCTGCGCCTGCATGGCAGCACCTGTCTGATCCACGCGGTGGATCTGCTGGAACAGCGCCGGCGCGATGGGCGCTCGCCGCAGCCGACGGCGGTTGTCGTGAGCCGCAGCGGGGGGTTCGACCCGCAGCTCCGCTTCTTCCATCAACCGCTCGAGCGTTGGCTGTTGACGCCGGCTCCTGTGCCCGGTCCCGCTGTCGTGGGGTTCACGCGTCAGCTCCCACTGGCGGACTGGTCCGCTGCTCTGGCCAGCCTGGCTGCCGTCGTGGGGCCGCGGCTGCTCCTGCTGGGTGGCGCCGCCCTGGCGGCCCAGCTGCTGGCCGCCGATCTGGTCGATGAGCTGCAGCTCACCGTCTGCCCACGGCTGCTGGGTGGTCGCCACAGCTGGCTGCCGGTGGGTGTGGAGCTGCCGCCCAACCGCTGGCGGTTACTGGAACAGCGTCCCCTGGAGGGGGAGGAATTGCTGCTGCGCTATGCACGCTTGCCGGCCCATCCCGTTGCTGCTGCCGCGCCGCCGCTCGGCCTCGGTTGAGTGCTCAGGGGCTGTCGCTCACCTGCTGGGGATCGAGCATCTGCGGTGCCCGGCTTCGAAATCGCTCCGCCAGCTGACGCAGGGGCAGCTCGCGCAGACTGTCGGCCGGGAGCCCCAGCAGTCGGCTGGCGCAGCGTTTCACCACCAGCTCACTGTCATCACCGAAGCGGCCGGCCACCAGTTCGCTGATCACCGCCAGGGTGCGGCCGCTGCGTTCGCTTTCCTCTACCAGGCAGCGGCTGGTGGGGCCAGCCAGGGCGGTGCAGGGACGCTGCAGGCGCTGGGCCAGGGTCGCGTCACCGTCGCTGGCCCATTGCACGCAGGCGCTGGCCAGGCGTGTTTCCAGTTGCGGTCGCAACAGCTGTAGAAGCGGCCCCAGCAGGCCGGCCTGCGCCGGTGCGCTGCCATCCAGAAGCAGAGCCGCCAGGGCCGGGGTCAGCTGGACGGCCCGGCGGGGCAGCCAGTGCCATCGCCTGCCTAGCCTGGTGTGATCCGTTGGCTGCAGATTCGCCCGCCCATGGCCGAGCTCACAGCCCGCTGGCATCGTTCGCTGGCGGAGATTGCTGAGGCGCACTGGCAGGCTCTGACGGAGACATCCTCTCTCCCCTTCTACTCCTGGCGTTGGCTCCAGGCTCTGGAGTGCTCCGGCAGCATTGCACCGCGTCAGGGTTGGCAGCCATTGCATCTGGCCCTCTGGCGCGGTGAGCAGCCGGTGGCGGTGGCTCCTCTTTATCTGAAGGGACACAGTTACGGCGAGTTCGTGTTCGATCAGTCGTTCGCCCAGCTCGCCGGCCAGCTGGGGCTGCGCTATTACCCGAAGTTGCTGGGCATGAGTCCGGTCAGCCCGGTTGTGGGCTATCGCTTTCATGTGGCTGCCGGTGAAGACGAGGCGGCCATCACGGCGCTGCTGCTGCGGTTGATCGACGACTTCTGTGTCGACCATGGAATCCTCAGCTGCAATTTTCTCTACGTTGATCCCGCCTGGCAACCCCTGGCTGAAGCCGCTGGCTGCGCCACCTGGCTCAATCAGCAGAGCCTCTGGACCAACCACGGCTACAGCGATTTCAATGATTACCTTCAGGGTTTCAATGCCAACCAGCGACGCAATATCAGGCGTGAGCGGCGATCAGTGGCGATGGCTGGGCTTACCGTCTCGCCGTTGGCTGGTGAGGAGCTGCCGCCGCTGCTGGTGCGGCGGATGCACGATTTCTATGCCCAGCACTGCAGCCGCTGGGGCCCTTGGGGCAGCAAGTATCTGAGCGAGTCTTTCTTCGAGCAGTTGGCGGATGATCCCGCCCTGCGGCAGAGCCTGGTGCTGTTCAGTGCCCACCGCGGTGACCCACTGGCGCCTGTGGCCATGTCGCTCTGCGTCCACAACGACACCATGCTCTGGGGTCGCTACTGGGGCAGCGATGAGGAGATCGACAACCTGCATTTTGAGGTCTGCTATTACGCGCCGATTGCCTGGGCGATTGCTCGCGGCATCCAGCATTTCGATCCGGGTGCCGGCGGTAGCCACAAGCGTCGTCGCGGCTTCCTGGCCCAGCCGCATGCCTCGCTGCATCGCTGGTACCAGCCGCGTTTCGATGCGATTGTGCGGCGCTGGCTGCCGCAGGCCAATGCCGGGCAGCTGGAGGAGATCGAGGCGATCAATGCCGAATTGCCGTTCACGGCTGCTGTGCCGGGGCTGGCGGCACCGGCTGCGTAGATTCAGGCCATGACCAGCTTCTCCGCCGAGCAGCGCCGTCAGCTCGATGAACGGCTCTCCCAGCGCTTCATCGCCCTCGATCCGGCGGGCTATTTCCTGATCAAGATCGATCGCGATGCCGGCGAGCTGATCGCCGAGCACTACGGCAATGGGATCGATGCGCGGGGCCTCGCCACCGATCCTGATACCGGTGAAGTGATCAGCTGCCGCGGCGCTGCGCCCCGTGCACCGCTGGCCATTTACCGGGCCCGCACCGCTAAGCAGTTGGGGATTGCCCTCACCGAAGGAGAAGGACCGCACCCGATCAGTCGGCTGGATCACGCCCTCTACCTCGGCCGAGAGCTGCAGAAGGCCGAGCGAGCCCTCGTTGAGGGAGGTGACTACATCCAGGACTGAATGGGAGACCGGGCAGCGGACCTTCAGCTCACGCCGGCTGCAGTTCCCGCGTGGCTGCCGTGGGTGTGGGCGGTTCCGGTGGCAGGGCTGCCAGCTGCTCCTGGATCTCGCGGGTCACCACTGCCCGGTACTCCTGGAAGTGCTCGTTGTGCGCGAGCGTGACCACGAACTGCTCAAGGTTGGCCGGGTTGCGCCGGGCGATCCGCAGCAGTGAACGCCAGAAGCGGAAGCGGGTGTCGCGCTTGAAGCCCTGCCGCCAGACCACCGTGGCCAGGGCTTTCACATCATTGAGGGCGGGCAACACCGGTTTGTCGGCATTCTCGGGTTTGAAGAATGCCTTCCAGCGCGGCACACCCACCTTGCCGTAGTAGTGAGTGACACGGTCGATGTAAGCGTTCGGCTCATAGAGGCGGCAGAAGGCATCCACGTATTCATTGGCGATGTCGCGGATCGGCCGGCTGGGCACGAAGTTCAGCAGGTTGGTCTGGTTGACCCCCTTGGCATCGGTCTTGTCCTGGATCAGGCGACCTTCTTGCTCCAGTCGATGCCAGAGCCCGGTGTTGGGCAGGGCCTGCAGCATGCCCATCATCGCGGCGGGGATCCCGGTGCGGCTCACGAAGCGCACGATCCGGTCACCGGCGCCGGCTTGCTCACCATCGAAGCCGATGATGAACCCTGCCATCACGCGGATGCCGTAGCTGGTGATCCGATCCACGGAGTCTTCCAGCGAGCTGCGGGTGTTCTGATGCTTGCCCGCCACCGAGAGGCTGGCCTCATCGGGGGTTTCGATGCCCAGAAACACCGCTTCAAAGCGGGCCTCGGCCATCATCCGCATCATCTCGTCGTCGGCGGCCAAGTCCACCGAGGCCTCGGTGGTGAAGCTGAACGGATAGCCCCGTTCGATCTGCCACTGCTTGATCGCCGGCAGCAACAGCTTGGCGTTGCGCTTGTTGCCGATGAAGTTGTCGTCCACCAGGAAGATCGCTCGCCGCCAGCCCAGGTCGTAGAGGCGTTGGAGTTCGGCGATCAGCTGCTCCGGTGTCTTGGTGCGCGGCTTGCGGCCGTAGAGCACGATGATGTCGCAGAACTCGCACTGGAACGGGCAGCCGCGCGAGAACTGCACGCTCATTGAGTCGTAGGCATCAAGCTCGAGCAGATCGAATCGTGGCACCGGCGTGCCGGTCACATCCGGCTTATCGCCGTTGGCGCTGAAGCGGCCACTGCGGTCGCCCCGCTCGATCGCCTCGATGAACAGGGGCAGGGTGATCTCCCCCTCATCGAGCACCTTGAAATCAGCGAGTGCAATTTCAGGGGCATCCGGGGTGGAGCTGGCGAACGGACCACCCACCGCAACAGGCAGTCCGCGCTGCTTGGCCCGGGCGATCTGGGCGGCCATATCCGCCTTCTGCACGATCATCCCTGAGATCACAACCAGCTCAGCCCAGGCCCACTCGTCTTCACGGACCTCCCGCACATTGCGGTCCACCAGCTTCATCTCCCAGTGCTGGGGCAGCAGGGCCGCCACCGTGACCAGCCCGAGGGGCGGCAGCAGCACCTTGCGGTTCACCAGCTCAAGGATCTTCTCGTAGCTCCAGAAGGTCTTCGGGAATTCCGGATAGATGAAGAGCGTGCGCATGCCGTCGCTGGTCCTCGGGTGGATCCGATCGGCGGCGGAACCGGCTACTGAGCCCGGTTGCCGGGGTGAACCCGCGGCGAAGGGCCCGGCAACGGCGAACCGATGGTTTCATCCACCCTAGGCGGAGCGCGCGTGCCATGGGCGATCTGCTGTAATGACGCCAACGTTCCGCAGACAACGCCATGGGCCCCGTCATCTATCTCGTTCTGGTGGGCGGTGGTCTGGTGGCCGCGGCGGCGATTTCTTTCGTGCTGCGCGGCATCAAGCTGATCTGATCGGTCCGGCCTGCAGCCGCCTCGCGCTCCATTCGCGATCGCGCCTTGCCTCAGCCCAGGCGCATCCGCCGGCGCAGCCATAGCTCGCGCCCGCCCAGCAGCGCCCCCAGGCTGCCCAGCAGGCCGAAGCAGCCCCATACCCCCAACGGCGGCCAGAGGCTCAGTCCCGCGGCCACCAGCCCGCTCAGCCCGCCGCCGCCGAGAAAGGCGATCTGCCCCAGGCCGGCCATGCGCCCCCGCAACACCTGGGGTGCATGCACCTGAATGATCAGATTGGTCCCAGCCAGCAATGAGGCGGTGCCCAGGCCGATCAGGAAAGCCATCGCCAGCCCCCAGGCCTGCATCACGCCAGGCCATGGCATGGCCATGCCGCGCAAGGCAAGCCCCAGCTGGGCGGCGCCGGTGGTGAGGGTGCTGATTCCCAGCAGCAAACCAGGCCGGCGGCCCACCGCCACGGCATGGCGTTGCAACACAACGCCGCCGCTGATGCTGCCGGCGGCGATCACGCTGGTGAACAGTCCGAGAGCCAGGGGGCTGGGCCCCAGCAGCCGCTCCGCCATCAGCGGTGCCAGGCCCGGATGGAAAAAGCCCAGCAGACAGGCCAGACCCGTGAAGCGCAGCACATGGCGCAGGGCGGGGCCGCATTCCCGCCAGGCGGTGCCCAAACTGGCGCTGTTGCCGGGCACACTGCGCCGCTCCTGATCGCGCCGCGGCTGCATCAGCCACAGCAGCGTGGCGATTGGCAGCAGGTAGCTGGCGGCATCGAGGCTCAGGGCCAGGGTGGGTCCGGTGGCTGCCAGCAGCAGGCCACCGATCGGTGGGCCCACCAGCTTGCCCACGTTGAAGATCACCGAGAAGCTCGCCAGGTAGGGCCCGAGCTGGTCGGGTTCGTCCACCAGCAGGGCCACGTACTTGTTGCGGGCCGTGAGTTCATAGGCGCTGGCGGTGCCGATGCCCAGGGTGCTCAGCAGCAGCAGCCCGTCCTGCAGGGCGCCGCGGCAGACCGGGATCGCCAGGGCACCGAGCACGGCGGCTGCAAACAGGGCCCATTGGGCGCGGATCAGCACCCGTTCGCTGCCGATGCGATCGGTGAGGACCCCGGCTGGGCCGCTCACCAGCAGTGTCGGTAGCGTCAGCAGGGCAAAGTGCAGCGCCAGCAGCAGTGGGTTGCCGGCTCCGTCCATCAGCAGCCAGCCCTTGGCGGTGAGGCCGGCGAAGGAGCCGGCGGTGCTCACCCCCGAGGCCAGCAGGAAGGTCGTGCGCTGATGGCGCATCAGATGGCGGCGAAGACGCCCGAGCAGCAGACCTGTGGGGCCCAAAGCCCTGCTGGCCTGCTGCTGCCGCCCTGGAGCTCGGCTCGCTGCTGCCGGGGCGCGATCGGCCGGGCTCAAGGGCCTGTCCGGCGGGCGTTTAGGGCTTCGCTCACCATCGCCGTCGCCCCCACCACCTCACCGATCAGGTCGTAGGTATCGGCGGCGGTGATTCGCACCGGCACAAGGGTTCCAGGTGCTGCGCAGAGGCCGCCTTCGCCAGGCATCACCCGCACTTCGCCATCCACCTCCGGTGCGAAGCGGGCGCAGCGGCCGATCATCTCGCCGGTGCTCGGGTTTTCCTGCTCGATCAGCACATCCACGATCCGTCCAACCCAGGCGGCGTTGCGAGCGGCGGCGATCGGTTGCTGCAGGGCCATCAGCCGGTCCTTGCGCTCCTGGGCTACATCGGGCGGCACCTGATCCGGCAGCTCGGCGGCGGGTGTTCCCTCCTCCGGCGAGAAGGTGAACACGCCCACGTGGTCGAACTGCTGCTCGGCCACGAAATCCAGCAGGTGCTGGAAGTGCTCCTCGGTTTCGCCCGGGAAGCCCACGATGAACGTGGTGCGCAGCACTGCATCGGGCAGCTGCTCGCGGATGCGGCGCAGCACGCCGCCGGTGACGTCAGCCTGCCAGGGGCGGTTCATGGCGCGCAGCACCTCAGGGTGGCTGTGCTGCAGAGGCAGATCCAGGTAGGGCAGCACGTTGGGCACCTCCCGATAGGCCGCCAGCACCTCGCTCGTGAGGCCGGTGGGGTAGGCGTAGTGCACGCGGATCCAGGGGATCTCCACCTCCCCCAGGGCGCGCAGCAGGTTCGCCAGCTGCGGTTTGCCGGCCAGATCGAGGCCGTAGTTGGTGGTGATCTGGCTGATCAGCACCAGCTCCTGCACCCCCTGGGCTGCCAGCTGCTGCGCTTCGGCCACGATGCTTTCGATCGTGCGCGAGCGCTGATCGCCGCGCAGGTGGGGAATGATGCAGAAGGCGCAGCGGTAATCGCAGCCCTCGGCCACTTTCAGGTAGGCGATCGCTTCGCTGGTGGTGCGGTAGCGGGGCAGATGTTCATCGCCCACGAAGGTGGGAGTGGCGCTCACCTGGTTCACCCGCTCGCCGGCCTCGACCCGCTCCAGCACCGACACGATGTGTTGGTAGTCGCCCGTGCCGACGATCGCCCTGGCCTCGGGCAGGCTCTCCAGCAGCTCCTCCTGAAAGTGCTGAGCCAGGCAACCGGCGATGATCAGCTCCTTGCCCTGCTCCGCCAGCTCCACCAGGGTGCGCACCGATTCCTCGCGGGCCTCCTGGATGAAGCTGCAGGTGTTCACCACCACCACGGTGGCGTCGCCCTCATCGGCGCTGACGCCGTAGCCGGCCTGCGCCAGCAGGCCGAGCATGTGCTCGGTGTCGACCCGGTTCTTCTCGCAGCCCAGATGGGCGAAGGCCACTGTCTTGCGTGGGCCATCCGGCCGCCCTTGCCCCTGCGGCTGGCTGCTGGCTGTCGGTTGTCCGCGTTCAGCGCCGTGACTGGACGCTGCAAGCTTCACAGCCTGGGGTTCGGGGGTGGTGCCTGCTGTCATCAGCGCTGGTTTCAGGCGGGCCGCATCTCGGCCAATCCTTCACCCTACCGATCGGTTCTGCGGATCCATTCGGTCAGTGCTGCCACAATCGCCCCAGATTCCGCGCGTTGCCGTGACCTCCTCCCGTCTCAGTGAGCGCCTCGCCGGTCAG
>JBEBCC010000127.1:0-5875 GCA_041158125.1 Cyanobacteriota bacterium
TCTGGGGCAGCCACTGGTCCAGCTGGCCACGGCATTCCCATGGCAGGCCGCTCCAGAGGGCTTCGCAGAGGTCGAGGCGCTGCAGATCGGCCCGGCTGCGCAGTCCCTCCAGCTGATCCCCCAGCCAGGCCTGTGGATCGGCGGCCAGGGTCTCGTCGCTGCGGTCCGGCCACGGGAAGCCCAGGTGGCTGTGGGCCAGGCAGAGTCGCTGGCGCAGCTGCAGGCTGGCCTCGCTCCAGGGCAGGGCAGCAAGTCCCAGGGCGGCCAGACCCTCCAGCAGTGCCGCCTGCACCGCATCCGCCGGGGCCTCCGGCCAGGACCGCCGGTCGAGCACGAGAGCCCCCAGGGTCAGGGCTCGATCGGAGCGCACCCGCTGCTGCTGCGGGTCCCACACCACCAGGCTTTCGCTCTGGCCGATCGCGGCAGCCAGGGCTTCCAGGCTGGTGCGTGGCAGCGGCAGCGCAAGCTGGATGCGGCAATCGCTGCCGGCCCCATCAGCTCGGGCGATGGCCAGAGCCTCGCTGCCCATCAGCCCATCTCCCGGTGGGAGCAGGGCCCCACGGCCGGCGCGGGTCAGGTAGCGATCCGCGCTGCCCTCGCGCACCAAGGCCAGCCGGTCCGGGTACGCCTGGGCCACCAGTTCAGCAGCCAGGGCGGCCTCTGATGGTTCAGGCCTGTCCTGAACGACGGGTGGCGCGGCCTCTGGGCAGCTGATGGCAGATGGCAGGGCTGAGAGCTGACGGGCCAGCTGGTGCTGCAGCCGCCGCACGGGCCCCCGGCGGGGATCATGGTCTTCCGCGCGCAGCCAATCCAGGCGGCGCATCAGATCGCAGCCCGCCTCGGCACCGATCAGCGGATCCCGTTCGCTGAGCAGGGCCGCCAGGGCGCAGCCCAGGTCCGCGGCCCCCAGGCTTCGGGCCGCCAGCAGCAGCTGGGCCAGGCGTGGATGCACCCCCAGGCTGGCCATGGCACGCCCCTGTTCGCTCAGGCCGCCGCGCTCATCGAGGGCGCCCAGCTGTTGCAGCAGCGCCTGCCCCTCCCGCAGTGCCGGCGCCGGTGGCGGCTCCAGCCATGGCAGGTCTGTCCCCAGTCCGGCTCCCCACTGGGCCAGTTGCAGAACCAGAGGCAGCGGATCGGCTTCCAGCAGTTCCGGCGGATCAAAAGCTGGACGGCGCTGCTGCTCGGCGGCGCTCCACAGGCGCAGACAGCGTCCTGGCGCGAGCCGGCCAGCCCGACCAGCCCTCTGGAGGGCGCTGGCCTGGCTGGCCGGCACCGTCACCAGGCTGTCCATGCCGGTGCTCGGATCAAAGCGGCTCCGGCGGCTGAGGCCGCTGTCGATCACCAGGGTGACCCCCTCGATCGTCAGCGAGCTCTCGGCGATGGCCGTGGCCAACACCACCTTTCCGGCGCTGCCAGCGGCTCTCCGGATGGCACGCCCCTGAACCGCCAGGGGCAGGTTGCCGTGCAGGGGGGCCAGCTCAAGCTCAGCTCCCCAGCCGGTGCGGCCGATGGCCTGGAGACACTGCTGGATCTCCCGCTGACCCGGCAGGAACACCAGCACGGTTTCGTGGCTGCCGCGCCGGTCAAGCCAGTGGCTTTCCAGGGCCCGCAGGACCTGTGCGGCCAGTCGCTCATCCGGCCGCGGCGCCTGGTGCGTGACGACCACGGGATGGCTGCGGCCCTCGCTCTCCAGCAGGCTGGCCTCCGGCAGCTGGGACGCCAGGGGCTGCAGGTTGAGGGTGGCCGACATCAGCAGCAGCCGCAGGTCTGGTGCCAGCAGCGGTCTCGCTTCCCGCAGCAGGGCCAGGGCAAGGTCGGCTTCGCTGCGCCGCTCGTGGAATTCGTCGAAGACCACGCAGGCCACCCCGTCCAGGCTGGGGTCGGCCTGCAGCTGGCGCAGAAACAGGCCGTCGGTGAGCACCTCCACCCGTGTGTTTGCCGACACCCGTGACTCCAGGCGCACGCGGTAGCCCACGCTCTGCCCCACAGCTTCTCCCCGTTCCGCCGCCAACCGTTCGGCTGCGGAACGGGCCGCCAGTCGGCGGGGTTCGAGCACCACGATGCGCCCGTTCTCGCCGCTGGCCTCCAAGGCCTCCAGCAACGCCAGCGGCACCCGTGTGGTCTTGCCGGCTCCCGGCGGGGCCTGCAGCAGCACAGTGCCACCGGGCACCAGCTGGCGCACCAGCTCCGGCAGCAGAGGGTCGATCGGCAGGGCCTGGTTCATGGCCGCCGCCGCCATGGCTTCAGCGCACGTGGCGGGCGCCATCCACCGGGTGGTAGTCCTCACCGGTGGTCTCCTCGTAGACGATCGCCGGCAGCCCGGTTTCGAACATCGTTTGCAGGGCCTCCTTCAGGTAAGGATTCCAGCCACCGGTGTTCACTTTCCCGTGGCGCACTGTCCAGTCCCAGGTGCCTTGCAGATCCCGGGGGATGCGTCCTTCACGGTCGCGACGGGCCACCAGATCCTGGGACTCCACCAGACCCACCAGGATCGGATCCTTGCCGTAGGCGGGCGTGAGGATCAGCTCCAGACGCACGGGATCCTCCTTCACCAGGCGGAGCTGAAAGCGCGGCGGCAGTTTGATGGCCTTGAGCACGGCAGCCACGATCCGGGTTCTTTGCTCCACTCAGGCCTCCGCCGATTCCACAAGCACCCAACGGTTGTACCAGCTGGAGGGTCCGCTTGCCGTCAGGAGGGGTCGGCCGGCGGGGCGGGTTGCTCGTTGTCGCCGCTGAACCGCACGGTCAGCAGGTCGTCGCGGGTGAGCTGGCCATCGGCATCGAGCAGCTCCGGGTGGATGGTGACGCGCCCGGTGCGATCGCCCACAGGCAGGCGTTCCTGATCTCCAGGGCGCGGCACGGCGCTGAAGCCGCGGCCCATGATCCGGAAGGCCTGCCAGAGCAGCGCCAGAAAGCAGGCGCCGTAGATGACCGGCAGCAGCTTGGCGAACACCACGGCGGCCTGAAGGGCAGAGTCTTCATCATCGCTCCTGTGGGCTCCCCAAACAGGGAGGGGAATCAGGCCTTGGCTGCGGGAGCCGAACTGTCTACGGTCGGCCACGCAGAGCGCGCTGGAGAGGCAGGGCGGATGGGCATCAGGACGGCAGCCGCCAGGGGAGCGGTGGTGGCGAGTGGATGGCTCGGGCTCCTGGGGGCTGTGGCCGCATCCAGCCTCTTGCCGGCGGCTGCGGCACTGCCGGCATCACCACCGGCAGGGGTTCCGCTGACGCGTCAGTCCTTTGTGGCGGCGGCGGTGCGCCGGGCCGGGCCCGCTGTGGTGACCATTGACACCGAGCGCACGGTCCAGGTGCCGGGCCGCCAGGGAGTGGCACCCTTCCCCTTCATGGATCCGCTGCTGCGGCAGTTCTTCGGGCTGCCGCCGGGGTTGCAGTCGCCTCCCAGCCAGCGCACTGAACGCGGCCTGGGCAGCGGTTTCCTCTACGACCCCAGCGGCCTGCTGCTCACCAATGCCCATGTGGTGGAGGGCAGTAGTCGGGTGACCGTGGGCCTCAGTGACGGTCGACGCGTCGACGGCAAGGTGATCGGCTTGGATCGGATCACCGATCTGGCGGTGGTACGGCTGGTGGCTCCGGGGCCCTGGCCCGTGGTGCCCCTTGGCAACTCCGAAGCCCTGCAGGTGGGCGACTGGGTGATCGCCGTGGGCAACCCATTCGGGCTTGATCAGAGCGTCACTCTGGGGATCGTCAGCAGCCTGAACCGCAACGCCGCCAAGCTGGGGATCACCGACAAGCGACTGGAGCTGATCCAGACCGATGCCGCCATCAATCCCGGAAACTCCGGGGGGCCGCTGCTTGATGCCGATGGCGCGGTGGTGGGGATCAATACCCTGGTGCGCTCTGGGCCGGGAGCTGGCCTCGGCTTTGCCATCCCGATCAACCGAGCCAGGGTGATCGCTGATCAGCTGGTGACCCGGGGGGTGGTGAGTCACGCCATGATCGGTGTCGGCCTTGATGTGGTGCGCGATGCCAGCGGCGCCACTGCTGCCGGCGCCCTGGTGCGATCGGTGATGCCGGCCGGTCCCGCGGCCCAGGCGGGCTTGCGACCGGGTGATGTGATCACGGCGGTGAATGGTGCAGCGGTGATCAGCCCTGCCCAGTTGACACAGATTGTGGAGCGCCAGGGGGTGGGGAGGCCCCTGGCCGTGCGGGTTCTGCGCCAGGATCAGGCCCTTGTGCTCACGATCACCCCGGTGGAATTAACCAGCCTGATGGCCCGCCCCTGATGCAACTGCGGGTTCAGGGGGTCTCGCGCAGCACCTCCACGCAGCGGGTCACGCACTCGCCGTCGTCGAGAGAGCAGGCGGTGATGCACTCGAAGTAGTTGCTCACCGCGTCCTGGGCGTCCAGTCCAAGGCCCGGGGTCGGGGTGGTCTCACAGCCGGCGCCCTGCTGCTGGGACGCCAGACCGATCGGCTGCTGGAAGAGGGCCATGGGTGCCGCAGGTGGGTGGTTTTGTCAGCGTATGCACAACAAAGCCAGGGTCCAAGTGAAATGAGTCGTCTTGCCTAGTGAGTTGTGAAGTTGTGTGAGGCGTTCGCTGGCTTGGAGTTGCGCCCTCAGGCTGCCGCCTTGCGGGCCTCCGCTTTGGCCTTCTGCTTCTCGCGGTTGGCCTTGCGCTTGGCCTCTGCGGCCTGCGCCAGGCGGGCCTGGGCCTGGGCCTCGGCCTCCTCGGCCTTCTTCTCGCGGTAGTAGGCGTAGTCGCCGCGATATTGCACCAGCTCGCCGTCGCGGATTTCAACGATCTTGTTGGCCACCCGCGAGATGAAGTAGCGGTCGTGGCTGACCACCAGCACGGCCCCCTCGTACTCGATCAGGGCGTCCTCGAGCATCTGCTTGGCGGGGATGTCGAGGTGGTTGGTGGGCTCATCGAGCACCACCAGGTTGCAGGGCTGCAGCAGCATCAGCGCCAGCGCCAGCCTCGCCTTCTCGCCGCCTGAAAGCTTGCCCACCTCCTTGAACACCGCGTCATTGCTGAAGCAGAAGCTGCCCAGCAGCGAGCGCACCTGGGTCTGGGTCCAGTCGGGCACCGCCTCGAACATCGTGTCGATCACGGTCTTGGAGAGATCCAGGGCTTCGGCCTGGTTCTGCTCGAAATAGCCGGCGATCACGTTGTGCTCCCCCAGCCCGGCCACGCCCTCATCGGGCGTCTCGATGCCCATCACCAGCCGCAGCAGGGTGGATTTGCCGGCGCCGTTGGGGCCCACGAAGGCGATGCGATCACCGCGCTCCACCTCCAGACTGGCCCCCAGGAACAGGATCTGCTCGCCGTAGCTGTGGCTCAGCTCCTTGATCTCGGCGATCAGGCGGCCGCTGCGGGGTGCGGGCGGGAACTGGAAGCGCGGCCCGCTGACGCTCTCGATCGGCGCCTCGATCCGCTCCACCTTCTCCAGCAGCTTCTCGCGGCTCTTGGCCTGGGTGGAGCGGGTGGCGCTGGCGCGGAAGCGATCGATGTAGGCCTGCTGGGTGGCCAGCTCCTTCTGCTGGCGCTCGAAGGCGGCCTGGCCGGCCTCCCGTTCCAGCGCCTTCTGCTCCAGGTGCTGGCTGTAGTTGCCCAGGTAGCTGCGCGAGATGCCCCGCTCGGTTTCCACGATCTGATTGCAGACCCGATCGAGGAAGGCCCGGTCGTGGCTGATCACCACCAGCGGGCAGGTCTGGCCGATCAGGTAGTCCTCCAGCCACTGGATCGTTTCCACATCCAGGTGGTTGGTGGGTTCGTCGAGCAGCAGCAGATCCGGCTCCTGCAGCAGCACCTTGCCCAGGGCGATGCGCATCTGCCAGCCGCCGGAGTAGTCGCCCACCAGCTGCTCGGCCCCCTCGGCCGTGAAGCCGATCGTGGGCAGCAGCTTGTCGATGCG
>JBEBCC010000128.1:0-4364 GCA_041158125.1 Cyanobacteriota bacterium
CCCCTGCATCGTGTTCATCGATGAAATTGATGCGGTGGGCCGTCAGCGTGGCGCCGTCCTCGGCGGCGGCAACGACGAGCGCGAGCAGACCCTCAACCAGCTGCTCACTGAGATGGACGGCTTTGAGGGCAACACCGGCATCATCATTGTGGCGGCCACCAACCGCCCCGATGTGCTCGACGCGGCCCTGATGCGTCCCGGCCGCTTTGATCGCCAGGTGGTCGTCGATCGCCCCGACTACGCCGGCCGTCTGCAGATCCTCGGCGTGCATGCCCGCGGCAAGACCCTCGCCAAGGATGTCGATCTCGACAAGATCGCCCGCCGCACCCCCGGTTACACCGGCGCTGACCTCGCCAACCTGCTCAACGAGGCGGCGATCCTGGCGGCCCGCCGTCAGCTCACTGAGATCGCCATGGATGAGGTGAACGATGCGATCGAGCGGGTGATGGCCGGTCCGGAGAAGAAGGATCGCGTGATGAGTGAGAAGCGCAAGCGCCTGGTGGCTTATCACGAGGCTGGCCACGCCCTCGTTGGCGCTCTGATGCCCGATTACGACCCTGTGCAGAAGATCTCGATCATTCCGCGTGGCAACGCCGGTGGCCTCACGTTCTTCACTCCCTCCGAGGAGCGGATGGAGTCGGGCCTCTACTCCCGCGCCTATCTCCAGAACCAGATGGCTGTGGCCCTTGGCGGCCGCGTCGCTGAGGAGATCGTCTACGGCGAAGACGAGGTGACGACCGGTGCCAGCAATGATCTGCAGCAGGTGGCACGTGTTGCCCGTCAGATGGTGACCCGCTTCGGCATGAGCGATCGTCTTGGCCCCGTGGCCCTTGGCCGTAGCCAGGGCGGCATGTTCCTCGGCCGCGACATTGCCGCCGAACGCGACTTCTCCGAAGACACCGCTGCCGCCATCGATGAGGAAGTGAGCCAGCTGGTGGCCGAGGCCTACAAGCGTGCCACCGCTGTGCTTACCGACAACCGCAGCGTGCTCGACGATCTGGCCGAGATGCTGGTCGAGCGGGAGACTGTCGATGCCGAGGATCTGCAGGAGCTGCTGATCCGCCGTGACGTGCGGGTGGCTGAATACGTCTGATCTGTCTGCCGATCCTGCCGGTCTTCTGATCGGCCTGCACCGCCAGCCCCTGCTGGCGGTGCTCAGGCCTACCACGCTTGAACAGGCCTGCCAGCAGCTCGAGCAGTTGCAGATGTCGGGCCTTCGCCATGTCGAGCTGGCCGTCGCCGTTCACGACGATTGGGTGGCGATGGTGCGGCAGCTGCAGCAGCGCTTCCCGGATCTGCGGCTTGGGGCCGCTTCCGTCTGCCATGCCGATGCTCTGGAGTGCGTTCAGGCTGCAGGGCTTACCTACGCCGTGTCGCCGATCCTTGATCCGGGGCTGCTCGCACAGGCCCGCGTCGCCGGCATCACCCTCGTGCCTGGGGTGTTCAGTCCCAGTGAGATCGTCTTGGCGGTTCAGCATGGTGCCGTCGCCGTGAAGCTGTTCCCGGCCACGGCACTCGGCCCCGGGTATTGGCGTTCTCTCGCGGCACCGTTGGCCCCCCTGCCGTTCTGCATCGCTGCCGGCGGTATCAGCGTCGCCGATGTGCCGGTATGGCTCGCTGCCGGTGTTGATGCCGTCGCCCTGGGCAGCGGTCTGTTCGTTGACGGCTGCTCTGCGGATGATTCAGGTCGGATCGCATCGCTGCTGCGGCCGGAGCTCGCTGCCCTGATCGCGCGGTTGCCGGGATGACGCATCGCAGGTGAGCTGCCTGCCTGCGCTACGTCGCTGCAAAGGCACGCCTACGCGACGACGACGACCGCCAATGCTTGTCAACCTGAGATTGCGGTGTTATCCCTGAGACAGGCGTGCTCCTGCCGATGTCTCAACTCACCATCAAGCTCAGCGACAAGGCCGATGCCTTGATCGCACAGTTGCAGAAAGAGATCTTCACCCGACGGCGCAAGAAGGTCTCCGCCGCAGGCGTGGTGGAGACCCTGCTGGAGAGCGGAGCCAAGTCCCAGTCGGATAAGCGCTTCGCCACGTCGTGGAAGAACCTGATCGCCGACATCGAGAAGGCCGCCAAGGTGGCCAATGCCTACGGCAGCAAACCCACGGGCCTCAGTGATGCTGAGTGGGCTCTGATCCTCAGCCACCGCAGTCGCGCCGCCACACCCAAGGCCACTCCAGCCAAGAGAGCCGCGAAGTCCGCGGCAGGGCGCCGCAGCGCCAAGACGCGGGCCGACTCAGCCGCCGCTGCTCCGATCCGCAAGACCGCCGTCAGGACAGCCGCTCCCAGAGCATCTGCTGCGAAGAAGACGGCGGCTTCTGCAACGGCGACACGACGAACGTCCAAAGCAGCAGCGGCGGACGCCGCTGCCATTGGCGGTGAGGCTGTGGTGGCGACGTCCTGAGATCGGTTTTCACCAGAGGCTGCATTGCCCCTGCTGTCGCAGCAGGTGATCCGCCAGCACCAGCGCCACCATCGCTTCCACCATTGGCACGGCCCGCGGCAGCACACAGGGGTCGTGCCGGCCCTTCGCCTCCAGGGTGGTGGCTTCGCCGCGATCGTTGATCGTTTGCTGGGTTTTGCGGATCGTGGCGGTGGGCTTGAAGGCCACGCGGATCACGATCGGTTCACCGTTGCTGATGCCGCCCTGGATGCCGCCGGAGTTGTTGGTGGCTGTGCGCAGCCGCCCGTCGTCAGTTGGCAGGAAGGCGTCGTTGTGCTCGCTTCCCTTCAGCAGGGTGCCCGCGAAGCCGGAGCCGATCTCGAATCCCTTGGTGGCTGGCAGCGACATCACTGCCTTGGCCAGGTCGGCCTCCAGTTTGTCGAACACGGGCATGCCCAGTCCCATCGGTGCGTTGCGCACCACGCAGGTGATCACACCGCCGCAGGAATCCCCATCACGGCCGATCGCCTCGATCCGCTCGATCATCCGCTCGGCCATCGCCGCATCGGGGCAGCGCACGATGTTGGCCTCCACCGCCGCTGGGCTCACCGTCGCGGCATCAATGCTGGCTTCGAGGTCGTGGATGCGGTTCACCCAGGCGATCACCTCGGTGCCGTGCAATCGAGCCAGCAGCTGTTTGGCGATCGCGCCGGCAGCCACCCGCCCGATCGTCTCGCGGGCGGAGGCACGGCCACCGCCGCTGCGGGCCTGAATGCCGTATTTGGCCTGGTACGTGGCATCGGCGTGGGAGGGGCGGAATGCCACCTCCATCTCCTTGTAGTCCTGTGGCCGCTGATCCTTGTTGCGCACCACCATCGCGATCGGGGTGCCGAGGGTTACCCCATCCATCACACCGCTGAGGATCTCGACCCGATCGTCCTCCCTGCGGGGGGTGGTGATCTTGCTCTGGCCGGGCTTGCGCCGATCGAGTTCGGCCTGGATTGCCTCTAGATCGAGCGGCAGCCGTGGCGGGCAGCCATCCACGATCACGCCCACACCGCCGCCGTGGGATTCCCCGAAGGTGCTGATGCGGAAGAGCTGGCCGAAGCTGCTGCCCATGACGGAATGCTGACCAGCTGAGCGTAAAGAGTCGTGCGGGCGGCCCGTCGTTTGGCTCCTGATGGGGGTGGGTCGGCGGTGCGTTTCGACGCCGCTTGCCGTGGCTGAGTAGCTTCAGCCGGCGCGAGCACGCCAGATCGGTGCGAAAGAAGGAGCGAGCCGCGTTGATCCTGCAGCGGCTGCAGCAGCACTATCCCGAGACGCCAGTGCCGCTGGACCACAGCGATGCCTTCACCCTGCTGGTGGCGGTGCTGCTCAGTGCTCAGTGCACCGATAAGAAGGTCAATGAGGTGACGCCGGCTCTGTTTGCCGCAGGGCCGACCCCAGCGGCGATGGCGGCCCTTGATGAGGCCACGATCCTCGCGTACATCCGTCAGCTGGGCCTGGCCCGCACCAAGGCGGCCCATGTGCGCCGCCTGGCGCAGCTGCTGCTTGAGCGGCATGGAGGTGAGGTGCCCGCCAGCTTCGCTGCACTTGAGGCCTTGCCTGGCGTGGGCCACAAGACTGCCTCAGTGGTGATGGCCCAGGCTTTCGGTGTGCCGGCCTTCCCGGTCGATACCCATATCCACCGCCTGGCCCAGCGCTGGGGCCTCAGCCGAGGTGACAGCGTCCTCCAGACCGAGCGTGATCTCAAGGCCCTGTTCCCACGCGAAGCCTGGAACAGGCTGCACCTGCAGATCATTTTTTATGGCCGCGAATTCTGCACAGCGCGCGGTTGCGATGGCACCGTCTGTCCGCTCTGCCGCGAACTGTTCCCGAAGCGAAGGCGGCCGGTGCCGTGGCGCAAACCCTGACCCCTCACCAGCAAGGCAGAGGGGTGGATGCAGGCGTCGCAGGCCGCTGGCTCCTGGCCTGT
>JBEBCC010000129.1:0-14392 GCA_041158125.1 Cyanobacteriota bacterium
CCCGCTCGGTGCGCTTGGAGAGGGCGGAGATCACCGTGCTGCGGGCCGGCATGTTGATGCCCGCCGCCAGGGTTTCCGTGGCGAACACCACCTTCACCAACCCCTGCTGGAACAGCTCCTCAATCAGCTCCTTCCAAGCCGGCAGCACGCCGGCATGGTGGGCGGCGATGCCGCGCAGCAGGGCGTCGTCGTGGCCGCCATCGCGTACGGCATCGGGGGTGGCCGCGACGAACGCCTCCAACCGGGCGGCGATGCGGGCCTGCTCCTCGGGCGTCACCAGGCAGACCTTGCCGAGATCGCGCACCGCCTTGTCGCAGCCGCGGCGGCTGAAGATGAAATAGATCGCCGGCAGCATCTCCCGCTCGGCCATCTGCGCCACCACGAAGCCCAGGGGCGGCGCCTCCGGCTGGGGCGGCTTGGGGGTCTTCGGGCCCTTGCGCTTGTTGCCCTTGGGGGCGCGCCACACCTTGCAATTGGGATGCAGGCCGGTGCGCTCCTCGTTGAGCAACGGGTGCAGGCCCTTGGCGCTGCAGAAGCTGAAGGCCAGCGGCACCGGCCGGAAGTCGCTCAACACCAGCCTGGTGGGGCCATGCACGCGCTCGATCCAGTCGGTGAGCTGGCCGGCATTGGCCACTGTGGCGGAGAGCGCCACCAGCTGAACCGCAGGCGGGCAGTGAATGATCGATTCCTCCCAGACCGTGCCGCGCTGGGAGTCGTTCATGTAGTGGCACTCATCGAGCACCACCGCCTCCACATCCGCCAGGGGATCGTCGCCCTGATCCGCCTCCGCATAAAGCATGTTGCGGAAGATCTCGGTGGTCATCACCACGATCGAGGCCTCGCGGTTCAGCGTGAGGTCGCCGGTCATCAGACCAACGCGCTCGGCGCCGAACTGCTCGCGGAAATCGCGCAGCTTCTGGTTGGAGAGAGCCTTGAGCGGCGTTGTGTAGAACACCTTCTGGCCATGGGCCAGGGCGCGATGGATGGCGTACTCGCCCACCAGCGTCTTGCCGGAACCGGTGGGGGCGCTCACGACCACCGAATGGCCCTGGTTCAGGGCGTCGATCGCCTCCAGCTGGAAGCCATCGAGCGGAAACGGAAACAGCTCCTGCAGCGGCGGTACCGGCGGCAGGCCGGCTGTGGCGACCACCTCAGTGCGCGCGTCAGCGGGCGCGAGCGCGGCGGCGGGCGCGGTGGAGGGCCGAGATGCCTCGGGGCGGCGGCTGGTCATACCTGATCCTATGGGCGCCGTGACTGGGCAGACTGAACCGATCTCCTTCCCGGACGGACCGGCCCAGGTGACGGCAGCAGCGGGCGATCCCCTGGCACCTCTGGGCCTGGCCCTGGCGGCGGTACCGCCGGAGCGGCGTCGACGGCTGCGCAGCTTCCAGCCCTGCGGCACGGCAAGCCTGCGCGATGGCGAAGGCAGGCCCCTGTTGGATCTGGCCAGCAACGACTACCTCGGCCTGGCCTGCCATCCGGCGCTGCAGGCGGCCGCGGCCGCCGCCATCCACCGCGAGGGCGTGGGGGCCGGGGCTTCGCGGCTGGTGTGCGGCGGCCGTGCGGTGCACAGCAAACTGGAGCAGGCGCTGGCCCGCTGGCTGGGGCGGGAGCGGGTGCTGCTGTTCCCCAGCGGCTTCCAGGCCAACCTGGCGGCCGTGGCAGCCCTGGCGGATCGCCACAGCCTGGTGCTGGCCGACCGGCTGATTCACCACTCGCTGCTGGTGGGGGTCCGCGCCTGCGGGGCGCGGCTGCAGCGCTCCGCCCACAACGACCTCGCCGATCTGGAGCGGCGGCTGCAGAGGGCACGCCGCGCAGCGCCGCAGCAGCGGCTGCTGGTGCTGAGCGAGAGCCTGTTCTCGATGGAGGGCAGCTCCCCGGATGCGGCGGCGCTGGCCGCGCTCTGCCAGCAGTACGGGGCGGCGCTGCTGCTCGATGAGGCCCATGCCCTGGGGCTGCTCGGTCCGGGGGGCCGCGGCCTCGGCCACGGGCTGGCGTCGATCAGCCTGATCAGCGGCACCTTCGGCAAGGCCTTCGGCAGCGGCGGCGCTTTCCTGGCGGGCGGGACCGCTGTGGGCGAATGGCTGCTGCAGCACTCCGGCCCGTTCCGCTACACCACCGCCCTGGCACCGCCGCTGGCCGCCGCGGCCCTGGCGGCACTGCAGCTGCTGGAGCGGCAGCCTGAGCGGGGCCGGGCGCTGCTGAAGCGGGCCGAGCGCTGGCGGGATGCCCTGGCCGCCGCCGGCTGGCCGCGGCCACCAGGGGTGGGGCCGATTCTGCCGCTGCTGGTGGGCGACGATCGACGCGCTCTGGCGTTGCAGGAGCAGCTGGAGCGGGCGGGGCTGCTGAGCGTGGCGATCCGGCCGCCCACGGTGCCGGCGGGCACGGCCCGGCTGCGACTGGTGCTACGCCACGATCTGCCCGGCGGCAGCCTGGAGCGGCTGCTTGAGGCCCTGGCCGCCGCTGAGCCCTGGCTCGAGCCCGGCGCCGCCGACTGGCAGCAGCCATGAGCAACGCCATCATCGCGATGCACGGCTGGGGCGGCGATAGCCGCGCCTGGGCGCCCTGGGTTGAAGAAGCCCAAAGGCGTGGCTGGTCGATGGCCTGCGGCGAACGGGGCTATGGCCAGCTGCCACCGTTGCTGCCCCACTGGCAATCGGAGCAGCAACGGCGCGTGCTGATCGGCCACTCGCTCGGCCCCCATCTGCTGCCGGCGGAGCTGTGGCACTCAGCCACAGCTGTGGTGCTGCTGGCCAGTTTCGCGGCCTTCGTGCCACCGGGCCGCGATGGCCGGCCCGTGGCGGCAGCCCTGCGGGCGATGGCGGCCCGGCTGGACGCCGGCGAGGAACAGGCCCAGCTGCGCGACTTCTTCACCCGGGTGGCGGCGCCCTTCCCCGCCTCGCGCCTGCCGGCCGGGCCACTGGAGCAGGGGCTCACGGCCGCCGGCCGCGAACGCCTGCGGTACGACCTGCAGCGGCTGGCGGCGACCACGGGCCTGCCCGCCGGCTTCCCTGCGGGCAGGCCGGTGCTGCTGGTGGAGGCGGAGGACGACCGGATCGTCTCCGCCGCCAGCCGGGCACTGCTGCGGCAGGCGCTGCCGCATGCCCAGGTGCTGAGGCTGCAGGCGGCGGGCCATGCCCTGCTGGGCCACGATCTGGTGACCACCGTGCTCGATTGGGTGAGCGATGGCCAACCCTGAGCACAGCGATGCCGTCTTCGGTGAGCGCGTGCGCGGCTGCTTCGAGCGCAGCGCCGGCCGCTATGAACAGGGGGCGCAGCTGCAGGCGGCGGTAGCAGCCCGGCTGGGGCGGCACTGCCGCGAACTGGTTGCACAGATTCCCGCCGGCCTGCGCGCCGACCTCGGTGCCGGCAGCGGACTGCTCAGCCGCGCCCTGGAGACGAACCTGGGCGGACCGCCCCTGCTGCGGGTGGATCAGTGCGCTGCCTTGCTGGCCCAGGAGTCCGGCGCCGCTGCAGGCCCACCGCTGCCCCAGCTCACCTGGGATCTGAACACCGGCCTGCCACCGGCGCTCGACGGCGCCGCCCTGCTGGCCTCCAGCTTCGCCCTGCAGTGGCTGGAGCAGCCCGAGCGACGACTGGCCGAGTGGTGCGCCCTGCTGGCGCCCGGAGGCTGGCTGGCACTGGCGGTCCCCACCGCCGCCTGCTTCGGGATCTGGCGCTCCGCAGCGGCAACGGCCGAGGTGCCTTACAGCGGCCTGGCCCTGCCGCCGGCCGAACCGCTGGAGGCGATCGCGAGAGCTGGGTTGCGGCTCAAGCGTCTGCAGCGACTGCGGTTCAGCCGGCCAAACCGCGGCGCCCGCGATCTACTGCACCAGATCAAGGCGATCGGCGCCCAGGCCAGCCGCCAGAGGCGCCTCAGCACCGCTGAGCTACGCCGCCTGATCCAGCACTGGCCAGCGGCCGATCAGGCGCTGAACTGGGAGGTGCTGCTGCTGCTGGGACAGAAGCGATGAGCAGGGATGAGGCCAGGGTGGATCAACGCATGCTGCGGCTGGTGGTATGCGGCACCGACACGGATGTGGGCAAGACGGTGGTCAGCGCGCTGCTGGTGCAGGGGCTGCAGGCCCACTACTGGAAGCCGGTGCAGTGCGGGCTGGAGAACGGCGAGGGCGACCGCGAGCGGCTGGGCCGCTGGCTGCGGATACCGCCGGATCGACTGCTGCCGGAGGCCTACCGCTTCGACGATCCGGTGTCACCCCACTGGGCCGCAGAACTGGCCAGCGGTGCTCCAGATCGGCCTGGTCCTGCGATCGATCCGGAGCGTCTGACGCTGCCGCTGCTGGAGAGTCCGCTGGTGGTGGAAAGCGCCGGTGGGCTGCTCGTACCCCTGCGCCGCGACTGGCTGCAGATCGATCAGATTCAGCGCTGGGGACTACCGGTGCTGCTGGTGGCGCGCAGCGGCCTCGGCACCCTCAACCACACATTGCTGTCCCTGGAGGCGCTGCAGCGCCGCGACATCCCGCTGCTGGGCGTGCTGCTGAACGGACCACCCCATGCGGACAACCCGCGCACCCTGGAACAGCTCGGCGGCGTCCCGGTACTTGGTTGCCTCCCGCCCCTGACGACGCTGAATCGCAGCAGCCTGATGGCGGCCTGGCGGGAGCTGAATCTCTCCCATAAGCTCGGCACAGGGCCTTGAGCTGCCGATGAAAGCCTCCACCATCGCCGTCAGCGCTGCAGTCACCGCGATCTGCGCGGGCATTCTTGTGGCACTGACCGATCTTGAGGTCTCGATGAGCCGCTGGTGGAACTGCGGTCCGTTCGCCACCGCGCTGGAACAGCAGAGCAGGATCTGCAGCCGACAGCGCTGACCGCCAGCTCCCACCCTGGACTCAGCCATGGCGAGCGTTGATCGGACAGTGGCCCGTGATCAGCGCCACGTTGTGCTCAGCCAGGGCAAGAGGCCACCCCCGACGCAGCTGATCATGGATCTGCTCAATCTGGATCGCATTCCAGCCACGGGCTTCAAGGCGCACACGCAGGCTTTGCCATTGCCCTTCGGCGAACACGTCGGTGAGGCTGCAGGCGCGGCCTGAGCGTTGGGCAATCAGCTGCTCCGGCCGCAGAAAGCGGTTCGAGATGGGCTGATGGCGTGGCACACCGGTGTCCATGGTGTGGATCGATCGGGTCGGCGTGACCCCATCCTGGCGACCCTGATGGATCGTGACAGCGCTCAGGGCCCCGCCAGGATTGCGGCTTCCACATCGGCCCGGCTGAAGCCATAGGGGAAGTGACGCTCGATGCAAGCCCCGTCGGATTGCTGCCAGCGCACGCTCAGCTCTTCAACAGCGAGTTCGATCTCAGCGCTCCAATCCGACCGCTGCAGGGTCCACAGGCAGGAGTTCAGGCCCCGTTGCACGGCCCCCAGCTGCATCAGCCAGCGCTCCAGAGCCGGCAGCGGGTAGTTGTACAGCGGCGCCTGGGGGGACGGCAGATCCGACATCCGCAGCAGAGGACAGGCTCAGCGCAGCAGTCTGCCCGGCAACGGACCACCAGCTGGGGGCCCGCAGGAATTCGGCGCCCCGCGCCCAGGCCAGACCCACGCCGAGCACCAGACTGAACACCACCGCCAGGGCCAGCAGCAGCAAGGCAAACCACTCGCCACCGGACAGAGGACGCCGCAGCGCCAACGGCTGCGGCTGCGGGCGTGGGGATGGCAACGGGCTCAACGCCAGCAGAGCTGCGTCGTAGGCACGGCGGCGTTCGGGATCGCTGAGGGTGAGATAAGCCTGCTGCAGGCGGCGGAATGCCTCGGCGGCCTCCGGCGCCGGCAGGGTGGTGGTGTCGGGGTGATAACGCTTGCTGAGATGGCGGAACGCCTGACGCAACTCAGGAGCACTGGCCTGCAGCGGCAGCTGCAGCAGGTCGTAGAGGCTGCCCGGCGGCGCCTGCACCCGATCAGCACCACCGGTGGTTCCAGCACCGCCGACACCGGCGGCAGCGGCAGAGCTGGCAGATGAATCAGCAGCGGCCACCAGCAGTGCACCCGGTCTGGGGGATCCTAGAGAGCCTCAGCCTGCTGTCCGAGGGGATGTCCGCCGTTCCGCCATCCACCAGTTCCAGCGCCAGCGCAGCCTGGGCCGAGCCCGGGGCGCAGCTCTGGCAGACCCTGGGCTGGCGACCTGACACGGCGCAGCTGGCACAGTTCCAGCAACTGCAGGAGCAACTGCGCCAGTGGAACGCCAGGGTCAACCTCACCCGCCTGGTGGAGGGTGCTGACTTCTGGATCGCGCAGGTGTTCGACAGCCTCTGGCCGCTGCTGCCGCTGTTGCGCGAGAGGCCCGAGGCGCCGCTGCACTGCATCGATGTGGGCACCGGCGGCGGCTTCCCGGGCCTGGCCGCAGCCATCGCCCTTCCGCAGGCGCGACTGACGCTGGTGGATTCCGTGGGCCGCAAAACCCAAGCTGTGCAGGCGATGGCCCAGGACCTCGGCCTGGAGGATCGGGTGGACCTGCGCTGCGAGCGGGTGGAACTCACCGGCCGCGACCGGAGCTGTCGCGGCCGCTTCGACCTGGCCATCGCCCGCGCTGTGGCCGCAGCGCCGGTGGTGGCCGAATACCTGGTACCGCTGTTGAACAGCGGTGGTGAAGCCCTGCTCTACCGCGGCCAATGGGGCCGCAGCGATGACCAGGAGCTGGAGCGGGCGGCAGTGCTGCTCAAGGCCAGGATCAGCCGTCGCGACAGCCTTGAGCTGCCGGCCGGCCGCGGCCAGCGCACGGTGCTCGGTCTGCGCCCGCAGGCGACCTGCCCGGCCACCTACCCCCGGGCGGTGGGCATCCCCAGCAAGCTGCCCCTGGGCGCGGGCTGAAGACAACAGCAGCTCAGCCGCCACCGGCCACGCCAGGCAGAGATCAGGTCGGTCTGCTCAGGGAGTGTCCGTCAGGCGGCGGCTGGTCTGACCACCGACCCGGCGACGTAGATCCCGCAGCAGATCGGGAATGCGCTCCGCCCAGGGGCTGGCGGTGAGAACAGCGCGGAGGTCAGCTTCACTCACGCTCTGATCAAGGGCGTCAGCATTGGCACCAGGAAACCAGTGACCACCGGAGCCGAGAAGGCCGTAGCGGGCCCGGGCATAGCTCTGCAGATCCCAGGCCTCCAGCAGATTGTGCAGCCACAGGAGGCTGGGCAGGTTGATCTGACCGGGGGTCTCCTGCCAGCTGGGCAGCCCCTGCCGCCAGCTGGCCAGCCAGTCCTCACCGAGGGCCTGGCGGCTGGCCTGCTCCAGCCGGACGACGATCGGCGGCAGCAGCTCAGCAGCCCGGGGCAGCAGCTCCACCGCCTGCAGGTGCAGATCGAAATCGTCCGGGCAGGCCGCACCGACGCTGATCGTGTGTACCCCCGGCGCCGCGAGGCAGAAAAGATCGTTGAACACGATTGGATGCAGGGGCTCGCATAACGCCAGCAACCGCTGCGAGGGGCTGTGCAGGTGACCGCCCTTATCGGTGGGGCTGATCAGAAACACACCCATGTCATGGGCGCTGGCGGCTGCGATCGCGGGGCTGTTGTCCTGACGGATGAAGTACCAGTGAAGGTTGATGTAATCGAAGCCATCACTGGCGATCGCTTCCAGAATCAATGGCAGCGGCGCATGGGTGGAGAACCCCACCGCACCGATGCGCCCCTGCGCCTGCCAGCGGCGTGCCACCTCGAGACAACCGCCAGGTCGCAGCGTCTGCTCCAGATGTTCCGGCAGGTTGATGCCGTGAATGGCAAGGAGATCAACCCGAGCAACCCCCAGCCGCTTGAAGCTCAAGGCGAGCTCTGCCTCGAAGGCAGCGCTGTCGGCCTGGGGCGGCACCTTGGTCTGCAGGATGCGCTCAGGGTCGCCCACCTCCGGCAGCAAAGCACCCAGCTGCCGCTCAGAACTGCCGTAATGGCGAGCGGTCTCGATGTGATGCAAGCCACAGGCCACCGCCCGCTCCAGGGTGGCGCGCAGGCTGACCTGGCTGGCGTCGCTGATCTCCTGGGCTGGGATATCGCTCCAGCTCTGCTGAAAGCGCATGCCACCCAGGGAGAGCACAGGCATGGGCAGGCCGGTGCGGCCAAAGCGGCGGACGGGCAGCATCAGCGTTGCTCGCTGCCACCGCGCTGACGCGGCAGGGTGCGGCGCGGACGGGCTGGGGTGGGCAGGCCCAGGGGCAGGAGCTCCTGAGTGCGGCTTTGCTCCTCCAGACCGGGCAGATCCTCGTAGCTGACCCAATGGATGCAGTCCACCGGGCAGGTATCGATCGCCTCCTGAATGGTTTCAGTCCTGTCGCCGTCCTGGCGAATCGCGCGGGAGCGGCCCCAATCCGGCTCCACCACAAAGGTGTTACCGGCCACATGGGCGCAATAGCGACAACCGATGCAGACCGCCTCATCCACCCACACCGCCTTCTGGCGAAGAGCACCCCCCAGAACAGGTTCAAGACCGCTGGGGAGAGTCGGCGGAGCCGGCGGAGCAGCGAAGGCGAGGGACGGATCGACCGTCACGGGTGAATCGGCACGGGGGTGGTGTGTGGGGTGACCGGTAGCGATCAGCCGTCCCAGCGGGTCACCACCAGTTCGATCGAACCATCAGCAACCTGACGCTGCTCACTCACCTGGAAACCCTCTGCGGCGGAGGCGGCGAGGATGCTGCGCAGGGCATAGCGCTGGGTGAGCTGAGCCAGGAAACGCTCCACCGGCACCGGACGGCGCCAGAGGTCCAGATCGGTGACCAGCTCATAGCTGCCGGTGGCGCTGTTCCAGCGGAAACCCAGATCGGAGGCGCCGGCATCGTCAGTGGCAGCAATGGTCAGGTCCGCGACGACGGTCTGACCGCGATAGCCACGCACAGGTCGTTCGCCCTCACTGGGACTGTGACCCAGGTCGCGAAGGGCCTCGATCAGGGCGGTGCGATCACGCAGTTCCGTCTTGACGGTGCTGAAGTGCGACATCAGGAGACCGGGTTGGTAAGGGTCTGCTCGAACACCACTGCCGCGGACTGGCCTTGGTAAGCCTCGGCGGTGGGCTGGCGCTGCTGCACGCTGCCGAGCTTCGCTTCGATCCGCTCGGTGAGCTGCTGGCAACCATCGCCGGCCACGCCTTCCACCAGCTCTTCAACCCGTCCATCGGGGCGGATGCGGAAGCGGATGCAACGCTGAGCCATCCCAGGCAGCAGAAGTGTGGGGATGCTAGCCGCGAGATCCAGGCACTGAGGAGGCCTGTGACGCTCTGTGGGGGTTCTCCGGTGGTTGCGCTCCTGGAGCGGAACCACCGGGGAGAGCTTCAACTGAGCAGACCCTCCTCCACGAGCGTCTGCAGGCGTTCCAACACCTGCGGATCCTCCAGTTGCTCCAAGGCGAGCCGTGCTTCGTCGCGCACGGCTGGATCGCCGTCATGGAGCATGGCGCCGAGCAAGGCATCGACCACCTCGTTCTGGCGCGGTTCCACCAGATCGCCGTACAAGCGCCCCAGCGACCAGGCGCTGTTGCTGCGCACCACTGGTTCGCTGTCAATACGCAGGGCCAGCAGCAGCTGGCCCGCCGCCTGATCGGCCTTGGCCAGACCGGTGGCGCCGGCATCGGCCAGGGAGCTGGCGGCCCAGAGCCGAACCGCGGCGATATCAGTTTCCAGGGCGCGGACCAACGGATTCATCACCGGCGCATCCGGGTAGCTGCTCAGGCTCCAGGCCACGGCCTTACGCACATAGCCGTTGCTGTCGTTCTGAAGCAGCGACAACAGCGGTGACACCGCCTGAAGGTCGGGATTACGGCCAAGGGCGTAGACGGCACTCATGCGCACGATCGGGCAGCTGGCCTCCAACAGGGGCAGCAGCCGGGCCGGCGCCCGCGGATCACGGTGCTCGCAGAAGATGCGCAAGCCCTGCATCTTCTCGTCGTGACTGCCGTTGAGCAGCTCCAGACCGAGGTCGCACTCAGCCACGGCATCGGCGGCCTCATCACCGGGGGGCTCCAGCTCATCGAGCGGATCGCCGAGCAGCTCTTCGGCCAGCTCCCGGGCGAGCATCTCCGGATCCAGCGCCAGCTCGGCCGGGCTTTGGGAGAACTCAGGAAACGGGCCGCTCATGAGGCGATCGTAAAAGCCCGCCAGGCCATCCGTTCAACATCGCAGCGGCAACAGGCGCTGGAACGGTCAGCTCAACGGAGCGGGAGCGGCCATGTCGCCGGGCAGCCAGATGCGGGCGCTGACAGCGAACAGGGCCAGGCCAAACAGCACCACGATCGCCGCGGGCAGCAGGGTGGAGCGGAAGAACTGCACGGAAGTGGCCGGTCGGCTCCCCATTCTGCGGCCCGGCGTCAGCTGCCGGTGCCGTAGGCCACCTGGCAGGCGCTGTGCAGCAGCTGGGCGCTGTCGCCCTGGACAGCGGTGCCATTCAACAACCCATGGCGGCAATCGCCCGTGGCGCTGAAGCTGGCGCCGGCCGCCAGGTAGGTGAATCGCACACTGCCATCAGCCGTCGGCTGCACCGAGGCGTAGTTGAGCTGCAGGGCGGTCTGGGGCACCGTGATCCACACCGTCTGCTGCGCCGCCGCCGCATCGACGGCGCTGGTCACTGCAGCGGTGCTCGCCAAGGCGGCCGTGCCCCACCAAGCGAGCGGCCGCGCCCCATACCAGCCGTAGGGCCAGGGCCGCGCCGCCCAGTAGCCACCCGCCGCCCAGCCCGGGTGATACGCCGCTGCGCCGTAGGCGGCAGCGGGGGCACGGGTCAGCCCCACCCCCGGAGCACCCCAGCCGGCCCCCGGCCGCACCCCAGCTCCCGAAGCCGGGCCGCCCACACCCCCGGCCCCCAGTCCTGGCGCCGGCGTGACGCCTGCCCCCGGCGCCACCCAGCCGGCACCGGGCCGAACGCCGGCCCCAGAGGCCGGGCCACCTACCCCACCACGAATGGGCCGTGCCTGGCCCGCCGGCAACAACGGCAGCAGCTGCAACGCCATCACCAGCGTCAGGGCCGCCGGGCAGGAGCTCGGCAAGGCAGCCATGGCAGCCGCAGCTTGGCGTGCAAAGGCCTGGGCATTCCCCCTCTGAACGGTCATCACGGCGCATGCAGATCTGCCGGCACTGTGGCAACGGCTGGCCGTTCCAGCCGCCACGCCTACGGTGCCGCCAATTGCCTTCACGCCATGAGCGTCCCGCCGCAGGCGCCGCCGGCCAGCCCAAACTCCCGCCGCGGCACGGTCCGCCGCCTGGTGGCTGTGAGCGCCGAGGGCGTGGCCAGCGGCACCCCGCTGATGGTGGGCAGCAAGCTGCTGCAGGGCTGGCTGGCGGCCAGCGGCGTTCCCCTTGCGCTCATCGGTCTGATTCCCCTGGCGGAGCTGCCGTACACGCTGAAATTGTTCTGGGCGCCGCTGCTCGATCGCTGGCCAATCCCCTGGCCTGACCGCCGGCGCGGCTGGATCCTGGTGCTGCAGGGGGCTCTGGTGGCGGTGATCGCCGGGATGGCCCTGCTGCGGCCAGGCACCAACCCCGCCAGCCTGATGGCGATCGGGTTGATGGCCCTGCTGTTGGCGGTGCTCAGCGCCACTCAGGACATCGTCATCGACGCCTACCGCACCGATCTGCTGCCGGAGGGCGAGCGCGGCGCCGGCGCCGCCGCCACCACCCTGGGCTACCGGGCAGCGATGCTCGCGGTGGGGGCTGGCGGCTTCCTGTTGGCAGGGCGCTACGGCTGGCCGGCTGCGTTTCTCAGTGCAGCGGCTCTGGTGGCGGCGGTCATTCCGTTCACGCTCACCGCACCGAAGTTGCGGCCGGTGCAGCACGCCGTCACCAGCCTGCGCCAGGCCGTGCTCGGACCGGCCCGGGAGTTCCTGCATCGCGCCGGCCCCGGCCGCACCTGGCAACTGCTGCTGCTGGTACTGCTCTACCGCTGGCCGGACGGCCTGCTCAGCGCCATGGCAATCCCGTTCCTCAGCTTGCAGGGCTTCAGCGAAGCCGACATCGGCCTGGTGCAGGGGGGCTGGGCGATCGCCGCCACGATGGTGGGCACGGTGCTGGGCGGAGCTCTGTTTGCCTGGCTCGGCATGAACCGCTCCCTCTGGCTGTTCGCCCTCATCGGCGCCGCCGGCAACCTCAGCTACTGGGCCCTGGCCAGCTTCGGCGGCAGTTTTGCCGGCCTGATCGCGGCGGTGAGCCTGGAAAACATCAGCGGCGGCATGGTGGGCGCCGTGTTTGTGGCACTGCTGATGAGCCTGTGCAACCCGCGCTTCTCGGCCACCCAGTACGCACTGCTCTCGGGCGTCTACGCCATGAGCCGCTCGATCCTCTCGGCGCCGGCGGGCGTGGTGGCCGATCGGGTGGGCTGGCCCAGCTTCTTCCTGTTCACCGTGGTGGCGGCGATCCCGTCATTCCTGCTGCTAGCCCGGCTGGCCCCCTGGGGCGAACATGAGGCCCGCGGCGCCTTCGATCCGTCCCGCGACGCCACCTGACTCGCAGTTGCTGGGCTCGGCCGGCTGACTGCCGTCCAGCCCTCAGCCCCGAGCGGCCTGGGCAGGCTCCAGGGTCCCCTCCAGCCGCCGGCGCAGCTGACCGCAGGCGGCGTCGGCATCCAGGCCGCGGCTGGCGCGCACGCTCACAGCCACATGGCGCGCCTGCAGAGCGCGGCGGAAAGCCTCCACGGCCGCGGGGCTGGGGCGTTGGAACTCCTCCTCGGCGATGGGGTTATAGGGGATCAGGTTCACGTGGCTCTGGAAGCCGCGCAGCAGCTGGGCCAGAGCTTCGGCATGGCGAAGCTGGTCGTTGAGACCGCCCAACAGGATGTATTCAAAACTGACGCGCCGGCCGGTGATCGCCACGTAGCGGCGGCAGTCGTCGAGCAGGGCCTCGATCGGATAGGCCTGGGCCGTGGGGATGAGCTGCTCGCGCAGACGCTGATCGGGGGCGTGCAAACTCACGGCCAGAGTGAACTGGGCGCGACCGAGACGGGCCAGGGCGAGTTCCGCCAGGCGCGGCAGGGTGCGGGCCACACCAACGGTGCTGACGGTGATCTGCCGCTGGGCCATACCCAGATCGGTGCAGAGGCAATCGATGGCAGCCAGAACAGCCTCGCTGTTGAGCAGCGGCTCACCCATGCCCATGAACACAACATGACTGGGGCGCTGCTGCATCGCCTCACGCACGCTGAGCACCTGATCGACGATCTCATGCACCGCCAGGGAGCGCTGCAGACCGCCCTTGCCGGTGGCGCAGAAACGGCAAGCCATCGGGCAGCCCACCTGGCTGCTGACGCAGACCGTGAGCCGCCCCTCAGCCGGAATGCCCACCGTCTCGATGCTCAGGCCGTCATGGGTGCCAAGCAGGAGTTTGGTGGTGCCATCGCGGGCGACACTGCGGTGCAGCTCGCGGGAGCGGCCGATCCAGTCAGCGGCGGTGGCTGGCGGTTCAGCCTCAAGCTGCTCACGGAACGCTTTCGGCAGCACGCTCACATCAGCGAGGCGGCGGATGCCTTTGGCATAGAGCCAGTCGTGCAGCTGGCGACCACGAAACGCGGCCTGGCCATGGGCCACAGCCCACTGCTCCAAGGCTGCTTGGCCCAGCCCCAGCAGGGGTGTGGCCTCGGCGGCAGGGGCCGCGGGAGCCATCAGGGCCAGACCAGCAGGCCGTGGCCCAGCTGGATCTCCACCGCCAGCAGAGCGATGAAACCAAGCATGGCCGCACGGCCATTGAGCCGCTCGGTGTGGGTGTGGAAGCCGTAGCGGGGCAAACGCCGCTGCGGCACGAGCTTCGGCTGGATCATCGCGGGGATCTGCGAAGGGTGATGGTGCTCGGGTGTGCCAGGGCCGCCGCAAGGGCGGACCCGGCACACCAGATCGACGGGATGCTGGCGCAGCCGCTCACTCGTCGGTGAGCAGCCCCTCCTCCTGCAGTCCCTCAAGGGCGGCAGGATCAGCGATCAGCTCCTCCTCCAGCCCCTCTTCGATCACCGGGCGCGTGAAGGCAGCCATGGTGCTGGTGGGGGTGGGGTCGATGCCATGGCGACTGCGCGTGGCCTCCAGGTCTTCATCCGAGGGATCGTCGAGCACTGCACCGGCTTCGCTGGCGGAGGGAGCCGCCGGCAGTTCAACGGTGTAATCCGGACGCAGGTTCTGCATGCGGCGGTAACCGCTGGGATCCTCATCGAGGATGTCCGGGTGGGGGCCCGCCTCGGCGCGCAGCTCCTCTTCGAAGCCGCTGAAGCCGGTGCCGGCGGGAATCAGACGACCAATGATCACGTTCTCCTTGAGACCGCGCAGCCAATCGCTCTTGCCCTCAATCGCGGCTTCGGTGAGCACACGGGTGGTCTCCTGGAAGGAGGCCGCCGAGATGAAGCTGTCGGTGTTGAGCGAGGCCTTGGTGATACCCAGCAGCACCGGGGTGAACTCGGCGGGGGCACCGCCGGTGATCGCCATGGCGC
>JBEBCC010000130.1:0-13855 GCA_041158125.1 Cyanobacteriota bacterium
GGGACCCGCCTCGATCACGGTGACCGGGATGGATCTGCCTTCGTCGTCGAAGAACTGGGACATGCCCAGTTTCTTCCCAAGAATGCCGATGGACATAGGGAGGGAGAAACGCCAGCAGGACCACCACTCACAGGAGGAGTGGTGTGGCTGTTCGCGGTGCGCAGAAGGGCCGGATCGGGCTGATGCCTACGGGCAGAGCCGCGGCAGCAGTGAGGATTCGGTTGGCTAGCGGCGTCGAAACAGCGGGGGCTGGGACTTGCCGGGGATCAGAGGATTGAAGGAAGTCAGAGCCAACCTGTAGAGACAGATGAGGCGCTGGTTCAGGCGATCCGATTGACGTGGGCAGTTTCCCGGCGGTTGTCGGCTCAGCCCTGTGAAGGGTGATCCGATGGACCGCACAGGCCCGGGAAGGCCGCCACCACTGGCGACCTTTGTGACTTGCGCTGGAGGCCCGGCTAGCGGACGGGCACAGATACAAATGCACAAGAGGCCACAGTACCTCATCGCATCGCACCCCTACGGCGGTGATCTCCTGCCAGACTCACCGCAGCCCATTCAGCCCCCATGCCCCTGCTGCTCACCGGCCGCGGTTTCCGCCAGGAGCTGGAGCGGGCCGGCGCACTGGCCCTCTATGCCCCGCTGGAAGGTGGTGCCGAAACCCGTCTGTTGCGCCGCCTGCGGGCGGCTGGCTATCGGGCCCAGATCACTTCTGCGCGCGGCCTGGGCGATCCGGAAGCCTTCCTGCTGCAACTGCATGGGGTGCGGCCCCCACACCTCGGCCACCAGAGCGTCGGCCGCGGCGCGGCCGTGGGTGTGGTGGAGATGGCTGTGCCTCAGCTGGGGCATCTGTTTGCCGGCGACGCGCCAGTTCTGCTCTGGCTGCTGGAGGGCCAGGTGCTCTCCCGCGCCGAACTGAGCTCACTGCTGGCCCTGACCCGGCGGGAACCCCGCCTCAAGATCGTGGTGGAGCTCGGGGGAGCCCGCGCCCTGCGCTGGCAGCCACTGGAGCAGGTGCTGCAGGCGATGGCCTGAGCGACACGCGCCCGATCCCTTGACCCATCCCAACCCCGCTGCGACATGCCGCAGCGGCGACAGGACACCGGAAGCGGCGCTCGCAAGCGGCCGCTGGGTGAAGCTGATCTGCGGGGCAGGAAATCAGGACCTTGCAGCGATCGAGGATCTCTGCGCGATCTACGCGCTGGCGGGCGTTCACTGCATTGATGTAGCGGCCGATGGCGCTGTGGCTGCCGCGGCCCGGCGTGGCATGGACTGGGCGGAGACCCAGGGTGCGCAGCGGCCCTGGCTGATGCTCAGCCTCAGTGACGGCGACGACCCGCACTTCCGCAAGGCCGACTTCGATCCGCTTCGCTGTCCCCCCGACTGCCCACGGCCCTGCCAGCGGGTCTGCCCGGCCGAGGCCATCGCCGAGCGAGGCGGGGTGCGGAAGGAACGCTGCTATGGCTGCGGTCGCTGCCTGCCAGCGTGCCCGCTGGGACTGATCCGCGAGCAGCAGGTCCTGCTGAGCCCGGAGACTGTGCCGAAACTGCTGCGGGCCGTACGACCCGATGCGGTGGAACTGCACACCCAGGCGGACCGCCAGGGGGGCTTCAGCGAACGCCTGCAGCAGCTGCGTCACAGCGGGGTGCCGCTGCGACGACTGGCGGTGAGCTGCGGCCTGGAGCGGGGTGCCGGCAGCGGGGCGGCTGCCGGCAGTCCCTTGAGCGCTCGCGAACTGGCCGCTGCGCTCTGGCAGCGGTTTGAGGCCCTGCGCGAGGCTGGCTATCGCCCCCTGTGGCAGCTGGACGGTCGACCGATGAGCGGCGATGTCGGTGCCGGCACCGCCCACGCGGCCGTGAAGCTGCTGCGCGCGATCCGTCCCTGGGCGCCACCGGGACCGCTGCAGCTGGCGGGCGGCACCAACGCCCACACCCTGACCCTGCTGAGCGCAACAGACAGGGCGGCGGGCGTGGCCTTCGGCGGCGTGGCGCGCAGCCTGCTGCAACCGCTGCTGCGGGAGGCTGAGCTGGCTGGTCGGCCGCTGCGGGAGCTGCCCGGCCTGTGTGATCAGGCGCTGATGCAGGCGCAGGCGCTGGTGACGCCGTGGCTGCAACGCCTGAATGGCTAGAACGCCGGTCCAGGGGACGATGCCCCCTGCTCCTGCCGGCCGCGAGGGCGCGATGTCGATCGATCCAAATCCCACTGAACCGATCCCGGCCGAGTCGATCACGCCGCAGCGGATCACCGACGACCTGGACCGGCTGCTGGCAGTGCTACCAGCACCAGTGCAGACGGCCCTGGCGCCACTGACGGCCCGCGAGCAGCTGCTGGAGGTCGTGCTCGACCTGGGGCGGGTGCCGGAGGCCCGCTACCCCGGCCGCGCCGTCGCCCTGGGGGAAGCCGTGGTGGAGCGCGCGGACCTGGAGGCGGTGGTGCAACAGCTGGGGGCCTTCGGCGGCGACAACCGCGCCGGCATCGAGCGCACGCTGCACCGCATCAGCGCCATCCGTAACCGCACCGGCGCAATCGTGGGGCTCACCTGCCGGGTGGGGCGTGCGGTGTTCGGCACGGTGGCAATGGTGCGCGACCTGATGGATTCCGGCCAGTCGCTGCTGCTGATGGGGCGGCCCGGCGTTGGCAAGACCACCGCCCTGCGCGAAATCGCCCGCGTGCTGGCCGATGAGCTGGGCAAACGGGTGGTGGTGATCGACACCAGCAATGAGATCGCCGGGGACGGAGATATCCCCCACCCGGCGATCGGCCGAGCCCGGCGCATGCAGGTGGCCCGGCCGGAGTTGCAGCACCAGGTGATGATCGAGGCGGTGGAAAACCACATGCCGGAAGTCATCGTGATCGATGAGATCGGCACCGAACTGGAAGCGCTGGCGGCGCGCACGATCGCCGAACGGGGCGTGATGCTGGTAGCCACGGCCCACGGCAACGAGCTAGCCAACCTGGTGAAGAATCCCACCCTCAGCGATCTGGTAGGCGGCATCGAATCAGTGACCCTGGGCGATGAGGAAGCCCGGCGGCGGCGCAGCCAGAAAACCGTTCTGGAGCGGGCAGCCGAGCCCACCTTCCCGCTGGCGGTGGAGATGCATAGCCGGCACCGCTGGCTGGTGCACCGCGACGTGGCCCGCACCGTCGATCTGCTGCTGCGCGGCCAGCTGCCGCGGCCGCAGGTGCGGGAACTGGATGGATCCGGCCGCCTGCACCTGCGCGAGACGCCGCAGCCACCTCAGCCCCATCGCAGGGACAGCGATGTCAGTCGGCCAGCGCGGCTGGCACCGGTGCCGCTGCCGGATCCCCGGGCCAGCCGGTCAGCGCCGGCCCCGCTGCCCCATCGAGAGCCAACGCCCTCTGCAGAGGCCAAGCTGGATCTCACCACCAACGCCATGTGCCCGCTGCAGCTCTGCTGCGTCGGTGTGAGCCAGCTGCTGCTGGAGCAGGCGATCCGCAGCCGGCGGCTGCCGGTGCAACTGATCGAGGCCGTGGAGGAAGCAGAAGCGGTGCTCGCGGTGCGGCAGCAGCTGGGGCATACCCCTGACCTGCGCCGGCGCGCCCAGGCCGCCGGTGTGCCGATCCTGGTGATCAAGGCCGACACCCTGCCCCAGATCCAACGGGGGCTGGAGCGGCTGCTGCAACGTCGGAGCGGCGGCGGCGAGACGACAACGCCGATCGCGGATGCCACCGCACCCGACAGCCACGCCGATGACACGCTCGCAGCGCTTGAAGAATGCCGCCTGGCAGTGGAGCAACTGGTGCTGCCGCAGGGGCGGCCGGTGGAGCTGCTTCCCCGCAGCGAAGCGGTGCGACGGATGCAGGCCGAGCTGGCCGCCCACTACCGGCTGGAGACGGCGGTGTTCGGCAGCGGCCGCATGCAGCGGCTGCGGATCTTCCCCCGCTGAGTCCGGGGGGCTGGATTGACGAAGGCCACCTCGCTGTGGGTAACTATCTGGGTGCTCACGGAACGGCGCTTCGCGCCAGACCGGGCCGAGCGCATTGGGCCGTCGCCAAGTGGTAAGGCAGCGGGTTTTGGTCCCGCCATTCCTAGGTTCGAATCCTAGCGGCCCAGTTTTCATAGATCCGCAGACGAAAGCCAGCAGCCTGCTTGCCTGGTATGAGGCCGGCATCGACAGGCTGCCGGCTTTCCAGTTCATCCATGGCCATCCATCCGCTGCTGGTGTTCGATTTCGACGGCGTGATGGTGGATGGCATGGCCGAGTACTGGTGGAGCGCTTGTCGCGCCGCTCTGGCCCTGCGGCCTGGGCAGGTGCTGACGGAGCAGGCACCACCCGGCTTCACGCAGCTGCGGCCGCTGATCCATAAGGGCTGGGAGATGGTGCTTGCAGCGCTGGAGCTGTCGCGGCCCGATCTCGACCTGGGTGCGTACCTGGCGGATTACGACGGCTGCACGGCTGCGGCGCTGCGGCGCTGGAACCTAGAGCCAGCCGTTCTGCAAACCAGCCTGGAGAGCCTGCGCAGCCGTGCAATCCGTGAGGATCCCGCCACCTGGCTGGCCCTGCATCATCCCTATCCCGGCGTACCGGAGCGACTGCGGCGCCTGGCCGATGAAGGCAGCGACTGGCTGGTGCTCACCACCAAGGGCGGCGCCTTCGCCCGTGAGCTTCTGCAGGCCTATGACCTCAAACCCCGAGCCGTCTACGGGCATGAGCACGGCAGCAAACCGCAGGTGCTGCTGCGCCTGAACGCCGAGCAGCCGGCGCCGCTGTGGTTTGTGGAAGATCGACGCCCCACCCTTGAAACGGTGCGCCACACCCCGGGGCTGGAAGCGGTGCGCTGCTTCCTGGTGTCCTGGGGCTACCTGGGGCCCGGCGATCGCGACCAGCTGCCAACCGGGATCGATCTCCTGAATCCGGACTGCTTCGCGCAACCGCTGGCGGACTGGCCCGGCAGCCGCTAGCGTACGCCTGTACTACAGCCAGTTCCGGGGCGGCTGGTCGACCCACCGGTGAAACACCGGGCCTCCCGGGGGGCACTTCAGATTCTGAGGTCGCCGAGGATGGCCCGGTTCCACCGGCCCAGCACCTGCACCGCGGCCCACTCCATCGCTAGAGACGCAGACATGCCTGCCGACGACAAGAACAGCCGCACCAGCAGCTCCGGGGCCAGCGGCCCGAGCGGCGTCAACCCCGAGCGCGACAAGGCCCTGGGCCTGGTGCTCAACCAGATCGAGCGCAACTTCGGCAAGGGCTCGATCATGCGCCTGGGGGATGCCTCCCGGATGCGCATCGAGACCAGCCCCACCGGCGCGCTCACCCTCGACCTCGCCCTGGGCGGAGGCTATCCCAAGGGCCGCGTGGTGGAGATCTACGGGCCGGAGAGCTCGGGTAAAACAACGCTCACCCTGCATGCCATCGCCGAGGTGCAGCGCCGCGGCGGTGTAGCCGCCTTCGTGGACGCTGAGCACGCCCTCGATCCGGTCTACGCCGCAGCCCTCGGGGTCGACATCGAGAACCTGCTGGTCTCCCAGCCGGACACCGGTGAGATGGCGCTGGAAATCGTCGACCAGCTGGTGCGCTCGGCCGCCGTTGATATCGTCGTCGTCGACTCGGTGGCCGCCCTGACCCCCCGGGCCGAGATCGAAGGTGAGATGGGCGATCTGGCAGTGGGTAGCCAGGCCCGCCTGATGAGCCAGGCGATGCGCAAGATCACCGGCAACATCGGCAAGTCTGGTTGCACCGTGATCTTCCTCAACCAGCTTCGCCAGAAGATCGGCGTTACCTACGGCAATCCGGAAACCACCACGGGCGGTAACGCCCTGAAGTTCTATGCCTCGGTGCGACTCGACATCCGCCGCATCCAGACACTCAAGCGCGGTACAGAGGAATACGGAATCCGAGCCAAGGTAAAGGTGGCCAAGAACAAGGTGGCGCCACCATTTCGCATCGCCGAGTTCGACATCCTGTTCGGTCGTGGCATCAGCACCATTGGCTGCCTGCTCGATCTGGCCGAGGAGAATGGCGTCGTGGTTCGCAAAGGAGCCTGGTACAGCTACGAGGGCGACAACATCGGCCAGGGCCGCGACAACACCATCACCTGGCTGGAACAAAATCCTGAGCCCAAGGCGGAGATCGAGACCAAGGTGCGCCAGAAACTGAGCGAAGCCAGCGATTCGCTGCGACCTGTGGCCGCCGCTGCCGCCCGCATGGCCGCCGGTGGCAGCACCACCCCAGGCAGCAGCAGCGAGGCCGAGGATGCCGTGAGCGCTCCCGGCGCCAGCTGACTGGGCGCTTCCTAAGCTCAGCAGGATGAAAAGCGACGCTGCACCAGCTCTGCGAGGGCCCGGTGCAATGTCGCTCTTCGGGTCTCCGGGTACATCTCAGTACAACAGAGCGGCGAGATCCTCAGACCGGCTTCTCACAGACGGAAGAGCTCGGCGCTGCTGCAGATCGGGCGCGCAGAGTCGATGCCACGCGCTCCAACTCCTGGATGGCTTCCGCACCTTCGAGCTTGACCAGCTCATGGCCATTGCGGGATTCCACCCAGCTGATGCCGTAATCGGACACCATGAAGCGAACCAGATGGCCATCACCAAGGCCGGCGACAAAGGAGGCGCCGTGGCCATCGCGATCATCGCCACAGACATAACAGGTGGCCGCAAAACCTTGCTGCTGCAAGCCATCGGCAAGGGCCCGCAGGCTCAGCACCAGATCTTCAACGACGGATCGATAGTGCTCGGCAAGACGGGCAAACATCGGCGGCCCAGCGGTGGACGAGAACGATCCTAACGTTTTCTTCAGGTTTCCGCGTGGCAGCTGGACGCGCTGGCGATTTGCGTGTGAATCCGCGCACCGAACCGATCCCCTGAGAGCTGCCTGGTGTGGCCACATAGGCCGACGCACCTCAGGCTCAGGAATCTGGAGACCGCCTCCCCCGCCCGATTCCGCACGGGAGCAAAGGGCAGCCATTGGCGACAGCCGCTGGCTGGAGAGGCTGCATCGGTCCGGCTCTTCGGTGGCGGACGCTTGGGCCTCAACCGTCAGCGAGGGTCCACCAGCCGGCCGCCGGACCGATGAAGCGGACTGTGACCCAAAAGATCACCAGGGCCGCGATGCCGATCCAGGCGCCCCGCGTGGTGATCTGCACAAACCGCTCCCCCTGGTTGCGGGTCAGCGGCAACCAGGGGGCAATGCGTGGTGATGTGTCCTGCGCTCGCGCCTTGGCAGCGACCGCCCCGACGGGCTTCGGACGGGGCGGCAACCCCTGCTCAGCGCGGCGCTTGGCCTCTCCCATCGAACCCTGCTGCGGTGGCTCCCCAGGCTAGGGGTGGTCGGCGCGCCGGCAGATTTGAGGCTCAGCCCGGCAGCAGCCGGGGCAGTGCCACCCAGGGTTCCAGGGCCTCCAGCACCTGCCGCCCCCAACCACGGCGACGCAGACGACCATCGAGCACCGCCAGGCGGCCGCCGTTGCGCCGCACACCCGCCACCGCCCGCTGCAGCCGACCCAGTGCTTCCGGCAGCAGCAACTCACGGAACCAGTCGCGGCCCTGCAGACGCAACGCCGCAACCCGCGCGGCCGTGAGTGGATCCTCGAGGCTGGCGATCGGCAGGGTGGCCGCCACCAACTGGCTGGGTAGGGGCAGGCGCTGCTGATGCTCTAACCACCACCCCCAGCTGCAACAGATCACACCATTGCTTTCCGGCGCCGTGAGCTGATGACCAACCCGCGACCCGAATTCAGCGGCGAGAGCACTGGTGAGACCAAGCCGCAGCCCTTCGTCATCGAGCAGCACCACGCTCAGGCCCGTCTGCCCAAGGACCAGCCGGCGGCACTGATCCAACAGGTGGGTGGGGTAGTGGGGTGCATTCGGCAGAGGCTGCCCCTGCGGTGCAAACAGCGGCAACGGATCAAGCAGCGGCGGATCGGCGAGGCTCAGCTCCACCTGGGGGACCAGTCCATGGCCAGGAGCCGGTAGTTCGGCAGCGGGACCGACCAGCACCAGACCCCGCCCATGCAGCAACCCCTGCATCTGCGCCAGAGGCTCCAGCGGCTGGCGATGCCACTGCCACTGCAACAGGGCAGGATTGATCTGGGCCCAGCTGGTCCAACCGTCATCACCACTGGCCAGCCAGCGGGGCCAGGGCTCAGGCAGGGGCGCCAGCAAGGCCAGCAGCTGGCGCAGAGGCGCCTCCTCCTCTGCCGCGATCGGCACCTGCTGCAGCGGCCCACAGGGCCGCGCCAGCAATCGGCGGCTCAGGCGCTCATGCAGCTGCAGCAGGCTGGCGGCAGCGCCAGGCAGGCTGCGCCGCAGCTGCTCCCAATGAGCGGTATCGATCACCACCCCCAAAGCCCGCCGCAGCTCCGGCTCCAATCGCTCGCCTTCCGGCACGAGCAGCTGGCGATCTCCCAGCGCACCATCGCGCCAAGCCTGCACGAGTTGATCAGGCTGCAACAGCCACAACCGCGCTGCGACGGGCGCCCGCGGCCCCTCCCAACAGGGGAGGCTCAAGCCCACGGCCTCGAGCTGCGGCAGTTCGACCTGGAGCAACCGCTGCCGCAGAGCCGGACTCACCAGCAATGCCACGGGCCCCTCATGCAGGGCGAGGGGAACGAGAAGGCCCAGCAGCCAGCTGGGATCGCTGCCTGGAGCCAGGCGCACCAGGGTTTGATCGCCGCGCCGCAGGCTGCGGGCCACCAGACGGCTGAGCGTGAGGTGATGCGGCCAGCGCGATTTCCCCTCCAGCCGCAGCAGAGCCTTGAGTTGCTGGTGGGCGCGTGCTTCCAACATCGGCGAATCGTAGGAAGCTGGCCGCAGCGAACTGTTCAGCGATGACAAGCCTCTGGCGCGGGCGGCCGGTGGGAATCGTGGGGCTTGGGCTGATCGGAGGCTCCCTCGGGCTCGATCTACGCGCCCGCGGTGTCGACGTGCACGCGCTGGTGCATCGACCGGCCACGGCGAAGCGAGCGCTGGAGCGGGCTCTGGCCACGCGGGTCGACACCGACCCAGCCGTCTTGCAGGACTGCGGACTGATCGTGCTGGCGCTACCCCTCGATCGCCTGCTGGAGCCCGAGCCAGCCCTGCGCATGGCCCTACCGGCTGAGGCGGTGATCACCGACGTGGGTTCGGTGAAGCAACCGGTGCTGGAGCGGTGGGGCCCCTGGCACCCGCGCTTCGTGGCCAGCCATCCGATGGCCGGCACGGCCCAGGCCGGGGTGGAGGCCGGAGTGTCGGGCCTGTTCGCCGGCCGACCCTGGGTTGCCACGCCGACGCCCGAGACTGACCCCGAAGCGCTGGCGGCGGTGCGGGAGCTGGCGGAGGCCGTGGGCGCCGAATGGCTGCAATGCGACGCCAGTGCCCACGACCGGGCCGTGGCGCTGATCTCCCACATGCCCGTGCTGGTCAGCGCCGCGCTGCTGCAGGCCGCCGGGCGAGGTGGAGCAGAGGCGGATACAGCGGCCCTGGTGCGCCGACTCGCCTCCAGCGGCTTCGCGGACACCAGCCGCATCGGTGGCGGGAACCCGGAACTGGGCACTCTGATGGCCCGCTGCAATCGGGAGGCGGTGCTGGAGGCCGTGGCGCTGTATCGCCGCCAGCTGGAATCCCTGGAGACGCTGGTGCGGGAGCAGCAGTGGCCAGTGCTGCAGCACGAGCTGAGCGAGTGCCAGACCCTGCGACCACAGTTTCTGTGAGGGCCTTGGGGTGAGCACACACCCCGGGGACAGGGTGAGCGGACGCAGGGTCAGGTGCGCAGTCGCAGCTCTCGGCCCCGCGCCGCCAGCAGCTGACGCGCCGCCATCAGCGCCGAGAGGCTGACGCCTGCGGTGCCCTCTCCAGGATGAATGGCATCACCGCAGAGCCACAGCCCAGGCATCGGCGTACGACTGGCCAGGCCGAAGGGCCCGAAGCGACTGGGATGCTGGCCAAGACCGCCCACAAAGCCGAAGGGGCGACCGGTCCAGCCGGCGAACCCGCGTGGGGTAGCCAGCTCAGCGTGCAGCCAGTCGGCCGCCTCCAGCCCCAGCAGCTCCTGCAGCCCCGCCTGAATGCCGGCAATCGCCTGACGCTTACGCCGCTGGTAGGCCTGTTCCGCCAACGAGAACCAGGGCCGTGCCGGGGTGAACACGCTGGCAATCACGGTGGCCTGCCCCTGCGGAGCCCGACCGTCACCCTCGGCACTGAGTGAGACGAACAGGCTCCCCGGATCGCTCCACTCCAGCTGGGCATGCAGACCGAGATCAGCCGGCAGGCGGTGGCGGGGCACGGCTCCATAGAGCACAAGGGCACCGGAAGGATCTGGGAAACGATCGAGACGGCGCCGGTAACCATCGGGCAGCACCGGACCGAGCAGATCCGGCAGAGCCTGGGGCGGCAGGCTGCACACCACCTCGGCGGCCTCAAGGCAGAAGGGCCGGCCCGCCGGCCCCTGCCCCTCCAGGCGCCATCCCCCAGCCGGCAGCGGTCGCAGGCCAACCAACCGATGCCGCAGGCGCAGCTGTGCACCCGCCGCCGCCAGGGCCCGCTCCAGCGCCGCACTCAGGGCCTGCATCGACGCCTCCAGGTGCCACAGGCCCAGGGGCTGCTGCGCCATGGCCAGCACGGTGGCTCCATACAGAGCGGCGGTGCGATCAGCCGGCTCCTGCGAATAAAGCCGCAGCTGCAAATCGAGAAAACGACGTAAGCGCCCATCACCGGCGCAACCGCAGAGGCGCAACAGATCAGCGACGGTGGCCAGCGTGAACAGGCCGCTGATGGCCGCACCAGGATCCAGGGCGGTCAGCAGCTGCCCCAGATCCCAGGCGCTGCGGGGCGGCAGCACCGGATCGCGGCCAGCGAAGCCCCAGGTGCCCTGGTGCAGCAAGGCGCACAGGCTCCAGAAACGCTCACTGCCGGGGAAGTGCCGCTGCCGCTCCTGGCGCCAGCGATCAGGATCGCGCCAGAGATGAATCGGGTCTCGCTCGCCGCTCAGAAGCACGCTGCAGCCCGGATCCAGTGGCCGCGCCGGCGGCAGCGCCAGGCCGAAATGACGGAACAGGCGGGCGTGGCTGCCACCTGGCTCGAAACCGGCCACCTGGGTGGCGCCCACATCGAAGGTGTAGGGCCCACGGCGAAAGGTGCCGGCGCAGCCGCCGGATTGGCTGTGGGCCTCCAGCAGCACCACCTCCAGCCCCTCGGCCGCCAGCAGAGCCGCGGCGGTGAGACCGGCGATACCGGCGCCCACCACCGCCACGTCACAACGGCTGGTCATGACGGCATGCTGACAGGGCCGCCCGCCCACCGCGCGATGGAACAGGCTCTGCTCGGCAGCTGGCTGCGGCGGGAGCTGGGGGAGGAGCTTCAGGCGATGGTGCCCGTGAGCGGTGGCTGCATCCATCGCGCCTGGCGCCTGGAACTGAGCAGCGGCCGGCGGCTGTTCGCCAAGACCAACCAGATCGAGCGGCTGCCGATGCTGATCGCCGAGGCCGATGGCCTGCGGGCCCTGGCGGCGGCCGCAGCCGCCGCCAGGGCCATGGGCACCGACGCAACCGGCGCGGGCCTGATGGTGCCGGAACCGCTGCAGCTGATGCCCGTGGAGAACCATGGCCTGCTGCTGATGCCGTGGCTGGAGCTGAGCAATCGTCCGAACGACCCCGAGCGAGCCTGGCGGCAGCTGGGGGGGCAGCTGGCGGCGCTGCACCGGGCCAGCCTGGAGGGACACGACGGCCGCTTCGGCTGGGGGCAAGACAACGTGCTCGGTTCAGCACCTCAGCGCAATCGCTGGGACAACGACTGGGGACGCTTCTTCACCCAGCAGCGGCTGGCACCTCAGCTGGCCTGGGCCAGCAGCCGCGGCCGCCGACCGGCAGGGGCTGCGGCACTCCTGGAGCGAGTGGCGGGCTGGCTGAACGGCCACGGTGCAGAGCCCTGCCTGGTGCACGGCGACCTATGGAGCGGCAACGCTGGCCTGCTGGCATCCGGCGGTGGTGCCCTGTTCGATCCAGCGGTGTATCGAGGCGACCGGGAAGTGGACCTGGCCATGGCCCAGCTGTTTGGAGGATTCCCAACCGCCTTCTTCAAGGGTTATGAGCAGGAGTGGCCGCTGCCGACGGGCCACCGGCAGCGGCGGGAGCTGTACAACCTGTACCACCTGCTGAACCACGCCAACCTATTCGGCGGCAGTTACTGGGACCAGGCCGAACGCAGCATCCGGTCGCTGCTGAAGGCCGCATCACCCTGAACCGCGAACCAACCGGCAGCGACGCCTGATGGCGAACGTCGCAGGGCGGAGCGCCGGCTGAGAACCCACAAAAAAGCTGTGAACCCGGTGCAACAGCAGCGGATCCACAGCGTTGGCGATGGCTGACGCGCCAGGCGTTCAGGCGCTGACCTGGACCAGAGCCATGCAGGCCATCAACCCAGATACTCCTTGCGCAGGCTCTGCACTTTGGTGATGACAGCGGCACGTTTGTCGCTGGTGGTGAGGTTCCGCCAGCTCCACTGACCCACCACCACCAAGCCGAGCAGTTCCAGCAGACCAGGCACCACGGGCAGCAGGTTGATGGTGTCGAGGACGCCCTTGATCAGCACCTGGGCAACGATGACCACCACCAGCACGCCGATGCCCTTACCGATGCGGCCCATCTGGGTCCAGTCGACCTGATCGAGGGTGGCGTTGACCTTGCCGAGGATCTCGCTGTAACGCTCGCTGAAGCTGGCCCCAGCCTCCTCGCCGGGAACGGCAGCCTGCTCCTGCAGAACGGTGGTTTCGTCGGTCATCAGGAGAGTCATCGTGATTTTTCCTCTGCCATAAGGTATCCGGGTGGGTGCAGCAACGCCAGCCACACTGCGCACAGATCGGCATTGCCTGATCGTTCTGGAGCGTGTGCTCATGGCCGCTTCCCCCCAGGAAGGCTGCGCCTTGCTGCTGGGGAAACGCCAAGGCTCAGCCCTTGTGCTGGAACAGATCTGGCCCTGCTGTAACAGCTGGGAACCCGCCGCGGAACGGCAGCGCCACTTCCTGCTCGATCCGCGGGAGCAGCTGCTGGCCCAGCGCTGGGCCCGCGACCGACAGCTGCAGGTGCTGGGGGCCGCCCACAGCCACCCCAGCAGCGCAGCGGTGCCCTCCACCAGCGACCTGCGCCTGTGCTGCGGCCCGACGCTGATGCTGATCCGCACCGGCCTGATCAACGCCGACCAGCCGATCTCGGGCCCACCAACCGATGACTCCGACGATGCCGCCCTGATCCGGCCGCTGCGGGCCTGGTGGCTGCCGGATGGGGCCGGATGGGATGCCGGAACCCCGCTGCAGAGCGCCGAGGCCCTGGCGGAACCCCGCGAGCTGCGGATTGCGCTGCGGGTGTGCTGAGGCGCAGCACCAGCCGCCGCCCTGGAGACGACGCTGGCGACCGGGCATTTGGGAGAGTAGGGGGCTGGAAAGCGCCACGCCCGCCCCATGCTTCCCCCCGACACCACCGGCATTGAGCTCAGCCCTGATGAGGTGGCCCGCTTTGCCCGCCATCTGATCCTGCCGGAAGTGGGCATGGAGGGGCAGAAACGCCTCAAGGCCTCCTCGGTGCTGTGCGTGGGCACCGGCGGCCTGGGGTCGCCGCTGCTGCTGTACCTGGCCGCCGCCGGCGTGGGCCGGATCGGCATCGTCGATTTCGACGTGGTGGATCACTCCAACCTGCAGCGGCAGGTGATCCACGGCACCAGCTGGGTGGGCAAACCGAAGATCGAATCGGCCAAGGCGCGCATTCATGAGATCAACCCGCACTGCCAGGTGGATCTCTACGAAACGGCGCTCACCAGCGAGAACGCCCTGGAGATCATCCGGCCTTACGACATCGTTTGCGACGGCACCGACAACTTCCCCACCCGCTACCTGGTGAACGACGCCTGCGTGCTGCTGGGCAAGCC
>JBEBCC010000131.1:0-33655 GCA_041158125.1 Cyanobacteriota bacterium
AAAGGGTGCCGGGGGGCGTGGTTCAAGGAAACCATCTAAGAAGAAGTTGGAAAGGTGCGAACAGCCATAGCAGACGTGGCTCTGCTGCGAGAGGCGTTCAAGACTGCACTTGTCACCAACCGTCTTCCGGAAAGGCGAATTTCGTTTCTTCTTCTTTTCACGGGAGGAGCCTCGTCCTCACGTCCATGTCAGTCATCCTGATGGTGAGGCGTAGTTCTGGATCAGCCCGACCGCTGAACCCACTCGCAACATCGGGCTAAGCCCTACAAGGGCCAAAGAAGCGGAATGCTTAGTCGAGACACGACAACAGGAGATCATCGATGCCTGGAACAACCATTTTAGAGGCTGAGGCCACCAATGCCCCTGGACATTGCGCCTGGATGCCTATCGATGGTGAAGAACTGGTGCTTCCCTATTCAGAGTTTCCCTGGCTTAAGGTGGCAACGATTCAGCAGATCCCGAACGTGCTGCGTCCGACCGCAGACCATCTTTTTTGGCCGGAGCCAGATGTTGATTCGCCTGTCGAGTCGATACGCCACCCTGAAAGGTTTCCCCCGAGAGCCGAGAGCACTTTCCAACCCCGCCATACGCCTGACCCACCTCCTTCAATGTAGCGAGCCCACGGTCACCTGGAACCCGCAGCTCTTTGCGGGCAGGCGATGATCAGCGCTGGTCGGGTCTAGAAACAGAATCCAGAAAATACCAGATCGAAGCCTGCCTCAAGAGCCGGAGAAAAGAACCACGGCGAGACAGTTTGATTTCGCCACCGAAACGACTCAGCTGGATCCTTCGCAGCGCGCGCATCTACTCTTTCCAGCTGCTATACACAGACAGACCCTCTTAATGGCACGACAGGATGCATCAAGGGGGCTATTGCACTCTGCCTTGAAGTTCAAGAAGGTGAGATTTTCAGCCTGGCTTTGCAGGCGCCAAGAGGGGCGCGGCATCGAACTGTCGAATGACTCAGCGGTTACAGGGTAAGCCGATGTTTTGGTACACATGGGGGCTGCCTCGCATTGCCGAATGTCAAGAGCAAGGATCGAACTCAGGCAGACCCATGCCATCAGCAAATCCAGGGCTGGGTGGTGTCGGGCGTGCTCTGGGACGAAGTCCCGGAGATTGATCAACAGGACTCTGAATGAGGGGTACACCTGCCTGGACTACTGTTCCATCCTCCACTACCGTGATTCTCGACCCCAATGCGGTGATTGGAGTGGGAGGGCTGAAGCCTTTATCGAACTCAGGGCGCGACTCCACCAGCCCCGCGAATGCGGGGTCCGCTGACGGATCCGTTTCAGGCTTAAGCCGCTGGAAGATGCCGATAGTCAGGGCTGGCGGCATCATCGGGGCTGCAGCCCTGGCCGCTCTCGGTAGTCAGTTCGCCGGCACAATCATCTCCCGGCTGCAGGCTCTGGCCCCGGGCCAGGAGCTGGAGGTGCGGGTGGTGCCCGATGGTCAGTTTGTCGCGGGTACTGCCGTGGAACCCTTCGTCCTGGTTCCCTTCAGCCGTGGAGTCACGCCGATGGATCTCACCCAGGCGGATCTGAGCCAACTGCGAGGGTCATCACTGAAACAACTGCCGAGACTCGGCGGTATCCCAGCATCTCCGCGGGTTCTGCGTCTGGAGTTGCGCAGCTCCAACGGAAGCAAGGTGCTCATCCGTGACATCCGCGCCGAGCTTGTTGAACAACGCCCGTCGCCACCTGGCTGGTTCCTAACGAGTGCCGGCTGCGGGGTCGAAGAGGTGCGAACGGCTGTTCTCGATCTTGACGCCCCAGGCTCCCGGGTCCGCCTCTGGCTGCCTGAGTCGGGGGAAGCTCCGCCGAGTAGCCGATCGCTCCTGAGCGTGACGGGTGAGGATGTGGAGATCCTCGAGGTGCATGCCTCAACGCTCGCGCGTGATCTGCTCTGGCGTCTGCGCTTCTATTATTCCTCCCCCGCCGGCGAGGGCGTGCTCGTGGTCGACAATCGGGGGAGGCCCTTCCAAACGGCGGGGGTGCGGGGGCAGCAGGCTTGGCGGCTCGAATCGTCCGCTGAAGGCATGCTCAAGCCGGTGCGCTATCCCCAATGGGATCAACAGATCAGGGTCTGCTGAGGCAATCATCATTTTCTTTGCGATCGAGATGAATCCACAACATTCGCGCCAGTGAATTCTGGCGAACCAATCGAACCTATTTGCTGGCCAATGCACTACGTGATACCGACCAACGATTAACAAACTGAAAGGGTTGTCTGCGTTCGTGGAAAGGCCGGCCAGCAAGTCCCTCAAGGTGAACAGGCCTCCAACCATTGTCTGCTTCGCGACCATGAGTGACTGGCCTACCACTCAGGGGCAGCATTCTGCGAACTCTTCAGAGGCTGCCGAAAAAGCCAGCCAGCCACCACAGAGTGGCTCAATACCACGGAGACGTTTCCGCCCCCGTGCTCTCGTAGCGAAACAGCAGCGGCCGGAACAGCAGCGGCCGGATCGGCAGCACCAGCTCGTGGCCCAGGCACAGCCCAGCCGTCACATCCGCTCGAGGGTGGGGATCCCCAGCAGGCCCAGGCCCAGCTTCAAGGTGTCGGCCGTCAGGCGGCACAGGGCCAGGCGGGAGCTGCGGGCCGGCTCCTCAGCCTTGAGCACCGGCACCTGGTCGTAGAAGCGGTTGAACACCTGGCTCAGTTCAAACAGATACGTGCAGAGCCGGTTGGGCAGCAGCTCCTCCTCCACCTCGGCAATCACGGCATCGAACCTGAGCAGCTCGCGGATCAGCGTCCATTCCTGGGGCTCACTGAACTGCAGGCTTTCGGCGCTGGTAGTGGCACCCAGTTCACCACTCTTGCGGGCGATGCCGGCAATGCGCACCACCGCATAGAGCAAATAGGGCGCCGTGTTGCCCTGCAGCGCCAGCATCCGATCGAAGCTGAACTGGTAGTTGGTGATCCGGTTCTGGCTGAGGTCGGCATACTTCACAGCCGCCAGACCCACGGTGCTGGCCACATGCTCGATGAAGCCCTCATCTTCGCTGCGCTCCTCCTCGTGCAAACGACGGCGCAGGTCGGCTTCGGCCCGCTCCACCGCCTCATCGAGCAGGTCGCGCAGGCGCACGGTGTCGCCGGCGCGGGTCTTGAGCTTCTTGCCATCCTCCCCCTGCACCAGGCCGAAGGGCACATGCTCCAGCCGGCCGCCCTCGGGAATCCAGCCGGCGCGGCGGGCCACCTGGAACACCCCCGCGAAGTGACTGGCCTGGCCAGCGTCCGTCACGTAGATCACGCGGCGCGCTTCATCGCCACCGGGGGCCGCCCCGAAGCGATAGCGGATCGCCGCCAGATCGGTGGTGGCGTAGTTGAAGCCGCCATCGCTCTTCTGCACGATCAGGGGGAGCGGCTTGCCCTCCTTGCCGCTCACACCCTCCAGAAACACGCACTGGGCGCCGTCGTCGGTGACGAGCAGGCCGGAGGCCTCCAGATCAGCAACAACTCCCGCCAGGAAGGGGTTATAGAAGGATTCGCCCCGCTCGCTCAGGCGGATCTCAAGCCGGTCATAGATCTTCTGGAACTCACGCCGGCTCTGGTCACAGAGCAGCCCCCAGGCCTTGAGCGACACCGGATCACCGCTCTGCAGCTTCACCACCTCCTCACGACTGGTGGTCTGGAAGGTTTCATCCTCATCGAAGCGGGCCTTGGCCTGGCGGTAGAAGGCCACCAGGTCGCCGAGATCCACCGCATCGGCGGTGTTCAGGGCTTCGGGCGCCACCTGCTTGAGATGGGTGATCAACATGCCGAACTGGGTGCCCCAGTCGCCCACGTGATTCAGCCGCAGCACCGGATGGCCGCGGAATTCCAGCACCCGCGCCAGCGAGTCGCCGATGATCGTGGAGCGCAGGTGCCCCACGTGCATCTCCTTGGCGATATTGGGGCTGGAGAAATCCACCACCACCGGCGTCGCTGCGGCGCCGCTCTCCGCCTGCACCGACGGCACCCCCAGGCGCGGATCGCCGAGGCGCGCCGCCACCTCCGCCACCAGCCGCTCGGGCCGCAGCCTCAGGTTGATGAAACCAGGCCCGGCGATCTGGGGCTCGAGGCAGAGGGCGGTGAAGGTCGCATCGGCCTGCAGCTGCGCCACGATCGCCTCAGCGATGGCCCGCGGCTTCTGCTGCAGCGGCTTGGCCAGGGCCAGGGCGCCGTTGGCCTGGAAATCGCCGAACTCCGGTTTGCTGGCAGGCGCCAGCTGGGGATCAAGGGGATGTCCGCCTGCTGCCGCTGCCACCTCGGGAAACGCCCGCTGCATGGCAGCCCGCAGCTGGCTGGCGAGGGCATGGGCGATGCGCAGCATGGGGGCGGGACCGGTGGCTCAGCTCACGATCATCCCCCGGCACCGCATGGGCTGGGCGTCATGCCACGAGCCCGAGCTCACGCTCGAGCCCGGCCAGCACCACATCGGCCACCAACTTGATGCGATACCGGCAGGCCTGGGTTTCAGTGCCATCAAAGCGTCCATGCTCCCAGTATTTGTTGCTGCCCGCACCACCGCCACAAAGACCGAAGTAAGAGCAGCTGCGCTGGCAGGCCTCAACCCCGGCACGAATTTCCGCCTGCACCTGTTGGAACTTGGCGTTCTGGGCTACATCCGCCAAGCTGTCATGGAGCACATGACCGAAAACAAAATCACCGAAGCGCTCGGTGTGCACTGCCAGCAGCTCCGGGTCAAAGGTGGAGAGGTTGCCACGCGCGTCAACATTCACGATCACGAAGGGTTGATTCATGTCCGTATCCTGCAAACGCATGTTGTTGCAAGCCAGGCTGGCGATGCCATCAAATTCGCGCAGCAGCAGCCGCCCCGGTTCGGCCATGGCTCGCTCCCAGAGGCGTTGCATAAAGGCTTTATACCGTTCCTCACTATTGGGGAGATCCAGCGTGGAGCAGCGGTTTTCGCCTTCGGTTTCCTCCATATTGAAGCCCACCTGTTCAATGCCGCTTTCGGTGAAGAAGTCGTAGATGGCGTCGGCGTGATCGAGGCCATCAGCGGTCAACACGGCGATCACATTGAAGGGCACACCCCGCCGTTGCAAACAGGCAATGCCACGCATGACGGCGGCATGGCTTGGCCGGCCGGTGCGGGTGCGGCGATGGCTGTCGTGGAGGAACGCTGGACCATCCAGGCTGACACCCACATGAATGCCATTGCGCAGAAGGCAATCACACCAGGCGTCGTTGAGGGTGATGCCATTGGTTTGCAACGACTGGCGCACCATTTCCGGTGGCAGGCCATGACGTGAGAGTGCGGCCTAAATGCGAGCAGTGGCGGCGTCGTAAAACGCCGGAGGCACGGTCAGCGGTTCACTGGCATGCCAGAGCAGGGTGAACGGACCCTCGATAGAGCAGCTCTCCAGTACCCGCTCCAGAGCTGCATCCAGGATGTCCAGCGACAGGCGACTTCGATCGTTGCGACTGGGGAGGTAGCAGTAGTCGCAATCCAGGTTGCAGTACGGCGTGGGCTGCAGCACCAGCAGCCGCAGAGGGCCTCCACGCGGTGCGGTGGCGGTCATTGGCAGCCGTCAGAAGTTGAGGAAGCTGACATTGCGGAAGCCACCATTGCGGAAGCCACCGTTGCCGAAGCCGCCGTTCCAGAAACCGCCGTTGCGGAAGCCGCCGTTGCGGAAGCCGCCATCGCGGAAGCCGCCATTGCGGAAGCCACCGTTCCCCCACCAGCTGAGGGCACTCGGGTCAAGCATCACGGCGTTAGCGGCATCGGGGTCGTCGCTGGAGTTGCTTACCGCTTGCTGCTGAATGGCCAGGGCAATGCGCTGCATCCTGGCTTCCACCGAGCCGGAGGGCAGGTTGCCCTCCAGGGCTGCGCTGGCGGCGTTGGCCGTCAGCGCTAGGCCTGGATCCATGGGCAGGGAGGCGGCAATCAGCAGGATGCCGAAGAGACGGGCGCGGTTGATCAGCGTCATCGGGGGTGGGCGGTGATGGTGGATCGGGCAGACAGGGGCAGGCAGGCTTGGCGGAGAGGGCGTGTCCGAGCGACCAGCCGCAGGTTGCAGAGCAGCAACCGGGAGCAGGCCACAACGCGGCAGCAGCGCTCTGGGCAGGCAGCTGCGGAGCTGCTCAGGGCTGCGGCGAGGACGGGGGAACAGGGCGCAGGGCCTCCACGCCCATCAGCAGATTGTCAAAGATGGTGCGGATCTGGTTCTGGGGAAGGTTGATGGCGCTGCCAGGGCCAAGCCAGCGGTCCACCAGAGCCACGGTGCGCGGGTCGCCATCGATGTAGTCCTGCTGCAGGCGTGTGATCGCCAGGTTCACCAGATTGCGGAAGGCTGAGGTGTTGTCGGGCATGGCGCAGACCAGCCCATAGCGCTCATAGGGCGTCTCGGGCGTGAGGGCATAGCCGCTGAGGCCGCGTTGCTGCACCAGGCCCTTGAGCAGAACGGTGTCACCGATCACGCCATCGACGGCACCGCTGCTCAGAGCAGCGACCGCTTCACCGAGACCGCCGAAGGGCACCACAGTGGCAGCAGGTTGCATGCCCCGTAGTTCGTTGTCCGCCAGGGAATCGCGCACCACGCCGATCCGACGTCCCGCCAGACCCTGGGGATCACCGCTGAAGCGACCGGCTGGTGCCAGTAGGCGCAGCCCCGAGACGCCGATCGGAACAGAGAAATCCACAGTTGTGGCCCGCGCCCAGGAGAAGGGAACGCCGCAGGCCAGGTCTGCTGAGCCATTTTCCAGGCTCTGATACGCCTGCTCGCCATCACCGCTGGGCTGGAAGTTGAGGCGCACCGCACGGCCCAGGGACTGCGCCAGCAGAGCTCGCACCCGCTCAGCGACCACAACCGCATAACCATGGGGCTGGCCCTGGCCATCGAGGCTCAGGATCGGGGGCTGGTTTGGCTGGCCCACCAGCTGCAGCTGGCCGCTGCGGGCAACCCGAGGCAGAACGCCTTCGGCGCGCACGGCGGGAGCCGCGCCTAGACCCAGTCCGAGCAGGGCGAACAGAGTCGCCAAACGGTTCCAGCGCGGACGGCAGACACTGGCAAGCACAAAGGTGCAGGCAACAGGTGCTCTCAATCTTGCTCCTGTCTGCTGATGGTGTCCACAGCCGTGGCCAGACTTGTCAGCCTGCAGGCCTCCAAATCTTGATCCCCAGGCTGCAGCGTCCACTTCGATCCAGCCAGGGGCTCCGGCTGACCACCGCTCTGCAGCCGCAGCGCCCACTTCAGGAGGCCAGGCCCAGCTCCTGCTCCATACCCTCGAGCACCACATCTGCCACCAGCTGGATGCGGTAGCGGCAGTGCTGGGTGGCAGTGCCATCAAAGCGGCCGTGTTCCCAATACTTGTTGCTGCCGGCGCCACCGCCGCACAGGCCGAAGTACTCGCACCCCGAGCGGCAGGCCTGAACACCGGCGGCGATCTCATCACGCACCTGCTGGAACTTGGGCGTGGCAGCGATGTCCTCAAGGCGATCGTGCAGCACATGGCCGAACACGAAGTCACCGAAACGCTCGGTGTGCACCGCCAGCAACTCCGGATCGAAACTCGACACATGACCGTGGGCATCCACGTTGACGATCACGAACGGACTGTTCATGTCCGTGCGGCTGAGGCGCTGGTTGCTGCAGGCCAGGCTGGTGATGCCATCGAATTCCCGCAGGTTGACACGGCCAGGTTCAGCCCGGGTGCGCTGCCAGAAGCGTTGCAGGAAGCGCCGGTAGCGGGTTTCGACTGCGGACTCTGCGGCGATCGGCTCGGAGGGCGCGGCTTCCGGCACCGCCCCGGGGGCGCGATCAAGGCTGGAGCACCGGTTCTCTCCCTCGGTTTCCTCCATGTTGAAACCCACCTCGCTGATGCCGTGGTCCGCGAAGAAGTTGTAAAGCGCATCGGCATGCTCCAGGGCATCGGCCGTGAGCACCGCGATCACGTTGAACGGCACACCGCAGCGCTGCAACCAGCTGATGCCTCGCATCACGGCCGCATGGCTGGGGTGACCGGTGCGGGTGCGGCGGTGCGCGTCGTGCAGAAAGGCCGGCCCGTCCAGGCTGACGCCCACATGGATGCCGTTGCGTTCAAAGCAATCGCACCAGGCCTGCTGGATGGCGATGGCATTGGTCTGCAGCGACTGGCGGATCGTGTCGAGTGGCAGGCCATGACGGGCCAGGGCCGCCTGGATGCAGGCGGTGGCGGCGTCGTAGAAGGCCGGTGGCATGGTCAGCGGTTCACCGGCATGCCAGAGCAGCGTGAACGGCCCGGCGAAGAACGGACTCTCCAGCACCCGCTCCAGGGCTGCATCAAGCAGCTGCAGCGACAGGCGGCTGCGGTCGTCGCGGTTGGGCAGATAGCAGTAGTCGCAGTCGAGGTTGCAGAAGGGGGTTGGCTGCATCACCAGCAGCCGCAGCGGGCCGCCATGCGGCGCCGGCATCCGCTCGAACATCGTCCTACCTACCAGAAATTACGGAAACCACCGTTCCGGAAGCCACCGTTATAGAAACCACCGTTCCGGAAGCCGCCGTTCCGGAAGCCGCCGTTGTAAAACCCGCCGTTGCCGAAGCCACCGTTGCCGAAGCCGCCGTTATAGAAGCCGCCGTTACCCCAGCCGCCATTGCGCCAACCGATCCCATCAGGACCAATCACCAAGTAGCTGATGGCCTTCTCATCCAGGCGGCCCGAACCGGCCTCACCATCGCCCGACTGCTCCTGCACAGCAGCCGCAATGCGCTGCAGACGGGCCTCCATCGATCCGGGTGGGGCCGGATCCGCCAGGACGGCGCTGGCCGCCTGCGCCGCGAGCACCACCCCAGGATCAAAGGGCAGGGAAGCGGCGATCAACAGAACGCCAAACAGACGGGAGCAGGTGATCAGCTTCATCGGGGCTGGGGGCGAGAAGGAGCGGAATCAGTCAGAAAAATCAGTCAGAAAGCAGAACGGGTGCCAGGTTCACACTCACCGTGACGCCGCTGGCGGCAGCGGCCTGAGGGCCTCAACGCTCATCAGCAGGGCATCGAAGACGCTGCGGATCCGCTCCGGATCCAGGTTCATGGCGCTGCCGGGACCAATCCAGCGATCCACGGCATCCACCGTCTGCGGCTCACCATCGACATAGGCCTGCAGCAGCTGGGCGATCGCTCGATTGACCAGATCGCGGTAGGCGGAATCGTTCTGGGGCACGGCGCAAGCGACGGGATAGCGCTCGTAGGGCACCGCCGGTGCAAGGGCGAAGCCGCGCAAACCACGCTCCTGCATCAGCCCCGCCAGCAGAGCCGAATCGCCGATCACACCCTCCACCCGGCCGGCCGTGAGGGCGGCGACAGCAGCCTGCAGATCTGGGAAGGGCACCGGCACGGCGGCGGGTTGCATGCCCCGCAGCTCCGTTTCGGCCAGGGAATCGCCCACCACACCGATTCGCCGACCCGCCAGCTGGGAGGGCTTGGCATCGAGCCTGCCCACCGGGGTCAACAGCCGCAGCCCGGAAATCCCAAACGGCAGGCTGTAGTCAAGCATCATGTCGCGGGCCCAGTTGAAGGGCACCCCGCAGGCCAGATCAGCCTGGCCCTCCCCCAGGCGCTGGGAGAGCTGGGCGGGATCGGCCAGCGGCTCCAACCGCAACTGCACCGATCGTCCCAGCGCCTGGCTGAGCAGGGCCGCCACACGGCTGGCAATCAGCACGGCATAGCCCTGGGGCTGCCCCTGACGGTCCAGGCTCAGCAGCGGCGGCTGATCCACAGGCCCCACCAGTCGCAGGACGCCGCTGCGGGCCACGCGATCGAGCACCCCCTGGGCTGAAGCCGCAGGAGCCGCCGTCAACCCAAAGCTGAGCAGGGCGACGAGAGCCACCCAACGGCGGCGGCAAGCGCTGACAGGCACAGAAGGTGCGAGCGACAGAGCCCTTCCATGATGGCAACGGTGGACAAGCTCGTCAGCATCACGCAGCACGTTGAGCCGATCGGTCCAGCTCCCCATCTCAGGCCTCAAAGCGCATGCTCAGATCCAGCCAGCGGCTGCGGGTGATCGGCGCGCTGGTGGAAATGAGATCAATGCCGGTGGCGGCATAAGCGGCCAGCTGCTCGGGTTGAACACCCGAAGCCTCCAGCACCACAGCAGCGCCATGGGCCGCAGCCAGGGCCCGCAGCTGGGGCACAAGCGCCTGCAACGCCGCCGGGGTGAACTCATCCAGCAGGACGCCATCGGCACGCGCCATTACGGCAGCCTCGGCTTCGGCGGCGGTTTCCGCCTCCACAATCACGCGGGCCGGCCAGGGAGCTGACGCCCGCACGGCGTCGATCGCCGCCATCACCCCACCACTCCATGCCAGGTGGTTCTCCTTGAGCATCGCCGCATCATCGAGGCCGAGGCGGTGGTTCACGCCGCCACCGCAGCGCACGGCGTACTTCTCCAGCAGTCGCAGCCCCGGCGTGGTCTTGCGGGTATCAACCAGGCGCACGCCCGTACCAGCCAGCTGGGCCACCAGAGACGCGGTGGCGCTGGCGATCCCGCTCAGGCGCATGGCCAGGTTCAGGGCGGTGCGCTCGCCAGCCACCAGAGCCACCGCCGGCCCCTCCAGCTCCAGAAGCCGCTGGCCGGGCTGCACCGGCTGGCCATCGACCACCAGCAGCCGCACGACCACGGCCGGATCCAGCAGGCGGAACAGGGGCGCCACCAGCACGCCACCGCAGAAGACTCCCTCGGCCTTGGCGATCCAGTGGGCACGGCCATGCCGATGGCCGAGGGCGGCGGCGCTGAGGTCACCCCGGCCGAGATCCTCCTCCAACCAGCCCATGAGCTGACGTTGCAAGGCCGGCGTGACCGGCAGAGGCACGGGTGTGCGCCCAGCGCTGATCCCATCGGGAAACGGAGCGGCGGGATCGCTGCGGGCGGGCATGGGAGAAGGGGCCGCTGGCCCCGACAGGCGACTGGTTCGATTCTCCCGCCGCGGCGCGGCTGCAGTTCACTTGCCGATGCAGAAACGGGCGAACACCCGATCCAGCACCGCTTCGCTGACCTCCACACCGGTGATCTCCCCCAGGGCCCGCACGGCGGCGCGCAGGTCGATGGTCCAGAAGTCCCAGGGCAGCTGCTGCACGCCAGCCTCCAGGCTGCGCTCAAGGCTGGCGACCGCCCGCGCCGCCAGATCCCGCTGCCGACGATTGAGCGCCACCTGCAGACCCTGATCACCACTGCGGCCGCAACAGCGCAGCAGTGCCCCCACCAGCTGCTCCTGACCGGCGCCGGTGAGGGCGCTGATCGACACGGCAGCATCGACCTCAGGGGCAGCAGCACCCGCCGGCCGCTGGTCGGCCTTATTCCCAACGATCAGCAGGGGCACCCCCTCGGGCACCAGCTCGCCCAGGGCCTGATCCTCGGCGGTCCAGCCGACCGTGAGATCAAACAGCAGCAACACCGCATCGGCCGCCTGCAGGGCGGCACGACTGCGCTCGATGCCGATCCGCTCGACGCGGTCGTCGGTGGCGCGGATGCCGGCCGTATCCAGCAAGGTGATGGGCACCCCCTGCAGCACCAGTTCGCTTTCCACCAGATCGCGGGTGGTGCCGGGCAGGTCGGTCACAATGGCTCGCTCGCTGCGGCTGAGCCGATTGAGCAGGCTGGATTTGCCCACATTGGGGCGTCCCACGATCGCAACGCGCAGCCCCTCGCGCAACAGCTGCCCCTGATCCGCCTCGGCGAGCAACGCCGTCAGCTCCAGCCGCACCGCCCCCAGCTCGGACGTCACCAGGCCGGGGTCGAGGGGCGGCAGATCCTCCTCGAAATCCACGCGGGCCTCCAGCTCCGCCAGCTGATCGAGCAACCGCTCGCGCAGGCGGTTGATCTGACGCTGCAGGCCACCATCGAGGCCGGCGATCGCCAGCTGGGCGGCGCGGCGGCTGCGGGCGGTGATCAGCTCGCTGATCGCCTCAGCGCGGGTGAGGTCGAGGCGACCATTGAGAAAAGCCCGCTGGCTGAACTCCCCCGGCAGAGCGCAGCGGGCACCCGCGGCCAGCACCAGCTCCAGCACCCGCTGCACACAGATCAGCCCGCCATGGCAGTGGAACTCCACCACGTCCTCGCGGGTGAAGCTGCGGGGAGCCTGCATCAGCAGCAGCAGGGCTTCATCCACCCGCTCGCCGGTGGCGGGATCGATCACGTGGCCGTAAAGCACGCGATGGCTCTCCCAGATCTGCCGACCGGCGGCTGCGAACAGACACCGACCGATCGCCTCAGCATCGGGGCCGGAGATGCGCACGATCGCCACGCTCCCTTCAGCAGCGGCAACGGCGGTGGCGATGGCGGCGATGGTGTCCGCAGACAAGGGCGCAGGGCCCGCGTCGCGGACCCAGGGTCAGGGCACCCCCAGTGTCCAGCCCGGCCGCTCAGCCGGTGGGGAAACCTGGGCACACCATCAGATCGATATGGCCGCCATCGGGATGGCGCCACTCGCGGAACTCCTCGGCCAGGGCGCGCTGAGCGCAGCCCTGCTGGCTGCGCTCCAGCTCGATGAGGCGTTGGTGCACCAGATCAAGGGTGTCGTCAATGAGCTGGGCAGCCTGTTCGGAGGTCATGGCATCACGGTGCAGTGGCGTGGTTGTAGGCAGGCCGGCGACGCGGATCTGTCGTGCCGTACACCCCACAGGCCTGTGTGGGTAGATCAAAACCATGCACATCCGCCAGGATGGGGCGAAGCCACTGCCACTCCCCTGCCACCGCATGGTCGATCCCCACGGGCCGGGTGCGATCGATGGCATCCCCCTCACCGCCAAGCCGCTGCGCGAGCTGGCGCCACCGCGGTTCAACACCGTGGCGGAGGAACGCCTGCACCGCAAGCAGCGCCTGGCCGGGGCCCTGCGGATCTTCGGGCGACTGGGGTTCGGCGAGGGGGTGGCCGGACATATCACCGCCCGGGATCCGGAATTTCCGGATCACTTCTGGGTGAACCCGTTCGCGCTGTCGTTCAACCGCGTCCGGGTCAGCGATCTGCTGCTGGTCAACCATGCCGGCGAAGTGGTGATCGGCGACCGGCCGGTGAATCGAGCTGCCTTTGTGCTGCATGCGGCGATCCACGCCCGGCGCCCGGAGGTGATCGCCGCGGCCCATGCCCATTCGCCCTACGGCAAGGCCTTCGCCAGCCTGGGCAAACGGCTCGATCCCATCACCCAGGACTGCTGCATCTTCTTCAACGACCACCAGCTGATTCAGGCCGATGGCGGCAAGGTGGTGCTGGAGGAGGCCTCCGGCCGCACCTTTGCCGGCCACTTCCTCACCGGCAAGGCGGCCATTCACCAGAACCACGGTCTGTTCACCGTGGGGGAAAGCGTGGATGCCGCCGCCTTCTGGTTCATCGCCATGGAGCGCTGCTGCCAGAGCCAGCTGCTGGCTGAAGCCGCCGGCACACCGGCCCTGATCCGCCAGGAGTGGGCCACCTACACCCACAGCAACATCGGCACAGCCCAGGCGGGCTGGTTCGGCTTCCAGTCGTTCTGGGAGGACATTCTCCACAGCGACCCGGACCTGCTGGAGTGAACCCGAGCCTGTGGTGCGATCCGCGGCGGCATCGCACGTCGAGCTGGATGGTCAGTCGAAACACACCACCGCCACGGGCCGGCGCTCCGGCGCCGCCAGGTAGCAATTGCTGAGCAGACGCACAGGCAGCGACTGACCCAGGGGTCCGTTCAACCAGACGATGACACCCTCCCCCGCCAGTGGCCAGGGCGCTGCAGGCGTGAACAGCTGCGCCGAGAGCACCGGCGCGATCATCCAGGCAGCGAAGCCCACCGGCAGAGCTGGCAACACGGAAGCAAGCCTGAGCCAACGCCGACGCCATGCGCGGGCGCTGCCGCAGATCCGCTGAGGCTGACAGCAGAGATGATGCCAGCTAAGCTGCAAAAAGCCTTGTGCATTGGGCTGGGATGGTGAACACATTCCCCTCTCCGGGGCAACGGGCAGCGTTCAACCACTCGCGCCGGCTGGCGCGCAAGCAGCCAGTCACGATGGCCAGGCTCGGTCCACTCTGCATCGGCATCAGCCTGGCACTGGGAGCCCCCGGGCTGTGCCAATCGATGGGCGCGGTCAGCACGTCCACAGGGACCATGGTGGTGCCCCTCACCACCACTGGCTTCCAGCGCAGCTTTTACGGCACCAGGAGCCTGAACAGCATGGGGCAAGGTTCCGCGCTGACAGGGGGCTATTCCGTGCCGAGCTACAGCTTCAGCCTGCCGGAACTACCGCGCCCCCTACAGCCGGAGCCACCGATTTCCAGCCCCAAACCCTTTGAACCCGACCTGGGTTCATTCGAAGCCAACCGCTAAATCACGCGTCAGCGAACACCATGAGGCCAGCGTCCAGCCTACAGAACACCACCCAGGCTCTGCTACTGGCTGCCGTGATCGGCGCAGTGCCGTCAGCCCATGGCCAGAACATTCAGTGCAGCGCCAAAGAGTGCCGTGGCACAGACATCATGGGCAACCCCGTACTACTGCGTGTTGAATCCGAGCGGTTGGACCCAACACAACGCTACACCGTGCATCTAGGCGGTTCAGAGATACAGATTGAGCGCAAGCGTGCGCCAATACTGAGCGCCGACTGGGATGGCCCGGCTCTGATGCAGCGGCCGATCACCACGGTCACGGGCTCGGCCAACGGCCAGCCGATCAACCTCTCTACCGAGAGTTCTGGACTGACCACCGGACAAGCCTTCGGCCAACCGATCAACTGCAGCGTGAATGGCTGGTCGGTGTTCGCGACCCCGTGTTTCTGATGACTGCGGACAGCCCAGTCCGACGCGGAATCGCCCAATGGCAACACCTGAGCGACCAGGAATCCTTGGCTGGCCTGCCACCACTGCGGCGACTGGTTGAGTTTGTCAGAGCGCATAGCGATAGCGCCGAGGAGCTTCTCGATCAAGCCTTCCTGCTCTGCGAAGCCAATCTAGAGATCGGCAAACTTGAGTATCCGCAATGGCAAGGCCTGGCCGTTGTTGATGCTGCAGCCGTCTTTTCCAGAGAAGGACTTGGCGGCGATTTAATCCATCAATATCACTACGATTTCTGGGATTTCCTACGCGCCATTGGCGGCCTGGCACAACAAAGTCACGACCCGGCTCAATATCACCAATGCATCAACCAGAATCTGTTCAGTAGTCCAGCCGATGATGAGCTCATCATCAGCCGACTCAAATCCCTGACCAATCGCGGCGACATCCGCAATCTTGGCTGCATGACCGACACATCTAAACTGCTCCAGGGACTGAACACAACCGAGAGCAGCCGCCAACAGCCTGCCGGTCAGGACGGGGCCATCATGATCACACCCCGATCAGCCCCCACTGCGTTTGAGGCTTATGGCCGCAGCATCAAGCTGAACATGGATGGTCATGTGATCGTACGCAGTCCCTTTTGCTGCAATGTCTGGTTTGAGCAACCCTTCTACTGGCTAGCCAGCATCGATTTAAATACAGCACTCAGCACCGATACCGATCCAACCAATCCCTTCCGGCTAAGCAATCATGAATTGAAACTCCAATACACACTGAAGCTGGATCAAGAGCAAGCTTTTCGTCTGCGCCTGCTGCTGACGAGCACAACAGCTGCTGAGCCCAATGATTCAGGACGGGCCGAACGTCACGCCTGGATTCATCGCCACGCCTACCCCCTCAGCACTGAATCAGGCATCTCCATTACGACGCACCCAGATCACTGGCAGGCGTTGAGCGGCAGCGAGCGCATGTCCTACGGCCTGAAATGCAGGGCGGCCGACCCTGGCTTGATCGATGAACGACCAATGCAGCTGGTGCTGGTGCTGGAACCGACAGACACCGACAGCATTCCCTGCGGCCAGCTCAGCCTGCCGAACCTGTGGATCACAACAGATCAGCAATCGTAATCCCTGGCACTGGACGTTTCCAGAATCAGCGATTAAGTTATGGCGGCATGGACAAGCACCGACCGAAGCCAAGACTGCCCCTGGCACTCGCTGGGCTTGCCTGGGCGCTGGGGCACATCAGCCCTTCATTCGCCGTGTCTGTGGATCAAAAGCTGAGCACACTTGAACAGGCCATGGAGCTGTGCCTAGCCAAGGCAAGCCGCGGCGGCTTCCCCTATTATCACTATCCAGAAGCAGCCCCAGCCTGCAACCAGACCAAGTCCATGCTGCACACCTTCGGGCAGGAAGCGAATCGCAACCGTAACCTTGGCTTCAGTAGCCGCGTTGCCGGCCTCGACTTTGATCTATGGATGATCCAGTTTCTTGGAGGGCAGCGAATGAGATCTCAAACCACTGAAGACATCAAGCAACTAGCCAGAAATTGCCGTCATATGGATAGTCGTTAAACACACCCGCCCCCCAATGAGCATCTCCAGCAGCATCCGTCTCACTCTTCTAGCCACATGCTTCAGCATGCAGGCCATCCACTCAGCTCAAGCGCAAAGCTTCAGAACTATCGGCCGCGTCAACAGCGGCAATCTAAGTCTGCCCGGACAAACCATCACCAGCGTAACCATTGAGACGACAGCCGCTGGGGGGCTACGCGAGGTCACCACATCACTGACCAAGCAAAACATTTCAATACCTCAAACTCCGAATACGAGCAGCGTTGTCAGCACCTATGCAGGCACTGCCGTCAAGGAGGTGACGCTGTTTGACCCCACCAGCTTCAGCAATTCCAATCCTGGCACCACCGAAACCGGCCAAGGGCCCGCCTACATATCCCCCAACAACTGCGGAGCATTGACGCGAAGCAATGGCAACCCGGCCACGTATTCCTATCCAGTCGTACCGGGAACCTTGCCTGCCCAAAACCCACTGGGTGGAGACTACTGGCTGGGATCCAATCCAGACACGCAGAACAACCCAGTTAATCGAACCGACACATCGGCCAGTGTGGGCACTGGCTTCGGCATTTCAGCCTACACCTGCCCGCTCACTCCCTAGAGTTTCAAGATAAAATCAATTTCATCCGTCCCCATCGGGAACCAAAACAACAAACCAACACCATGAGCAAGCAACTATTAATCTACAGCAAAGTCACCCCCCTCATTACCGAGCGACACAAAAACTGGGCCATTAAAGCAGTCGAAGACTATGCCTTCGCCGGCGACCTCACGATTATTCCCATTCTGGCCTCAGAATTCCAACGCGTCAGCCTTGAATATCCGATTGTATTTATCGCCGGCGAAGATGAAACCCCCCTGCCAGTCGCTGTCGTCTCAATCGACAGCGGCACAAACGCCTACCTGAACCCAGACAGCTCCTGGGACGCTGCATACATTCCGGCCTTTATTCGCCGCTACCCCTTCATCTTCAGCCGGTCCGATGACGGTGAGAAATATATCCTGTGCATCGACGAAGAGTATGCCGGCATCTTGCGGGATGGCGATGGCGGCGCTGGGGACCAAACACTGTTCACAGACAGCGACGAGCCAAGCGAATACACGCAGGCCGTACTTGACTTTTTAAAAGTATATCAGATTGAACACGAGAAAACCATCGCCATCTGCAAGGAACTGCACGAACGCAATCTGTTTGAACGCAAACAACTGTCTGCCAACGTCGTCAATGATGAAGGGCAAAGCGAAGAAAAAGTTCGCCTCAGCGGCTTCTACACCATTGACCGCGCACGCGTTTCCACGCTGAAGGAAACCTTTTTAATTGAGCTGTTCAGAAACGACGGACTGGAAATGATCTACAATCACCTCGCCTCCCTAGAGCACTTCACCACCAAACGATTTGCTAGCCTTCAGCCTTCTTGACGCTCAAAGCCGCCGAAAATAAGCGAAAGCCTGCAGGCGCTTGCAGTAAAAGCCTTGCTCATAATTCAGCCGATGCTATCTTAGCATGAATCCATTCTGAAAGCTTGGTCACGGACTGATCAATTAATAGATAGTCTGCCGTTGGTCTAATTCTCTCGCGTTGCATCCTGAGCAACGCGCTCGTTGTTATTAGATAGTGATCCAAATAAGATTGAATTTTAGCCGTTTCTGCCGAGCCTGCTTGCCTAGCGCCGCGCTGCTGCCTGCACATGGCACGTAAAGCGCGTGCCAAACAGATATCAAGATCTTGATCAATCCAAATAACATAGTCAACAAGAGCTGACAAGCCGATCGTCTGCTTGCCAAGATGTGATTCAAAGAAAATAGGTGAGCTCGACGGCTCAACAGCAGAGCCCGCGGGGTGGTGTTGAAACTTCAGCCTTGCCAACGCCTCACAGAGACCCGGCATCGGCAACTCCTCATAGTCAGCACCAGCGGCCATCCAACTCAGCAGCTCTTGTTGGCTCCAAGCTGTCATGATCTGATAATCGTCCATGGAGAGATAGGCAGCCTCGGGGAAGCACTGCAACAATTGAGAGCAAAGAAAAGTTTTGCCGGAGCCTGGCGGACCTGTAATAGCAAAGACAACTCTTGGAGGCAAGCTAGAAGAATCCATAGAGACTCACTTTCGGGAATATTAAATTACCGCCCACCAAAGCGCAGTCAAAGCCAACATCAAAGAGCAGATGGTCAAACTGCGAGGCATGCGATAACAGGTATTCAAGCATATAGCCAAGCTGCTTAAAATCCGACAGAAAGTCAATAAGATAGCCTATTGGAATTCCAGCGAAGTAGATGCCGTCAGCAGATCGCTTATGCGCAAAGCATGTTGTTTCACAATTCGCATAAGAACGGTGCAGCGGCGAAGCAGATACCTCAACCAGCTGAGCCAGGTGATAGGAGGATTGGATATGCTGAAGCATGTCGGCCTGATCCGCGGCAGGATTATAAAAATGATAAACATTCTGGAAAACGAGCTCCGGATTTTGGGGTGTAATCAGATATGATTTACCGCCAAATAGCGTTCCGCCTGGATTGCCAAGATAGAGGGTAACACCTTCAAATGCCTGGCGAGATAAGAGCTGCTGCAGAGTCAACTCAACAGAAAACATAAAATAAGGAATATCCTCGGCGAGCTCAATACGACAGCCAAAGACTTCAGCGAAGAATTCAAGCACGCGCGCAGTCGGGAGCGAGCGATTACGACATTCATAGTCATAAAAATAGAACTCCCAGCAGGGCTGGCCATGGATTGATTTGATGCCAAAAACCGTTTTTGCAGGCCCAAGAATCAATAGAAGCGACTCCACGATACTGCGACCAATAGTGGCGACACCAGCAATCTCAAAAGAATGAAGCAATAATGCTAATGGTGCTTGGCTTTGTGGTATTAGTGCATGCAGCGGCTCATACGGCCACAAACAGTAGTTGTAACAGGGACTGACCGAGGCTGGCTCACGCTGCATAAGAATCCGAAGCGGCTGTACGCTCACCGTGATGATTAGCTCCAAAATACAAGGTGAAGAAGGGGGCATTATGGCGATTTATACCAAAGGAAATATGACCAAGTTGATCATTTTTTCTTGGCTCAATTAGAGCATTTAACTGACTAGGGTCAATCGCAAACAAGGCAGCAATGGCGAGCAGACGCGGCTGTACAGAAGCCAGCGGTAGCTGGGCATCATAGAGATTGATATCAACTGATCGACGGCAGCTATTCACCTCTTGCACTTCTAAATACTCAAGATCACAATCAGGCGCCAGAGAAGCATCGGCGATCATGCCAGTTAGGTGCACAAGCAAACGATCCAGAACAGCCGGGTGAGACTGGTCGGAATTCATGTCCAGAAATGCAGAAATCTGCGGACCTATTTGCTGGCCATCAAGACCGGCTATGCATTCATAGATGGAATAAGATGCCTCATCCGCGCCCAAAGCATATTTCCAAGCATGGTGACGAGTATAGCGAGCCGTAGGGGAACTTGGGATAAATTCGCAGTATACCTTATAAATAGGGGCATCATCGTGATACTCATAGCCGAAGTGAATCCAGTCCGCGTGAGCGACGCTCAATTGAAACGAGGTCTGAGAGCTCGTGGGAAAGTGCAAGCGTTTTAGGAGATCAACAAGCTGATCACGCGTGGGCGCCATCTCAGCCTGAAGATCAATACCAATTAAAAAGCGTCGTGATTGAATCGTAGCCTGCTGGAACTGAATCGAGTGCTCACTGGTGAATGGGCAACCAAGGCTCTCGATCGATGCCAGAAGAAGCTCTTGCCAGGAGCAAGCGGGATTGACTGAATCTTGAAGCTGCGGCCGGCGGGAAGCCTGGGTGCGGCTACGAATCTTTTTGGCAATCGCCAGGGAGGCTCGCTGAGACAGGACTTCAGACAAGGCATGAAACAAATGCAGGCGACCCAAAGCCGATAGGCTGAGGCGATGCGTTACATTGACCTGACGCGAGTCTTGCGGCTCAGGTGAGTCAGATGCAAGCTGGATGATCGTTTGATCAGCTTCATGGGCAACGAAGAGATGATGAGGTTGAATTCTTGCCGGTGTAGCCATTGTCCTGAATAGCGCAAACAACTAGGGGAGAGGGGATAGCAAATCGGCTTCCCAGCCGAACCGGTTAATGTAAGCAGTATTGATGCCTAAGCATTCAGAGCTTTGGCAGCTAGACTTGTGTCTACACTGATAAAAGCCATTGCGACTAAACTCCTGCCAAAAGCGGGGATCAATTTCGAGTTGAGGTTGATCATTGCAAAGACAGTCCATAAAGTCACCCAGCAGGCAATGGGGATAATTTTTAATTTCCAATGGCAGACTCAGGGCACGAGCTTTAGCCAAAGCCGCCAGGAGGAAGGGAGAAACATCGGCAAAACGCGCTAATAATGACTTGTCATCCGTTGAACGCATCGGGAAATAGTTCCAGAATTCGAGCTGAACAACAGCCGGATACGAGCTGGCCAGGGCGACAACATCAGGCAATGATCGATAGCTCTGTGAAGTAATAACCGTATTGGTGATAATCGCGACCCCGGGGTGGCGGCATAGATTCGAAAGCCCCATCAAGGTTTTACGAAAAGATCCCGGCACACCTGTAATCCTGTCATGAAGCGATTCATCGGCAGCCGTAATACTAATAAAATACTCGTTAATCCCAGCATCTACAAGTTTCTGAAGATACGCAGGATCAGACAAGCCGCCTCCGTGTGTCTGAATTCTGATATTCTTGAAGCCATGATTCCTGGCAGCGGAGGCGAGATCAGGCAAGCGCGAATCGAGAGTGATTTCCGCTCCCGTAAGCACAAGCCCCGACCAGCGCTGCTCAGCCTTGTTAATCGCAAGAATTGAATGAAATGCTTCAAGGCTCTGAGGAGAGAGCCAGTTCATAGTGCCCTCAATCATACAGTGAATGCAACGAAGATTGCAGCCAAAGTTCATCGTCACCTCAATATAATCCTCTGCATTAAAAATTCTACGCATGGCTGTCATGGTCACAAGGGCTTGATCGCTTCGATGACACAAAAATCACTATCAAGCCTAAGCAAAAATGATTTTGCTATGATCATGCCAAGATCTTCAAGGCAACGCTTGTAAAGCATAGGATCGCGATAAGATCGATAAAAAAGCAGCACAGGTAGATCGGCAAAATTCCAGATAGGGCTCGAATCAAATGCACTGCTCCCGGCCAGTGGCGCCTGAATACGCTCGTAGATGATCAATCGACCACCAGGCTCAAGGCAGCTGACGGATGCTTGCAAAAAGCATCGCACATCAGCATCACTCCAGTCATGAAGAACAGACTTGAAGAGATGAAGTGAAAATCCCTTGGGCAGATCAGAAGACTGAAGATCACCGGGAAAAAATGAGATACGATCTGCACAGTCTTGATCAAAAACATAATTAAGGCCAAGCTCGCAGATCAACGGCAAGTCAAAAATAGTGGCCTGATCAATCGCCTGCAACTGACATAGCTTCAGGCCAAAAGCACCAGAATTTCCACCTATATCCAAGAGGCGTTCAGAACCGGAAAATTCCAGAACAGAGCGCAAGGGTGGTGCTTCATACAAACTCAATCGACTGGTAAGGTTCACCCAAAGCCGCGTCGCATGATAAGTCGCCGCATCAGGCTCAACACCCTTAGGATAACTAAAGATTCTAAATAGCGTTGCACGCTCCTGAAAGGCGACAGGATCCTGCACTAAATCCGTAAAGTACTCGGCGAAATCGGAAAGAACGACTCCGGCAAAGCTCAGCTTCGCCTGCATCAAATCAAAGAAAGGAAGGCACTGCAGGAATTCCTCTGAGAAGAGAATGTCTTCGTTGCGTATATGCACAACACCAGCCTGAGCAAGCATATGCACAAGCAGGCTGGTGCCCAGCAGATCAGCCTTGATCGCTTGAGCCAAGGTTGGCAACGATGTGGTGCGCCTGACCAGCAGATGCTCAAACAGGCCCAGGTCCAGTGCTGTTTTTAAAGCACGGGCCTTGATCACCGTATCAATATATTTTGTGCATCGCAAATAAGCAATGCTATCTGCTGATGGCTCAACACGCGTGAACATCATGATGCTGGGGCACACTGTTCAGCGAGCAGCGCCAACAACTGCCTTGCAGCGGCCTCCGAAAGAACAACGGTCAGGATTGGCCTTGCCGTGGATGCCCCAGGGAGTGATGCAGCCTGTTGAACAGCGCCAAAAATCAACTCGATGCCTGAGGGAGTACGCCGAGCCTGGCAGAGCTCAGGAGAAAGATGAAGGGCTTGACTGTCGCGGCGATCGAAGGAGCTCACTCAGCAATGCCAGCAAGGATGCCGGAGGCAGAAACAGGAATGGAAACAGCGTGTTCAGCAACGGCATTGCGCGGTGAGACGCCAGTTCTCAGCGGCCGCCCCACCTGAAACACGAGGCCAGCAGGAAGGCATTCCTTGAATCTATCGAGAGGATTGGCGAACGTCAATCAGGCAGAGCAAGCCTCAGCAGCTGAACCCAGTGAAGATTCGTTTCGCGTGACATGGAGGGCGAAGGCGGCTGGCCGCTCCATCCGCACTGTGGATCCTGATCATCCTGATGCCGCTGCGATGCCAGCCATCAGCCCTGGCCCTCAGCCCTATCGAGATCCGCTTGTACAGACACCACCAGTCTGATGCCGCAGAATCAAATCGGTTCCGCGCAGCCAAGACCAGACTCGTGTTCATCAGCACCCGGAAGAGCAACCCCGTGCGGAGAGCATCGACAAGCAGCCAACGTCTCGCCGGATGGGTGGCTGGATGCCTCGCTGCTCTGCTGGCGATCACCGGCACGGGAGTCCTGCCCGGTCTGTCAGCCAGCAGCATCCTGCCATCTGCCAGTTCCGACGGCTCCCCCAGCCTGCGCTCCCTGCGCAAGGTGCCTGGCCACTCACCGCAGCAGACGATCGACCGCTTCCTGGCCCTGACGGCCTCCGCCGAAACAGTCATCCGCGAGGCCCTGCATGACGGCATGGCAGAGCCCGGTCTGTTCTTCTCCCGATCCGTTCATCAACGGGCCGATGCCGCCGCCGCCGCCCTCTCCCAGGCAACGGAGGCCATGAACTTCAGCCAGGTGCCCGTGAGCCTGCGACCGACCGGTGGCGTGGGCACGATGCTCATGCTGCGCAGCCTGCTGCTCTACGACCTGCAAGAGCAGCCCACGCTCGTCATTCCCGATCTCAAGCAGGTGCAACAGCAACACCTGCAGAGCTGGAGCATTCCCGACACCCCGATCACACTGCAGCGCATCAGCAGCAGCGACAAAACTCTGCATCAGGCCTGTAGCCAGTGCAGCAGCGGCGACTTTCTATTCAGCGCCGACACCCTCAATCAGGTTCCGGCTGACTTTGAGACGGTCTTCACGCACCGGCTGAAACCCGACCGCCGCTTCGGTGCGGATCTCTACAGCCTCTGGGCGCTGCTGCCCGGCGGCGCAATTCCTCCCAAACCCTTTCTGCTGCTGCCGCCAGCAGTTCAGGAATCACTGCTGGCAGTCCATGCCGGCCAGTCGCTGCTGCAATGGCTGCTGCTCATCCCGGTCACGCTGGTGGCCCTGGCCATCCTCGTCGGGTGGCTCTGGCGCATCCGTCAGTGGCAGAAGCGCCATGAGGACAGCGAAGGGCCCTGGCCCCGCCTGATCGAAACGGCCGCGATTCTGCCGTTGCCGGCACTGGTATGGGCCTGGCAATGGTATGCGCTCGACTGGATCAATCTATTCGGCCCGCGGCAGGAAGCCGTGCTGATCATCAGCCGCCTCAGCCAGGGGCTGCTGCAGGCCCTGCTGGTCTACCTGCTGGCTGAATCGATCGGCCAGCTGATCACACTACGCAGCGGTGCGCTGCTCAGGCTGGCCAGCACAAAGCAGCTACAGCGTCGCAAGGGTGCCGGGCAGATCCTCACGGTTGCCCGCTGCATCGGTTTAATCGGCGCCATCGTTGTGGCGATTCAGACAGGCCGGGATCTGGGGGTGAAATCGCTGACATTGCTGGCCCTCTCATCAGTGCCGGCCCTGGCGATTTCTCTGGGTACGCAACAGCTGATTCGGGATATCGCCGATGGCTTCAGTCTGCTGCTCGATGGCCAGATCAAGGCCGGCGATCACTGCAGCATCGGCACCAGCAAATCGGGTGAGATCAAGGGCATCATCAAGTCGCTGGGGATGCGATCGGTGCGGCTGCAACAGGACGATGGCTCCATCCTCTCGATCCCGAATTCACAGGTGGCCGCCTCGGTGGTGACCAACTACCGCTTCTCCACCGGCAAATCCTTCAAGCTCAACCTGAAGATTGCAGCCAACCAGCGGATGCAGCTGGCCCGGCTGCTGGAGCAGGCACGCAGCGCTCTTGCCGCCTACCCCGATCTGCAACACGGCAAAGCCGAGATCCGGACCATGGATCAGGGGATGAGCCTGGTGGTGAGCGGCCAATGGACAATCAACCTGCGCTCGCAGGAGCGCAGGGCCCAGCAGGAAGCGCTGCTGCTGCAACTGGTGCAGCTCACAGGCCGTGATCCCGCCGCGATCCCGCCGCCCTGAGCGCCGGGCCCGCCCCCAGGCCTGGCGGCGGTTTCCGTCAAGGCAACGCCACATTCAGCAGCAGAGTCCTCAGCGCAGCTGCGCCTCCGCAGTCCACACCTCGCCCGTCATGGCCTGGGCCTCACAACGGATCCCGTCGAGATCGAGGCGGCACTGCCCGCTCGCCAGCCAGACTCCGGGCAGAGCATGAACACCAGCACTGCTCCCGTAGCCGCTGGACCTGAACGGGCTGGAACTGACAGTGCTGATGGTCAATGTGATCGGCCGCAACAGGCGACAGACCGCCTGCCGACAGAGCAACGGCTCCGCTCGCTCGGGCAGGATTCCCACAAAGATGAGCTGACGCCACAGGAGCGGCCGCAGCTGCGGCCCACGCCAGCGCAGGCGGAACACCCCAGCACTGCGTTGCTCCACCAGCACCGCCTCACAAGGCTGGGGCATCAGGCCGGGTTCTGAGCTGCGGCAGCTCCGCAGCGCCGGCTGCCAGCGCCCGAAGGCTTCAACACGGCTCGGGTCCTGGGCCCGCAACGCCGGAGCCGACAGCAGCAACGCAAGCAGCAATGCCGTACGGGCGGCCCTGATCAGAACCGGAGGAACGGCCATGCTCCTCAGCATTGGGATCGCACAAGCGTGCGTGGCATTCTCGGCGGCGATCCGCCGCAGCGGGCAGAGCCGGCCGCAGTGCTCAGTAGCCCGAATCAGCCACACACATGCCAATGCAGACCAAACCATTGCTGGCAGTGCGGCCGCAATGACCACAGAGCACCGGCTCAACGGTCTGCGGGCCCGGCGCCGAACCCGCCGGGGCACCAGAGCCCCCTGATGCGGCACCGGCCGCTGCGGCTCGCACCGGGCTTGAGGGGGACGGAGAATTCAATGCAGCTGGATCATCAGGACCGCAATCATGGCAAGCGCGGAGAGCCAGCCCGGCATCGGTGTGGGCACCTGGGCCTGGGGCAATCAAGTGCTCTGGGGTTACGACCCAGACCGCGACGACGCCATCCTGGCCGCCACGTTCCAGCGCTGCCTGGAGCGAGGGCTGCTGTTCTTCGATACGGCCGATTCCTATGGCACCGGCCGGTTCAACGGCCGCAGCGAAATGCTGCTGGGTCACTTCGCCCAGCAGGTGCCAGCGGCAGAACGGCAACGGCTGTGCATCGCCACCAAGCTGGCTCCCTTTCCCTGGCGCCTGGGACGCCACGGCTTCGACCGCGCCTTCGCCGCCTCACAGGGCCGCCTGGGCGGCCAGATGAAACGCGTGCAGCTGCACTGGAGCACCGCACGCTATGCCCCCTGGCAGGAGGGTCCGCTGCTGCAGGGTCTGGCCGATCACCTGCTGCGGGGTGACGTGGAAAGCCTGGGACTCTCGAACGTGGGACCGCGCCGCCTGCGCCGCCTCCATGCGCTGCTGGCCGAGCAGGGTGTGCGCCTGGCCAGCCTGCAGGTGCAGCTGTCACTGCTGGCGCCGCAGGCTGTGCAACCAGGAGGCGTGGCCGAGGTGTGCCGGGAGCTGGACATCGAGCTGATCGCCTACAGCCCCCTGGCGCTTGGCTTGCTGAGCCGCAACCCGATCGATCAACCGCCCCCCACCGGCCCGCGCGGCCTGCTGTTCCGACGCCTGGCACCCAGACTGCAGCCGCTGCGGCAGGCGATGGTTGACATGGCAGCCGGGCGGCCGGGCGGCCTGGCCGCCGTGGCGCTCAACTGGTGTCGAGCCCATGGCGCGATGCCGATCCCTGGGCTGCGGCGGCCGGAACACGTGGAACGAGCCTGCGAGGCCCTCAGCTGGACGCTCTCCCCTGCAGAACGGCAGCAGCTCGATGCACTGGTGCAGGCGACGGACGCCGCCCGCATGCCAGCCAATCCCTTTCAGAGCGCCTGAGCGGTGGACTCTCCGCCCATGGCGGGGGATGGATCGGGGGTGAGCACCACAGGCAGACGCTCCGGAGCCGGTTCGGCCGGCTCCGCTGAGGCGTCCCCGTGTCGCACCAGGCTGACCAGCCGCGGCCGCGCCGGCTCCGCAGCCGCGGGGGCAGCGGGCTCGACGGCGGCAGCGCCGTCTTCACAGGCGGCCAGAGCCTCCTGCAGCAAGGAATCAAAGGTGGCGCCAGGCAGGCGATGGCGGGCGATCTCGAGGAAGGCCCGCGCCAGCGATTCACCGGCGGCAGCCTTCAGGGCCGGGTTGGAGCGGCGCTGCTCCTGCTCCTCCTCCACGGCCCGGATGAAACGCTCAGTGACATCACGCTTGGTGGCGGCGCGGATGCGGGTCTCCTGCTCCAGGGGGCTGAGCTGCAACTGCTGATCGAGCTCATCGAGACGACGGCTGATGCTCTCCAGAACCTCGCGGGCCTCCTTGCCTACATGAGCGAGCTGGCCATCGGAGAGGCGCGGCAGATCAGCCACGAACACCTTGCCATGGTCGCGCAGGGTGAGGTAGGTGGGCCGCACATTGCCGCGGCTGGGATAGGTCTCCCGAGCGCGCTGCGGACGGTTCGGTGGCACGGGGCCAGCGGAACTGCGCCGGCGGGTGACACGGGCAGAACCGCCAAAGCTGGAACCGGACAGACCGGAACCCGTGGACAACGCAGCGGAACTCGTTGACGCGTTAGAGGACATCACCATCCAGACCTATGAACTGCGGGAGCTACGGAATCGAGCGTGCATTCGGCCGCCGTGGCGAGCCATCGCGGGCGCGGATGCGGATGCGACAGCCTGAGCGGGCTTCGTGCCAGACCTTAGACAGGCCAGGCGATCCCGATCGGCATCGGCCGTGATGCTGATGCAATCTGCCAGCCCTGCCGGGGCAGATCAGTACGGCAATCCCGCCAGGGGCTCACTGCCAGGGGCCGCACCGGCCTCCACCAGGCCGAGCGGCCAGGCGCGATGGCCAGCTGCGGCGCAGACCGCCAGCGCCGACGCCAGCGCCGACTCGGGCAACACCAGACAGAAGCCAACACCGAGGTTGAAGGTGTTCCACAGGTCAGCCTCGGGGACTTCACCGTTCTCCTGCAACCAGCGGAACAGGGCCGGGCGCTCCCAGCTGGTGGGATCGATGCGGGCATGAACCCCCGCCGGCAGGGCGCGCGGCAGGTTCTCAGGCAACCCGCCACCAGTGATGTGGGCCATGCCGTGCAGCTCCACGCCGGCCTGCAACAGCGCCTGCACCAGGGAGCCATAGAGAAGCGTGGGCTGGAGAACGGCATCGAGCAGGGGCTCACCACCGGGCTCCAGCAATGTTTCAGCGCTGACAGCGCGGGTCTCCAGGATTCGACGCACAAGGCTGTAGCCATTGCTGTGGGCGCCGCTGCTGGCCACGGCCACGATCCGATCACCGGTCTGCACGGCGCGGCCATCGATCAGCGCGTCCTCTTCCACCACGGCGACGCAGAAGCCGGCCAGGTCGTAGCGACCGGGACCATAGAACCCTGGCATTTCAGCGGTCTCCCCGCCCAGCAGAGCGCAGCCGCTCTGGCGACAGCCATCGGCGATCCCCTCCACCACCTCGGCCATGGCCTCAGGCGTGAGCTTGCCAGTGGCGATGTAATCGAGGAAGAACAGGGGCTGGGCGCCGCTGGTGATCACGTCGTTGACGCACATCGCCACCAGGTCGATGCCGACGCCATGGTGGCGGCCATGGGCCTGGGCCAGCTCCAGCTTGGTGCCCACGCCATCGGTGCCCGACACCAGCAGCGGCCTGCGCAGGCCCGCCGGCAGGCGGCAGAGGCCGCCGAAGCCCCCCAGCCCACCGACCACCTCCGGCCGGCGGGTGGACTCCACACTCGAGCGGATGCGCTCCACGAACGCGCGCCCGGCGACCACGTCGACGCCTGCTGTGCGGTAATCCATCGCCCTGACACCCCTACGGCTTCCCTGATCCTGCCCGGCCGCGTGCCCGTAACCATCAAGCATCGATGCCAGCCAGCGGCAACCCAGCCAGCCAGCAGCACCCCACCCCAACAGAGCAATCAACCAACACCCCCAGACGCCATCACCGTGGACGGCAGCGCGATTGGCACACGCTCTGATCAGCGCAGCTTATCGAGCTGATGACATCTGCTGATCGAAATTAACTTCCGGCGGGAGGAAAGACCTCTGTGCTGGCCTTAGATCCGGCATTCAGATCGAAAATGCTGATCATTGGCGGGTTGCGCAGTTTGTGACCAGAACTACTGACCACAGCCGGTAGCTTTGCCACGTCGTCAATTCCCGATAGGAACTCCACCGGCAGTTCACTCCAGCTTCTCTTCCTTCCCTGGAGCGTTCTCTCTGCCGACGAGCCACATTTTTCGTGGCTGCTGCCTTCTGTGCGGCGAGTTTCGACTGTTATGCGTCGTTTCGTCCTTCTGAGCGGCTCCGCCCTCCTGCTCTCCGGCAGCACCGGCGTGGTTCCGGCTTTGGCCACCACCGGCCGCGTCGTTCCCGCCGACAGCTCATCCAGCACCGAGATCGCCATCCGTGAGGTGGCCATTCCCGATGCCATCGAGACCCAGCCCCTCAAGCCCGCAACGCCCACGCTGCCCATCGCCGCCCCCAGCGCTGAACCCCGCATCCGCTCCGTGAGCAGCGGCCAGGCCAGCTGGTATGGCCCTGGCTTCTACGGAAACCGCACCGCCAACGGTGAGCTGTTCCGCCCCGGCACCCTCACCGCCGCCCACCGCACCCTGCCCTTCGGCACCCGCGTGCGCGTCACCAACCTCTGGAACGGGCGCACGACCATCGTGCGCATCAACGACCGCGGCCCCTTCCACGGCAGCCGCGTCATCGACCTGGCCCACGGCGCTGCCCGTGAGCTCGGTGTGGTCGCCAGCGGTGTGGCGAACGTCAAGCTCGAGGTGCTGCAGTGACACCGCAGGGCAGTCCTGCGTTGCCTTGACGCGTCGATTGCCCGGTCCTTGATCCGCCCGCCCACCGGTCCACGCCGGTGGGCTTCGTGCTGGCCACGGACCGCCGCTGGCGCCTGCGTAGGGTCGGGCCTTGCCGCCGTGCCGCTGCTGTGCATCTGCTCCGGAGCCGCGCCGAGCTGCAGCGCTGGCGCCACCAGGCCGGGCGCTTGCATTTCGTGCCCACCATGGGGGCTCTCCACCCCGGCCATCAGAGCCTGATCCAGCGAGCGGCAACCCAGCCCCGCAGCGGCGCCGAGCCAGCTCAGGTGCTGGTCAGCGTGTTCGTGAACCCACTGCAATTCGGCCCGGACGAAGACTTCGGCCGCTACCCGCGCAACCTGGAGCAGGACGCCGCCGTGGCCGCCGCAGCCGGCGCCAACGCGCTGTTTGCCCCGGACCTCGACGAGCTGTATCCCGGAGGGGATGGCGAGCTGACGCGCCTGCAGCCGCCGGATTCCCTGCAGCAGGGCCTCTGCGGCCGGCACCGCCCAGGCCACTTCAACGGCGTGGCCACGGTGGTGCTGCGCTTGCTGGGGCTGATCCGCCCCGACCAGCTGCTGCTGGGTGAAAAAGACTGGCAGCAGCTGGTGATCCTGCGCCGCGTGATCCGCGATCTGGGGCTACCGGTGGAGGTGCTGGGTTGCCCCACCCTGCGGGAGAGCGACGGGCTGGCGATGAGCTCGCGCAATCGCTACCTCTCAGCGGAGCAGCGCCAGCGCGCGCTGGCGCTGCCCCGGGCTCTGCTGGCAGCCCGGGACAGCAGCCAGACCGGCCAGGACCTGGCCGAGGTCTGCAGGGCGGTGCGCAGGCAGCTTGAGGCCGCTGGCCTGGTGGTGGACTATGTGGAGGCCGTCGCGCCTGACAGCCTGCAGCCGCGCAGTCATCTGCGCAGTCTCATCCTGCTGGCCGCCGCCGCCCACTGCGGCCCAAGCCGCCTGATCGACCACCAATTCCTGATGAGCCGCCAGCCGATCGTTGCCATCGATGGCCCCGCTGGGGCGGGCAAAAGCACCGTCACCCGCGCCTTCGCCGAACGGCTTGGGCTGATCTATCTCGACACCGGCGCCATGTACCGCGCCGTGACCTGGCTGGTGCTGCACCACGGCGTGGACCCCGCCGACGGCACCGCCGTGGCGACGCTACTGACCGATCTGGATCTGCAGCTGAGCAACAGCGCCAAGGGTGGCCAGCGGGTCAGCGTCAACAGCCACGACGTCACCGCGGCAATCCGCTCACCGGAGGTGACAGGGCAGGTCTCGGTGGTGGCCGCCCACGCCAGCGTGCGCGAAGCGCTGACCCGGCAACAACAGGCGATGGGGCAACGGGGCGGCCTGGTGGCCGAGGGACGCGACATCGGCACCGCCGTCTTTCCCGACGCCGAGCTGAAGGTCTTCCTCACCGCCACCGTGACCGAACGGGCGCGCCGGCGGGCCCTCGATCTGCAGCAGCGCGGCTTCACCGTGCCACCGCTGGCGGAGCTGGAAGCCCAGATCGCCGAGCGGGACCACCAGGATTCCAGCCGGGCCGTGGCCCCGCTCACCCAGGCCGAGGACGCCGAGGAATTGATCACCGACGGCCTCAGCATCGAGGCGGTGATCGAGCGGTTGCTGCACCTGTTCCGGGAGCGCATCCCCGAGGACGCCTGGCCGACCCCTAAGGCCTGAGATCGAGCGTCTCCAACAAGCCGGCACAGGCGTCCTCCAGCAGGTCGAGCACATGCTCAAACCCCTGGGCACCCCCGTAATAGGGATCCGGCACCTCGCTGACCGTGAAGCGGCGGCTGTGCCTGGTCAGCGGCTCAATGCAGGCCAGACCGGTGCGCCCCCCGAGCTCACGGGCGAGGGCCTCAACGGCACTGAGGTTGTCGTCGTCCATGGTGAGGATGCGATCAAAGCTGGTGAGATCAGCCAGATCGATCTGCCGGGCGCGGCTGGGCAGGTGAATGCCACGCCGCTCAGCCGCCGCCCGCATGCGCCGATCCGGCCGGCTGCCCACGTGCCAGCCACCGGTACCGGCGCTGTCGACGACACAGCGATCCTGCAAACCCGCCTGCGCCAGCAGATGCAGAAACACGCCTTCGGCGGCCGGTGAGCGGCAGATGTTGCCCAGGCAGACGAACAGAATGCGCGGCTCAGCCATGGCTCAGCTCCGCAGCAGCTGCTGTGCGCACAGCAAGACGTCGCAAGGCGAGGCCGGCCCGCAGCTGCACCACCGGCGCCTCCTCCCGAGGGTCGGCCTGCAGGCTGCGCAGGGCCATCAGCAGGCGCTCCTGCGCCGCCGGGGCCTGCAACACAGGCGAGAGGCTCTCAAGCCCAACCACCACGGCATAGCGCACCACCCATTCACCGTCGCGACATCCCTCCACCAGGGCCTGCAAACAACGGGCGGCGATGGACAGTCGCTGAGTTGCGTCAAGGGCCTCCAGACGCAACTGGCCCAGGCCGCGGGCGGCGGCACGGCGCACGCTCGGGCCGATGTCCTGACCGAGAGCATCCTCGAGCACCTCCAGACCGCGGACATCGCCGATCCCGGCCAGGGCGCGCACCGCCCAGGCGCGGGCGCCGTAATTCGTGCCATCGATGTTGGCGAGGATCGTCGCCACGGCAGGCGCACCGATCGCGATCAGACCATCCACGGCCGCGACAGCCGCGCCGGGATTGTTGAAGCCCAGCACCTCCACCAGACAGGCGGCGGCATCCGGGTGGGCGGCCGCCGCCAGGGCCTGGGTGGCCTGCAGCAGCTGCAGGGCACTATCCGCCCGTTGTACGGCCTCCACCAGAGCAACCACAACGGGATCCAGGCTGACCGGAGAGGAAGCGGAGGTCACAAGCACGGGGGGGGGCGCTGTCATCGCGAACAGGAGTCGGGGGCGCACGCACAGCGGCGCCATGGTTTGTGGTGCGGCAGGAGGTGAGAACCCCAGGCCTCAGAGCAGGGCGTCCATGACCGCAAGCACGGCCTCTGCGGCCTCGTCGTGAGGCAGCGCCGTGGGGCGGCTCTCCGCAAGACCGCGCAGGGCGATCAGCTTGAGGCTGTTTTCAGCGAGGGTGGCGGCGATCGGCTCCAGGGCCGGCCGCCAACCGGCGGCGCCCAGGTCCATCAGCGCGGCGCGCCGCACCTGCAGTTGCGGGTGCTGCAGCAAAGCCACCAGCTGCTGCCCCCACTGGTCCGCACCGGTGAGCAGCAGCAGGGCGCGGCAGGCGGCGCTGCGAATCAGCGGTCGCTCATGCTGCACGAACGGTTCAATCACCGCCAGCACCGCTGGATCGGCAATACCGATGTCACCCAGGGCCTCCAGCAGCGCCTCGCAGGGCTCCACCAGCCGTGGGGTACCGGGCTGCTGCGCCCCAGCCACGGCGGGGCCGCTGGCCAGCCGCCGTCGCAGGGGCTCCACGGCCTGCTCCGCTTTCAGCTCACCGAGGGCGCGGGCGGCGGCTTCACGCAGGCCGTGGTCGTCGTCATCCAGGGTGGCGAGCAGATCGGGGATCGCCGCATGGGCTGCGGCACCGAGCTTGCCGAGGGCGCGGGCGGCGTTGCGAGCCACCGCGTTCTCTTCCACACCAGCACCAGGATCACGGGGACGCCGTTGGCGCAGGGCCAGGATCAACAGCGGCACCACATCGGGATGGCTGCTGCGATTGCGCCCCAGCCACCAGGCCGCGTAGTACTGCGCGGAGGGGTCGTCGCTGAGACGCAGGCGGCGCAGAGCCTCCTCCTCGCTGATCGGATCCCCATTGCCGGAACCCGGCTGGTCGGCGATGCCGGCGGCCACCATGGCGAAACGCAGCGAAGCTGTGCGGATGCTGCCACCGCCAGGCACCCGCAGAGGAGCCCAGCTGGGCGATCAGCAACAAAACGCCCGCTGCCGGTCGCTGGAGGCGGCCACCAACTGCCGGCAGCGGCACCCACGCAGCGAACAAAAAAAAGCCCCCTTGCGGGGGCCCTGATCATCGGG
>JBEBCC010000132.1:0-4137 GCA_041158125.1 Cyanobacteriota bacterium
ACCGCCGAGGCTGCTGCCCAGCCCGACAAGGCCCGCTCTTCGCAGCAAGCTCCCCTGCTGAGCGAGTTCCGCTACGGCACCTGGAGCCGCAGCTTCCGCTTCCCTGTCGCCATCGAGCGCGAGCAGCTCCAGGCCGTCTACCGCGATGGGCTGCTCACCGTCACCGCTCCCAAGGCCAACAAGGTCAGCACCGTGACCGTGAAGGTGGAGGGCTGATGGCCTGACGTCATCCCAGGGCTCACGGCCCCGCGCATGAGAACCCCTGCCCCCGGCTCCGGCTGGGGGCTTTCTGCTGGCCACGGCCATGACGCTGGATCCGCCTCAGTGGTGCAGCGACCTGCTCTGCGCCGGCTTCGATCTGCTTGATCCCGATGGGGAGCTGAGCGCGTTGGTCTGTTGCATCAAATCAGCCTTGAGCCGCTGGCGCGCTGACGCTGCGATGGATCCAACACCGCAGCGATCGTACGGATCAACCAGCGGCCTTCGGTCGTGACCTGCACCCGGCCTATGCCCTGCTGCTGCCGCAGCTCCACCAGACCATCAGCCGCCAGCTCCTGCAGCTGATGCCACTCCGATGCGTAGCGCTGCAGATCCAGGACCACGGCGAACTCACACATCACCTGGCGAATCAGCTCACGCCGTTCCAACAGGTCCGGATCAAACACCACCAGGCCACGCTCCACTGGAAGCTGCCCTTGGCTCAGTGCGGCGCTGTAGGACTTCAGGTCGCGCTCGTTTTGCGCGAACAGATGGGGAAATTGACTGATGGCGGTGGGGCCCACCCCCAACAACTCCAGCTCACCACCCGTGGTGTAGCCCTGGAAATTGCGATGCAAGCGGCCGTCCCGAGCGGCGGCAGCCAGGGGGTCGCCGCTCAGCGCGTAGTGATCCATGCCGATCGCTTCATAGCCACCGGAGCAGAGCCGCCGCTGGGCGTCCTCCAGCATCACGATCCGCTCGCGCTGACTGGGCAGATCATCAGCCGCGATCTTGCGTTGCAGTGGCAGTTGCTGCGGCAAATAGGCAAACGAGAAGAGCGAGATGCGATCGGGGCGTAGCTCCTGCACCAGCTCAAGGGTTGTGCGGAAGCGATCGGGGGTCTGCAGGGGGAGGCCGCAGATCAGATCCACGTTCACGCTCGCGAAGTTTGCCTCCCGCAGCCAACCCATCACCCGCCGCAGCTGCTCGGCGGGCACCACCCGATTCACCGCCTTCTGCACCTCAGGGTCGGCATCTTGAATGCCGAAGCTGATGCGGTTGAAGCCCAGGGCACGCAGCTGCAGGACCGCATCACGGCTGAGGAATTCGGGGTTCACCTCAATCGAGGCCTCAAGATCCGGCTCCATATCGAAATGGCGCTCGATCAGTTGCCAGAGCTGCCGCGTTTCGTCGGCATTGAGATAGTTGGGCGTGCCACCGCCCCAGTGCAGCTGGGCCAGGCGTCGCCGCTGTGGCATCGCGGCCGTGATCAGCTCAAGCTCCTTGGCCAGGGAAGCGAGGTAGGGCGCAACCACCTTCGAGCCCAGCTGGGTGGTGACCCGGTTGCAACCGCAGTACCAACAGGCATGGCGGCAGAAAGGCACATGCACATACAGCGACAACGGCGCCGTGGTGGGCTGAGCCAACTGCGCCCGCAGCTCCGCCTCCCCCACCGCCGGGGTGAAGGCTGCCGCCGTGGGGTAGCTGGTGTAGCGGGGGACCGGCTTGTCGTACTTGAGCAGCAGCTCGATCGGGCTGAGGGTGGTGGTGGTGGCAGCAGGCATGGCAGAGGTGGAGGGTGGGCGTGTGAATCAATGGCGCAGGCGGTTCAGACCAGCTGGGCCAGCTCAGCCAGCAAGCGCTGGGTGGTGTGGAAGGCCAGAACGGCTTCCTCCTGTAGCTCCTCCTCTTCTTCAGTGGAGAGGTCCATCGCCTCGAAGCCGTCGTGAAGCTGATGCTTGAGGGTGGAGAGATCCTGATCAAAGGCCCAGAAGTTCAGGGCCGGTAGCTCGTGGCTGCGCAGGATGGCGTCGGCCTGCTCCCCCAGCTGCTGGCCGCCGGAGAGGTCGCCGCCGTAGCGCACATACACATGGGCCATGAAGCGATGGGGAGCCTGGCGGGCCAGCAGCCGGAGCTGCTCCAGCCAGATCGCAGCGGCCGCCGATGGGGGTGTGGCCTCCACCATGGTGAGCGTGGCTAGATCGTGTTGCAGAGCAGTGCTGCGCCCCAGGGCCGCCCAGGGGATCGAGCCGGCGCCGAGGGCGGAGGCCAGCTCAGGCCCCTCCTGCTCCAGCAGCGCATAGGCCGGTGCCAGGGCCCGCATCAAGGCGGCCAACTGGCGGGGCGAAGCCTCGCCGTTGAGCAGGGCCCGTGAGAACACCATGCCCTCCGCCTGGTGATGGGCCTTACCGATGCGGGCATGCAGCTTGCGCACCCGCGGGCCGAAGCCCTTGCGCAGCTGGGCGTCGGCGGGGCCGGCGTGGTCGGAGATCGAAGGCAGCTGAGCCGTGGAATCGAGCATGGATGCAACCGCGGTACCGCGATGCGAACTAAGTCAACGTTATAACGCTACTGTTGTTCAGCAGTTCTCTGGTTGCGATTTCGTTGCAACCGTGCCGATGGCTCATCCCTTCGCCTCTCAGCCGTTCCAGTCGCAGCTTGATGTGCAGCTGTTGCTGGCCCCCAGCCGCCAGCTCAGCGGTGATGGTCAGTTGCGCGAATTGATGCAGGAGCGCCGCCACCATCTCGGCGATGGCAGCGGCGGCCTCTGGTACTTGTCGCCGGAGCGCCTCGCCGAGCTCCGGTTTTGCGGTCTAGAGCTCAGCGCGGGCAGCAACGAGGCTCTGGCGATCCGTGAACCGCGAGCGGCGGAGTGGTTGCAGCTGCGCTTCGGGGGGCAGTTGCAACCCATCAGCCTGAGCAGCGCCTGGCTGATGGGTGAGGCGCTGGAGCTTCCTGCTCCGGCGCCGTTGGCCAACGTCGGCTAAGCGTCGCTCAGACCATGGCCGCTGCGGCCCCGGCCAGAATCCGCCGGGCCGCAGGCGGCTCGAAGCCAATCGTCTCCAGCGCGCTCTGAAAGAGCTCACTGAAGCTGGCTACCAGCTCGATCGGATCCATCCCGATCGCCTGGAGGTCCGCGGCGAGGCTCTGCAAGATGCTGAGAGTGATCGGCAGAGCCCGCTTCGCGATCGCGGCGGCAGACGTTTCCACGGCAGCAAAACGCTCCCGCAGCCAGTGCTCGGCATAGCCGAGGTGCTCCCCCTCGTCCGCGATCACGGCCACGGTGATCGGTGCCGCATAGGCATCGGCTACGGGGAGATAGTGGCGGTAGGCCGCCACCGCGAAGCACTCCACCACCAGCCCCTGGATCACAAGGCAGCCGGCCAGATCGCCCGCGCGGTCGCGTTCCAGAAACAGGGCGTGCAGGGGCGCGAAGAGCTGCCGGGCTAACCCCACATCGGGCTTCACCCCAAGATTGCGGCCGCAGCCCACGAAATCGCTGGCGTGGCGGCCCTCCATAGCCGCCAGCCTCTCCAGCTCCTGCTGGTCTTCCGGAATGGCCCTGGCGAGGAGGCGGAAGTGCCGGTCCGCCAGACCTTCTCCCACAACCACCATGCCGTTGATGCGGCTGTAGGCGTCGAGGTAAATGGAGCTTTTGAATTGTGGTGTCTGAAGCGATGATGTGTTGAGGATCATGCGTTAGAGCGGTAGAGGGTGATTGAGTGCTTGTCGGGCTGTTTCCCAAAGCTCTGATCTCGGCATCGAGCGACAGTCATCGAACCAGGGTCCGCCGAGCGTGTAGTGCAAGAGGCGAGCATCAGCAGGAACCTCCTGAACGCCAACCAGGACATTCCATTGCGGTGGTAAAGCGCCGATCTCTTCGGTCTTGGTCCACGTGAACTGATGGAGTTCTAGCCCGCTAGCTGTGTTCACATAGTGCGGTGAAAGAGCTTTGCATCGTGCGCAGTTGAAGAGCATGACTGATGACCAGTTCTTACGGCGGTAAGGGCTCTGGGGCATGCCTTGGAACTTCCGGCCAGATGAGCAGTGGTGGTTGTGCTGAACAACCTGTACTGCGTAGCGCTCGTCGCGTAGATCCCAGAGCTCAGTGATATCCCCTTGGCAGAGCATGTCTGCGTCCATGAAAATCGACCAACC
>JBEBCC010000133.1:0-13363 GCA_041158125.1 Cyanobacteriota bacterium
CAGCTCATCGCCCGGGTGCAGGGGCGTATCGGCGGCGGCGAAGCGCTGGTTGATCGCCACGCGCACCGAACCGAGCGCCGCGGGCAGGCCCAGGGCCGCCCAGATCTGGGCCGGTGTGTCATCGGGTTGCAGCGGCCAGGGGCGCTCCCCCCAGCCGGCCGCCTCGCGCAGACTGGCGAACAGGCGCAGCTGCAGCTGGGGAGCGGGTGCGGTCATGGCCGCCACGCTAGGCAGTGCAGCCGCGAGGCTCGGCCGCCAGGGCGCCGGTTCTGCGACCATGCCCCTGGCCTGGATGGTGCTGGCTGTGGTTCTGGCGATCGCGCTGCTCACCGTGTCCGACACGCGCACCCTGGCGGATGACCGCAGCGGTGATGCCCTGCAGCAGCGGCTGGAGGCGGCCGGCCACCGCCTGGTGGAGCGCGCCATGGTGCCTGACAACCGCTACCAGATTCGCGCCGTGGTCAGCCGTTGGATCGCTGATGCGGGCGTGCAGGTGGTGATCAGCAGCGGCGGCACGGGCCTCACCGGCCGCGATGGCACGCCGGAGGCGGTGGCGCCGCTGCTCGATAAAACGATCGACGGCTTCGGTGAACTGTTCCGCGTGCTCTCGTTCGAGACGATCGGCACCAGCAGCCTTCAGAGCCGCTGCCTGGCGGGCGTGGCCAATGGCACGGTGCTGTTCGTGCTGCCGGGGTCGCTCGATGCGGTTGAGACCGCCTGGGATCGGTTGATCAGCGCTCAGCTCGATGGCGGTACCCGCCCTTGCAACCTGGTGCAGCTGCTGCCGCGACTGACGGAGCCGGCGGACTGAGCGGAGCCGCCCACGCCGGCGGCTCAGAACAGCAGTTTGTTGAGGGTATCGATCAGGGGATCGATATTCTTGGTGGGCCGCATGATCTCGGCATGCACATAGCCCATGCCGGATACGAAGATGTCCACATCGCAATCGAGATCCAGGGTGCCACCCGTTTCCACTGAGAAGGCATTGATCTTGCTGAGGGGAATCGAGAGGTATTTCTGCTTTTTGCCGGTGATGCCCTGCTTGTCCACCAGCAGCAGGCGCTTGCTGGTGATGATCAGCATGTCGCGGATGCCCTTGTAAGCGCATGCGATCGCCTCATTGGCCAACAGCACGCCTTCGCGGATGCCGCAGGCTTCGGCCTCGACGGGCGTCAATGCCGTCACCTCAATCACTTGTTGCATGGGGGTGCAAGAAACGTCGCATAAGACTACCGGCTGATCCATGGGCCGGGCTGGAGCTGCCGACGCGGTGTCTTCCGGCTGGCTTAGATTCCTGCCCATATCGTTTGCCATTCCGTCATGGCCGCTTGCTCGTTTCGCTCGCTTGGCGCCTTCGCTGCACTCGGTCTGCTCGGCATGGGCCTGTCGGGTTGTGGTCAGTTGCAGCCGTTTGTGGAGCGGCTGCGTAGTGGCCAGCTGTTCAAGGCGACTCCCACAACGCCCTATATCTACACGGGTAGCTCCAATAAGACTGGCGGGCAGGATGTCACCGCCTGTATTGCCAATGCTCGCTCGATTCTGAATAGCAATGGCTATGTCAGCGCCGTCGAAGAAAGTACCAGTGATGACGGCACTGCGGCCTGGATCTCCGGTGACCGCACCGATATCGGCGTCGTGGCCGGCTTCCAATGTGTCTCTAACGGCGTGACAGTGCTGGCTATGTCCGGCATGGATAACGACAAGCTGTTCCCGGAATACGACCGGATCCATGACCTCAATTGGTGAGGTCGAGGCTTGGCTGTCACCACGGCTGCCGGCGCAAGCCTCAAGCAGCTGCTTCGTAGGGATGCCGCGGCAAGGCTGCGAACCGTTCGTGGGCCGAGCGCTTCCGGTTGGCCAGGATCGGCCACGGCATCGGCGATGTAGTTCTGGTGGCGGAGCCGCACAGTGGGGTGCGCTTCTCCTGGGCCAGGTCCTGCATGGCGCTGGTCATGTGGTGCTGGAGAACGAAGTCGGGGAACAGCAGCTGCTTGCTGCTGAAGCGGGCGTGGAGCGAGAGGCGAGCCTGCTGGGAGCGGCTTTGGCGCGGTACGGGTGGCACGGCACAGGCCGCGTGGGCCAGCCCATCGAACAGGTCGCTGTGCTCAGCCGAGAGGATCCCTGCATCTCCGCCAGTTGCTCATCACGGCGTTCTGGAACGCCAGGCGGCGGCATCCCATGCGCCGCCGATGCCGGCAATCCCTCAGTGCGGCAGGTGCTCCTCGAGCAGAGTTCAGGCCAGGTCAAGGATGAACTCGCAGCCCTGGATCCGGCCCTGTCGGCTGACGCCGTAGATCCAGCGGCGGCCATGCCCGCCATCCAGCCCCCCGATCGGTAACCGTCAACACCATCCCAGCCCCCCTGCCTGACGAAAGTGGACCCGAATCGCGGACACCATCTGCTGGGGAGCAGGAGCAGCATGCAGCGCTGGATCGCCGAGCAGCGCCAGCTGGGGCGGGCCTATCAGCCTCGGTTTCGCCTGCGGCAGGTGGCGATCACGGCGATCGGCGCTTTAGCGGCCCTGCTGCTGATGGGCTTGCTGTCGCTCTGGAGTGGCCAGCTGCTGATCGTGGCGCCGCTTGGTGCCTCCTGCGTGCTGCTGTTTGGCTACCCCGCCAGTCCGCTGGCGCAGCCCCGCAATCTGTTGATCGGCAATGGGCTCGGGGCCCTGGTGGGTGTGCTGCTCCAGCATGGTCTGGGTGATGGCCCTGTCGTGCTGGCCCTGGCGGTGGCGCTCACGATCCTGATCGGCCAGCAGCTCCGTTGCCTGCATCCGCCCGCCGGTGGCCTGGCCTTTCTCACCGTTTTTCTCGGTGTGTCCTGGAGCTTTCTGCTGTTTCCGGTGTTGGTGGGGTCGCTGCTGCTGGTGTTGCTGGCCTGGGCCTTCAGCCGCTGGGTGCCGGGTGCGATGCCCTACCCCCGGCACTGGCTCTGAGCATCAGCGCTTCAGATCGAAGCGGTCGGCCTCCATCACCTTCACCCAGGCCGCCACGAAATCGCGCACGAACCGCTCGCCGCCATCGGCCTGGGCATACACCTCAGCGATCGCCCGCAGCTGCGCGTGGGAGCCGAACACCAGATCAGCCCGGGTGGCGGTCCAGCGCAGGTTGCCGCTGCTGCGGTCGCGTCCTTCAAACAGCTCACCGCCCGCATCGGCGGCGGCCGGGCCCCAGCTGATGGCCATATCGAGCAGGTTCACGAAGAAATCGGTGCTCAGCACCCCCACCCGCTCGGTGAACATGCCGTGGCGCACGCCGTTGCTGTTGGCGCCCAGCACCCGCAGGCCGCCCACCAGCACCGTCAGCTCCGGGGCGCTCAGCCCCAGCAGCTGGGCGCGGTCGATCAGCAGATGTTCGGCGCCCACGCTCAGCGGGCCCTTCTGCCAGTTGCGGAAGCCATCGGCCTGCGGCTCCATCACCGCGAACCCGGCCACATCGGTTTGCGCCTGGCTGGCATCCATCCGCCCCGGCGCGAACGGCACCTGCAGCGCCACGCCCGCTGCCGCCGCCGCCTGCTCCACGGCCACACCGCCAGCGAGCACGATCAGATCCGCCAGCGACACGCGCATGCCATCCGTGCGTTCACCGTTGAACGCGGCCTGGATCTCACCCAGGTGGGCCAGCACCCGCTGCAGCTGCTCCGGTTGGTTCACGGCCCAGCCGTTCTGCGGCGCCAGGCGCACACGGGCGCCATTGGCACCGCCGCGCTGATCGGAGCCGCGGAAACTGGAGGCTGAAGCCCAGGCTGTCGCCACCAGTTCCGGCACCGTCAGCCCCGCCGCCGCGATTCGCTGTCGCAGCGCTGCGATCGCCGCCTCATCCACCAGCGGGTGGTCCACCGCGGGGATCGGGTCTTGCCAGAGCTCCTCCTCGGCCGGCACCTCCGGGCCGAGGTAGCGGCTGCGGGGCCCCAGGTCGCGGTGGGTGAGCTTGAACCAGGCCTTGGCGAACGCCTCAGCGAAGGCCTCCGGCTGCTCCAGGAAGCGCCGTGAGATCGGCTCGTAGAGCGGATCAAAGCGCAGCGACAGATCCGCGGTGGTCATCATCGGCGGATGCTTCAGGCCGGGGATGTGGGCATCGGGGATCAGGTGCTCCTCGCGGCAATCCTTCGCCTGCCACTGCCAGGCGCCGGCCGGACTCTTGATCAGCTCCCACTCGTAGCCGAACAGCATCTCGAAATAGCCCATGTCCCAGCGGGTGGGATGCGGCTTCCAGGCCCCTTCGATGCCGCTGGTGGTGGTATCGGCGCCGCTGCCGCTGCCATGGCGGTTGTGCCAGCCCAGGCCCAGCGCCTCCAGCGGCGCCCCCTCCGGCGGCGGACCCACCAGGTCGGTGCTGCCGGCGCCATGGGCCTTACCGAAGGTGTGGCCGCCGGCGGTGAGCGCCACGGTTTCCTCATCGTTCATGCCCATCCGCGCGAATGTTTCGCGCACATCCCGGCCGGAGGCCACCGGGTCGGGCACCCCATTCGGACCCTCCGGATTCACATAGATCAGCCCCATCTGCACCGCTGCCAGCGGCTGCTCCAGTTCCTGTTCGGCGTTGTGCCGTTCATCACCGAGCCAGGTGGTTTCTGTGCCCCAGTCGATGTCCTGCTCCGGCTCCCAGATGTCGACCCGACCAGCCGCGAAGCCATGGCTGGGTAGCCCCATCGATTCGATCGCGCAGGTGCCGGCCAGGATGATCAGATCGGCCCACGAGATGCGATTGCCGTATTTCTGCTTGAGTGGCCACAGCAGCCGGCGCGCCTTATCGAGGTTGCCGTTATCGGGCCAGCTGTTCAGCGGCGCGAAGCGCTGGTTGCCGGTGCTGGCACCACCGCGACCATCGGCGCTGCGGTAGGTGCCGGCGCTGTGCCACGCCATGCGGATGAACAGGCCGCCGTAGTGCCCCCAGTCAGCCGGCCACCACGGCTGTGATGTGGTCATCAGGGCCAGCAGGTCGCGCTTGAGGGCGGTGTAATCGAGCTGCGCGAAGGCGGCGGCGTAATCGAACTCCGGCCCGAGCGGATTGCCGGCCGGGTTGTGCTGATGCAGGATCGCCACATTCACCTGCTGCGGCCACCAGTCCCGCGGTGCCGGACCGCGGCCGGCGCTCACCCGGCCGCTGAAGGGGCATTTGCCGAGTTCGGTCATCGCTGCGGGCCGGGGGGTCTAGGCCGGACCGTAGGCAGCGTGCCCGGGACTGACCGCCGGGCGTCACGATCCGCTGCGATCAGCCATTCTGCTCAGCCGCCCAGATAGGCCATCTCCGCGTGTCGGGCTGAGCTGTCGCTGGTTGTGCTGTGGCGTTCCTCGCTGTAGCGATCAGCGCGCCGGCGCCAGAGCTGCGCCAGCGCCTGCCGCAGATCGGCCTCCGTGCTGTCGGCTTGCAGCCAGGGCCGCAGATCAAGGCCGCTGCCGGCGGCCGCGAACAGGCAGGTGTAGGCGATACCGTCAGCTGTGACGCGCAGGCGGTTGCAGTCGCCGCAGAAGGGGGCGCTGATCGAGGCCACCACTGCCAGCTGGCCGGCACCATCTCGGTAGCGCCAGCGGCCGGCGGTGCTGTGGCCCGGGCGGCCAAGCGCCTCCAGCGGCCAGCGCTCGCCGATGCGCTGCACCATCTCGGCGGCGCTCACCACATCCGCTGGCCGCCAGCCGTTGCGGTTGCCCACATCCATGTATTCGATGAGCCGCAGCTCCAGGCCCCGCTGCCGCGCCAGTTGCGCCAGCGGCAGCAGTTGATCGTCGTTGCGGCTGCGCTGGATCACGCTGTTGAGCTTGAGAGCCCCGGTGGCGGGATCAAACCCCGCCGCCCGGGCGTGCTCGATCGCGGTCAGCACCGCCTGCAGCGCCCGCTCGCCGGCCGTTGCATCCTTCAGCCCGGCCATGCGGGCCACGCTGGCGCCATCGGCGCCGTCGAGGCTGAGGGTGATCCGATCCAGCCCCGCCTGGCGCAGCGCCCGGGCCCGGGCGGCGCTCAGCAGCGTGCCGTTGCTGGTGAGCGCGATCTCGCGCAGCCCCTGGCGCCGCAGCGGTTGCACGCTGTCAATCAGGGCCTCCAGCCCTGGCTGCAGCAGCGGTTCACCGCCGGTCAGCCGCAGGCTGCCGGCCCCCAGTGCCACCGCCGCCGCCACCACCGCTTGCCGTTGCGTCAGGGTCAGCAGCCCCGGCGGCTCCTGGCCATCCGGCAGGCAGTAGGGGCAGGCCAGGTTGCAGCGGGCCGTCAGCGACAGCCGCAGCACCCCGAGGGGGCGGCCGAGCGAATCCAGGGGCTGCGGCACTGCCATCGTCGCGACCCTAGAGCCTGCGAAATGCCCATAGGCTGGCCGCCCCACCGCCGTCGCGGTTGTCATGGCTGATCCCGAGCTGCCCGCCAGCGGCGGCGGCTGGCCCCTGATCGATGGTTGGGCCCGCGCCACCCTCTCGTCCGAAGGCCCGCGCCTCTGGCAGACCCTCAACCACCACAGCGCCTGCCTGTCCTGCGCCTGGGGCACCGGTGGGCAGAACGGTGGCTTCCGCGATGAGCTGGGCGAACCGCTGCAGCGCTGTCTCAAGAGCGTCGAGGCGATTCAGGCCGAATTGCAACCGGCCGTGGATCCATCGGTGTTCGCCGGCCGTTGCCTGGCGGAGCTGCAGCAGCTCAGCTCTGCCGCCTGCGATCGCCTCGGCCGGCTCGATCGCCCTCTGATCCGCCGCCCCGGCTCCCCCCACTACGAGCCGATCGGCTGGGACGAGGTGTTAGCGCTGCTGGAGCGGGCCTTCCGCTGCCCGCCGGAACGCCTGGCCTCCTACAGCTCCGGCCGCTCCTCCAACGAGGCCGCCTATCTGCTGCAGCTGCTGCTGCGTGCCCTCGGCTGCAACAACCTGGCCGACTGCTCCGACCTCTGCCACGCCCCCTCCACGATCGGTCTGCGTCGCGCCTTCGGCAGCGGCACCTCGAACGTGAATCTCGAAGGGTTGCAGCAGGCCGATTGCGTGGTGCTGGTGGGCTCGAACGCACCGGCTAACCACCCGCGCCTGATGAACGAACTGATCCGCCTGCGCCAGCGCGGCGGGCGGGTGATCGTGATCAATCCGGTGCTGGAGGTGGGGCTGCTGCGCTTCGGCTCACCCGCTTTCCCGATCCGCTCGATGCTGCGCGGTGCGGAGATCGCCTCCCTGTTCCTGCAACCCGTGCCCGGTTCGGATGCGGCGGTGCTTCTGGGTATTCAGAAGGCCCTGCTGGAGCGTGATGGCATCGCCTGGGAGCTGTTGCACAACCACGCCGACGGCTGGCAGGCGGTGATTGCCCAGATCGAGGCCACCAGCTGGGAGACGATCACGCGTTGCTGTGGCCTCAGCCGCCAGGAGCTGGCGGCGGCGGCGGCGGTGATCCAGGAGTCGCGGGCGACGGTGTTCGCCTGGGCGATGGGCATCACCCATCACGCCAATGGCACCGACAACGTGCAGGCGATCGCCAACACCGCCGTGCTCAGCGGCCACATCGGTCGCCCCGGCGCCGGCACGATGCCGATCCGCGGCCACTCCAACGTGCAGGGCTTCGGGTCGATGGGGGTGACGGTGCACCTCAGCGAACCGTTGCGCCAGGCGCTGGAAGCGCTGCTGGGTCAGCCGCTCAGCCCGCGCCAGGGCTACGACACCCGCGCCCTGATCGAGGCCGCCGCGGCTGGCGCGGTGGACACCCTGTTCTGTCTCGGCGGCAACCTCTACGGCGCCAACCCCGACAGCCAGCAGGCGGCCCGCGCCATCGGTCGGATCGATACGGTGGTTTACCTGGCCACCAAGCCCAACACCGGCCATTTTCACGGCCTGGGGGCCAGGCAGACGCTGCTGCTGCCGGTCTTCAACCGTTTCGAGACACCGCATCGCACCACGGTGGAATCGGGTAACAACTGGGTGCGGCTCAATGAACCGGGCCGCACCCATCTGCGCAGTGGGCAGCTGCGCAGCGAGGTGGAGCTGCTGGCGGAGCTGGCGCATCGCTTGCTGGGGGAAGCGCCGATCGCCTGGCGCCGTCTGCACGACAGCGCCTACGTGCGCGAGCTGATCGCCCGCACGGTGCCCGGCTACGGACCGCTGGTCGGCATCGATCAGAGCCGCCGCGAGTTTGAGGTGCAGGGTCGCGTGCTGCATCAACCGCGCTTCGCCACCGCCAGCGGCCGTGCCCAGCTGGCCCCCATACCCCTGCCCGACCTGAGCCTCCCCGGGCCGGAGCACTTCGGCGGCCTGGCCCCCGGCGAGGCGGGCCTGGTGCTCAGCCTGATCACGGCCCGCAGCTACGGCCAGCACAACACCGTTGTCTACAAGCAGGGCGACCTGTATCGCGGCATGCCGCACCGTCACACGATCCTGATGAACCGTGCCGACCTGGCTCGCGTTGGCCTGCGGGCCCATCAGCGCGTACTGGTGCAAGGGGAGGTGGGCCGGCTGGAGGACGTGGAGATCATCCCCGGCGAGATCCGCGCCGGCGCCGCGCTGATGTTCTACCCCGAGGCCAACGTGCTGATGCGCCCGGTCGTTGATCCCCAGAGCGGCACACCGGCCTTCAAGCGGGTGCCGGTGCTGGTGCGGGCCCAGGCTGCGGATTCAGCCTCGACTGCCGCCGCAGCGCAGGGCCGGATGCCTTAGCCATCGGCCTTGATGCCGTGTGGTGTTTCGCCTCGCCTCAGGTCGGCCCCGCTGCCCTCTGATGGCTCCCGCTGAGTTGCCTTGCCCTTGCTTCAGCCAGGTCGCTTGGGCCTGTCATCACCGGCAGCTGCGCCGCTTGTCAGGGTTGGCCTGGCTTCGGTGGTTCTTGGGATCTCCTCTGGCCGGTTGCAGTTGCACAGGGCGGCTGGATCGAGGCGTACGGCCCGGTGCGGTTGCCGTGTCAGCCAGCGCTGCAGCCGCCGTTCGCCGCCGGCCACCGCCGCCGCCAGGTCTGCCTGCAGGCGCGGTGAGGCCGGCAGCACCGCCAGTAGCGGTTGCAGCCGGGCGCCGTCATCGGCCAGGTGGATCGCCGTCGGTTCGGCCGCCGCCGCTGTCAGCAGCTCGGCCAGGGTCTCGGTGTTGAGGGTCGGCATGTCCACCGGGCACAGCAACAGCCGCTCGCCGGGGTAGCGCTCGATCAGCCGCAGCAGCGCCAGCAGCGGCCCTTCCCAGGGCGGCGGCTCGGCGATCGCCTCCAGGGCTGCCGCTGCCGCCGGTCCCTCCGTGCCGACCCCGGTGCCGACCCCGCTGTCCGCCCAGGTCCGCGCCAGTTGTCGATGGGCCTCGTGGCGGCTGAACAGGGTGATCGGCAGCTCCAGTGCGCTCAGCAGCTGCAGCGTGCGCTCCAGCCAGGTGCCGCCCTCCGGGTGCGGCAGCAGGGCCTTGTCACGCCCCATCCGCCGGCTCTCGCCGCCGCTGAGCAGGCAGGCGCGCAGGGGTTGGGCAGGCTGGCGGCGGGCCTGATCGGACACACCGCTTTGTAGCAACGGCGCCCGGTGGGCCGGAATCTGCTCCATAAGGTCCAGCGGCTCCTGCCCCAGCGCTGACTGTTCTGCCATGGCTCACTCGCCCCTCGCCGCCACGCTGCTGGCCGCCAAGCGCCGCCTCGGCCTCAGCTTCGCGGATCTGGGCGCCCGGCTGGGGGTGGATGAGGTCTGGATCGCCAGCCTGATCCATGGACAGGCCACCGCCAGCCCCGAGGAGGCACAGATCCTGCTGGCGGCCCTGGAGCTGGATGGCACCGCCGAAGCCGAGTGCCTGCTGGCACAGCTCACCACTTACCCGATCAAGGGGGCACTCGATCCGGTGCTGCCCACCGATCCGCTGCTCTATCGCTTCTACGAGATCCTGCAGGTCTACGGCCTGCCGCTCAAGGATGTGATTCAGGAGAAGTTCGGCGACGGCATCATGTCTGCCATTGATTTCTCGCTCACCGTTGATCGCCAGGCCGATCCCAAGGGCGATCGCGTTGTGGTGACCATGAACGGCAAGTTCCTGCCCTATCGCAAGTGGTGAGCTGACCACTCGGCGATTTGCGGCTGAATCCTTCGCGCGCGGCCTGCGCGCGCGGCTGCCGTCGTGCAGACACGGCCTTTCGGTAGCGGTTGCCACAAGGAGTGTGGGTCTGCCTTGGTGCAATGCATGTCTCTGCTTGATCAGCCCCTGACGGCCGCTGCGTCCGCTCCTGCTCCCATCGATCGCCCCGTTGCTGCGGCCCGCGCCCAGTGCCCCTATTGCGGTGTGGGCTGCGGGCTGGAGTTGAAACCGCCCGCGGCTGGTGCGGAGGAACCGATCTGGATGGTGCGTGGCGATCGCCATCACCCCTCCTCGCTCGGGCAGGTGTGCGTCAAGGGCGCCACGGTGGGTGAAACCCTGCACCGCAATCGGCTCACCACGCCCCTCTGGCGCGAGAGCCTCGATCAACCATTCACGCCGATCAGCTGGGAGCGGGCCTTCACGCTGCTGGTGGCGCGGATTCGCGCCACCCTCGCGAGCCAGGGGCCGGGCGGCCTGGCGATCTATGGCTCCGGTCAGTTCCTCAGCGAGGACTACTACGTGGCCAACAAGCTGCTCAAGGGCGCCCTGGGCAGCAACAATTTCGATGCCAACTCACGCTTGTGCATGAGTTCGGCGGTGGCCGGTTATGCCCGCAGCCTCGGCTCCGATGGCCCTCCCTGCTGCTACGACGACCTCGACATCGCTGATCTGGTGCTGCTGATCGGTACCAACACAGCCGAGTGTCATCCGGTGCTGTTTCAGCGGCTGCTCAAGCGCAAGCGCAAGCTCAGGCAGGCCCTGCGTCTTGTGGTGGTGGATCCGCGCCACACCGCCACCGCCGAGGCGGCGGATCTGCACCTGGCGATCGCGCCCGGCACCGATCTGGCGCTGTTGCATGGCATCGGCCACCTGTTGCTGGAGCTGCAGGCCCTCGATCAACCTTTCATCGCCGACCACACCGAGGGGTTCGAGGCCCTGCAGGAGCTGTGGGCCGCCTGGACGCCGCAGCGGGTGAGCGATCTCTGCGGTATCGCCGAAGCCGACCTGCGCCAGCTGGCCATCTGGTGGGCCGAGGCCAGCGGTGTGCTCAGTCTCTGGTCGATGGGGGTGAACCAGAGCAGCGAGGGCACCGCCACCGTGAGCGGCATCATCAACCTGCATCTCGTGAGTGGCCAGATCGGCCGCGCCGGTGCCGGACCCTTTTCGCTCACCGGCCAGCCCAATGCCATGGGCGGCCGTGAAGTCGGCGGCCTCGCCCAGCTGCTGCCCGGCTACCGCTCCGTCGCCAACCCCGAGCACCGCGCCCGGGTGGAGCAGCACTGGGGATTTGCGCCTGGCGCGATCGCATCTGAGCCGGGGCTCACGGTCTGGGATCAGATTGAGGCGATGGAGCGCGGCGAGCTGGGCCTTTGGTGGGTGGCCGCCACCAATCCGCTGGTGAGCATGCCCTCGCTGGATCGGGTGAAGGCGGCGGCGGCCCGCTGCCCGCTGGTGGTGCTCAGCGAGGCCTACGCCGGCACCGAAACCGCCGCCGTGGCGCATCTGCTGCTGCCGGCGGCCCAGTGGAGTGAGAAGAGTGGTGTGATGACCAATTCCGAGCGGCGTGTCAGCCTCTGCCCGGCTTTCCGGCAGCCCCCCGGCGAGGCCCGCCCCGACTGGGCGATCTTCGCTGAGCTCGGACGGCGCCTTGGGTTTGTCGATCAGTTCCGCTATGGATCGGCAGCGGAGGTCTATGCCGAGTTTGTGGCGCTCACCGCCGGCCGCCTCTGCGACCTCAGCGGTCTCAGCCATGGGCTGCTCGCCGAGCACGGTCCCCAGCAGTGGCCTTTCCCCGCCGGTACCGCGCCCGGTGGCGGCCAGGCGCGGCTGTATGAGCCGGTCTCGCCATTCCCAACTGCGCCGCCGGGTCATCGTTTTCCCTCCCCCAACGGTCGCGCCCGTCTGCTGGCGGAGCAGCCCTGCGGCCTGGCGGAACCCCCCTGCCGGGCCTACCCGCTGGTGCTCACCGTGGGCCGCTACCTCGGCCACTGGCACACCATGACCCGCACCGCTCATGTGGCCCGTGTCAGCAAGCAGCATGCCGAGCCGCTGCTGGAGGTGCACCCCCGCGATGCCGCCGTTCATGGCCTGGTGGATGGTGAAGCCGCGGAGGTGATCTCCCGCCGCGGCGCCGTCACCGCCCGCGTGCAGGTCAGCGAGCGGATTCGCCCCGGCACCGTCTTCCTGCCGATGCACTGGGGGGCGAGCCAGGCCAACCACTGCGAGGCCAACCGGCTGATGCACGAGGAGTCGTGTGATCACTCGCGCCAACCCGAACTCAAGGCCGCGGCGGTGACGTTGCGGCCGGCGGGGCCGATGGCGGCGGCAGGCTGAGCGGGTAGAGCAGGTGCTGCACTTTGGTGCCATTTGCTACCCAGAGCTATCCTCTTGCTTTGTCAGTGTGTGCGGATCTGGGCTCTCGAATGTTCGCCGCGTACAGACCCATCGTTGGTTTCGATGAGTATTTCGACGCCACGCTCCAGCCTCGGCAGGGGCTGGCTGGGCTGGTCGAGGCGCTCGATCGGGTGCCGCTGCCGCTGCTGCAACAGCATCACGCCGGCGCTGAGCGCCTGCTGCTGCGCCAGGGTGCCACCTTCCGGCTCAACAGCTCCTCGGCGGCGGTGGGGGAGCGCATCCTGCCTTTCGATCCGCTCCCCCGCCTGATCGCCTCCTCCGAGTGGGACCGGCTGGAGCGCGGTCTGATCCAGAGAATCGAGGCGATTGATCAGTTTCTGGCCGATGTCTATGGACAGCAGCGGATCATCGGCGATGGCGTCATCCCCCGCGATGAGCTCCAGAGCTCCCAGGGCTGGCGGCCGCAGCTGAACGGCTTCCAGCCTCCGCGGGGTCGTTGGTGCCACATCTCCGGTCTTGATCTGGTGCGCGACGGCGCCGGCACCTGGCGGGTGCTGGAGGACAACCTGCGCTGTCCCTCCGGTGTCTCGTATCACCTCGAGAACCGCAAGGTGATGAAGCGTATCCTGCCGGCCCTGTTCAGCAGCGTGCGCGTGCGCTCCTGCGAGGGCTATCCATCCCAGCTGCTGGCGGCGCTGCAGAGCCTCGCCCCCTGGAGCGAGCAGCCGCGGGTGGTGCTGCTCACCCCCGGCGTCTACAACAGCGCCTACTACGAGCACAGCTACCTGGCCACCCAGATGGGCATCGCCCTGGTGGAGGGGCGCGATCTGCTGTGCCAGGACGGGCGCATCTGGATGCGCACCACGAAAGGTCCGGAACCGGTGGATGTGATCTATCGCCGCATCGATGATGACTTCCTCGATCCCGCCGTGTTCCGCAGCGATTCGATGCTGGGGGTGCGCGGCTTGATGGATGTCTACGCCGCCGGTCGCGTCGCGATCGCCAACGCCCCCGGCACCGGCG
>JBEBCC010000134.1:0-2599 GCA_041158125.1 Cyanobacteriota bacterium
CAGCGGCCTATCCAGGGGGCGTGGCCTGCTGGCCGAGCACCAGGCGCACGATCAGCGGCAACACCAGGAGCACGGTGATCAGTCGCACCGCGTGCAGGGCCGCCACAGCCGCGCCGACGCCGAAATCGGCCCCCACCAGACTCATGCCGCTGATGCCCCCGGGGGCAGCCCCCAGCAGGGCCACCACCGGATCGAGGCCCAGCAGGCGGCTGCAGGCCAGGGCCACCACCAGACCCGTCAGCACCAGGGCCAGGGTGATCACCAGGGCCGGCCGCCACAGTTGGCGCAGCTCTGCCAGGGCTGAGCTGCTGAGGCTGGTGCCGATCACCGTGCCGATGCCGATCTCCAGCAGGGTGCGTGTGCCCATGGGCCAGGCCGCCGGCTCCAGCCGACCGGACATGCTCAGCAGCCCGGCCCCCAGCAGGGCGCCCGCCAGGGGCGCCGCCGGAATGCCGGTGCGCAGGGCAAGCAGCCCCCCCAGAAGGCCCGCCACCAGGTAGGCCGTCAGGTTCAGGGGTGCTGGCATGGCCCGCGTGGGGAGGATCCGGCAAGTCTGCAGAGCCCCGTCGGTGCCTGTGGCTTGAGAACGGGGCGCCGTTGTGGTGTCATCGGTGCAGTTGCAACCGTCGCCATGACCGGTGAATCGGTGTCTTTCCGGATCACCCGCACCACCGAAGACCTCGCGCAGACCGTGGCGGCGCTGTCGCAGCGGTTGGTGAAGCTGGAGCAGCGGCTCGAGGCGATCGCCCTGCAGCTGGATGGTCTGCAGGCGCCGGTGGATCCGGATCCCGAGGAGGTGCGTCGTCTTGATCAGGTGGCGGTGCTGCTGGCGGATTGCCGCAACCTGCTGGAGGACAGTCAGTCCTCGCTGGCGCCGCCGGAGCTTTCCGTGTGCGGACCCGACGACGCGGACCAGCCGCTGGCTGCTTGACAGCCACGCGCGGGTGCCACAATGGGAAGAAAGCGGATCATGGCCTTCACAAACAGCCATCGCAGCGCTTACGGCACCAACCGCGACCAGCCTGAGACTGCAGGCGTCACACCAGGCTGCCGTCACCGTGGCTTCGCCGAGAGCGGCCACCAGCTCGAAAAGCTGGAGTTCGCCCTCGCCGTCGCGATCACCCGCGGCGACGACGATCGCATCAACCAGCTGCGCGCTCAGATTGCTGCTCTCGGCGGCAATCGCGAGGAACCCGGCACCTGAATTGTTTGGGGTGTTCCAGCTCACCGCGATCTGGATTCGCCCACAGACCGAACAGTGCGACCGCACCAATTAAGATGCACGCAGAGAGCGCAGGCTGCACTGCCTGGTTCAGCCCTTGTGGTTTGTTCGTGACTTCCGGCTAGCGCTGTAGTTTCCCTCAGTGCCATCCGCCTGTCCCTAGCTCGTTCTGTTTCTTTTTGCACGTCATCCCCTGCATGCAAGCGATCGGTCAGCCAGCGCTTGGTGATCGCCGCCAGGATCTGCATCACCAGGCTTCAGCCCATGAGGCGGCGGCCAAGGCAGCAGCGGCCTGCGGGGATGTCGAGTCCTCCGCACGCCTCATCCTGCAGGCCCTCGATTGCGAACGTCGCGCCGGCAGCGTCGGCCCTCAGGTGCTGCAACTGATCAAACCCCGCGGCTGAGCTGCATGGGCTGGAGCCGCAGGCTCACCACTCTCCACGCCGGTTGCAGCCGCCAGGGCCGTCAGGGTTCCGAGCCGCCTCAGGATCAGGCCTTCGGCCTCAGGAACCCCGTGTGTCATCCCTCCTGCGCAACCGTGGTTGGGCGCCAGGGATGCCATCAGTGTTGAGGGTCCGTTGCTCAGAGCCCCTGCCCACCTCCAGCACGACTGAGACGAAGCTGAGCACGGCATGGGCAAGCGAGAGCGCCTGATCGCTGTCGTGGGTGTCGAAGCGATCCACAGGCGCCTCCCCATCCTGTGGGTAATGGGTCTCATTGTTCATGCGCGTGAGTGCCTTGAGCGGCAAGGCCTTCAGGGCCGCGGGCCCCTGCAGTGGCACCTGGAGAACATGGAGGCCACGATCACCGGCTGGAGCCGGAAACATCTGCGCCTCTGATGCCTGATCCACCCGATTGCAGAGGTGGGAGGGCACGCAGAGAGAGGAACAATCGTTCCGGTCGTCCTGGCAAGGGCCGGAACCCCATCGACGCGTAGAAGCTGTGGAGGCGAGCGCGTTCCGCTTCTCCAGCGGTGCCCGCCACATCAAGCACCATCAGCCGCACACCCAGGATCTGCCCCGCCCGTTGGCACTGCTGCATGGCATCCACCAGCAGGATTCGCCCCAGCCCCTTGCCCTGCTGTCTCCCGTCGACAGCGAGGTGGCTGAGAAAAACGCCTGGGATCAGGTTCGAGCGCGGTGCCCGCGGGGCAGCATCGAAAGGCACGTCGGCCACGCTGATGGCATGGGCATTGATGGCGTAGAAGCCCAGGCAGGCCCGAGGTTCGCCGGTCTGGGCGGCGTCAGTGGCGACGTAGAGCCGGGTGTAGCCATCACGCTGGTGGCGCTTGGCGGTGCGGCGCAGAAAGTTGTCCTGGCTGTCGCAGCCGCAGCGGAAGTCCTTGGTGTCGTGCAGGCCAGGGTCAAAGACTTCGAT
>JBEBCC010000135.1:0-41281 GCA_041158125.1 Cyanobacteriota bacterium
GGCTGGAGAACACTGATGCGTCTGGCTGAGCTGAAAGCCCTCGCCCCCCAGCTGCATGCGCTGCTGGAGAGGTATGGCGCCAGCAACCTGGCGGTGTTCGGTTCCGTGGCCCGCGACCAGGCCAGGCCCGACAGCGACATCGACCTGCTGGTGGATCTGCCGGAGCAGGCAAGTCTGTTCGATCGCGCTGACCTGAAGCTGGCGCTGGAAGAGCTGCTTAACCACAGCGTCGACCTGATCCGGCGCCGCAATCTCAAGCCGGAGCTGCAGGCCGAAGTGGAAGCCGAGGCGGTGGCGCTCTGATGCAGAAGGGAGATGATCAGGCGCTGCGCCAGAAGATCGCGGTGATTCTCAGCCTGCATCACTGATCTCCAGCAGCCTCCCGGTGCAGCACCGCCACCACCTTCAGGTAGGGGGCCGGCTCGATCGTCATCACCTCGGCCACAAAGCGTTCGTGGTCGTCGAAGCGGGTGTGAATCGCCTTCTGCTCATCCAGGCGCCACTTCTCCTTGATCGTCTCGGGCCGCTGGTTCGCCTCGAACTTCAGCTGCAACTGCTGCTCCTGGCGGCCCCGCAGCCGCCTGAGCCGCTCCCGTTGGGCTTCCAGCTCCGGCTGCATCCGCTCGCTCCATTGCTGGCCGCAGCGGTTGAGATAGTCGTTGGCCTGCTTCACGGCATAGGGCAGCTGCTGGCGCAGGTGCAAGGGGATCGCGGCATTGGGGTTCGCATAGGGCTTGCGGCCTAGCTGCAGCCGCTGGGCCACCGCCTCGAACGGCTCCACCGCGGCCACGTTCAGGCCAGAACCGGCAAAGCGCACCGCCACCCACTCCTGCACCACCGGCATCCCCTTCTGGTTGGGGATCGTGCCCAGCAGCACCATCACCACCTCGCCGGGCTCCAGCCCTTCGCCCAGCTGCAACACCGGTGCGCAGTGGCGCGGAAAGGTGATCTGCCCCCGATCCGCCAGCCAATCCACCAGGGGGTGCAGATCCCAGAGGTAGTCCAATTCCGGGCGGCTGGAATCCTGGCGGCGGCTCAGCTCAAGGGCCCGCTGCAGCGCGGCCACCTCCGTGGAGAGCACCAGGCGCTGGCCCCGGGGCGGCTGCAGCTCCCGTGGGTAGCGGTCGTAGCGGCGTTGCAGATCGCTGGGCGGGGTGATCTCCAGGCGCTGTTGATCAGGATCGGCGCGCAGATCCAGCCTCTCGCCGCGGCGCTCCATCTGCTCGGCCACCGCCTCCAGCGCCGTGTCCACGTAGCTCCAGAGGCTGGGGAACAGGCTGAAGGGCTGGCGCTGTCTCCACCAGGAAGCGGGCCTCCTTCTCGCGCAGGAACGGCGAGACCCCCACCACGTCAACCACCTGCTGGCCATCTGAGCTGCGGCCCAGGCTGCGCACCAGCCATTCGGCGCTGCGGCACTCGATCCGGGCTCCGGGGGCAAGAACGGCTTCGGGCATCAGTCTTGGAACTCCTGATCGGGGTGCGCTCCAGGCAGCCGCAACGGGTCAGCGTCGCCCATCAACGCAGCCATGACGAGGCCAACTCGCGCGCGGCCCAGGCGCCCCGCGACCTGGGGATCGGCGTTGAGGTCGTCCTGGCCGGTGGTCATCGTTTCACCGCCTGCCGCGGCGGGAGGCATGGGGGTGAGGGGCTGCTGCCGCCAGTCTGCCGCCAGCGGAAGCGATGCGGCTGCACACCAGCAGCACTTGGAAACGCGAGCCTGGGATCTATGCACGGGGCGCATCTTTCCAGTCCTCGAACTGTTGCAAGCCGCCCTCACGGCTCAGTTCCTCAACCGTGTGGCGCAACACCGGCTGTTCCTGCCAGCCGGCCGGCAGCACCAGCCAGAGGGGCATTGGCAGCGGTGTCGGCAGCGGCAGCCTCGTCAGACCCTGCCACCAATGGGCCGGCTGCAGCTGCAGCAGGGGCATCGCCACGGCGCTGCCCTGCAGGCGCTGCCGCCAGTGGGCTGGTGTCTGGCAGGTGTTGCCAACCATTTTGATGGCCAGGCCCCGCTGCTGCAGTTCCCGCTGCAGGCCCTGGCCCACGGCCCGATTCGGCAGCAGCACGGCGGGCAGGTCGCCGCTGGGGAGCACCTGCTCCGGGGCCATGGCCAGCTCCAGCAGCCACTCCCCCAGGGGCAGCAGCTCCAGGCCATCGGCTGGTGGTGGTCCTTCCTCCCCGAACCCCAGGCCTGACACCAGGGCGCCATCAAGGACGCCCTGCCGCACCAGCTCCAGCCAGCTGGGCACCGGTCGGAACCGCGGCGGGGAGGGCAGCAACCAGTGGCAGTCCGCCAGCAGCGGCTGCAGCAGAACATCACTGCCCAGACGGGCCACACCGGCGGCGAGGCGATGGGCGCGGCAGCCCAGCCGCAACAGCTGGATGGCGGTGGAGGTGCCGTAGCAGCAGCCGACCTGGCGGCGGCGGTTCACCTCCAGAGCAAAGTCCTGCGCCAGCACCCGCGTGCGGCGGCTGATGGTGGGTTGGCTGATGCCGCACATGCGGCTCACCTCCAGGCTGGTGCCACTGATCTCCAGCAGATCCAGCAGGCGGATGTCCTGCAGCAGGGCTGGCAGGCGGTAGCGGTGTGCCGGGAGGGGCACCACGTCTGTGGAGACGTCCATCGTTGATCTCAGGTGTGCTGCTGGCAGCTTCTGGCCCCTGAAGCCGATTCAGGTGCTTTCTCCTGCGAAAGAGCAGGCGGTGCCCTGCGCCTTGGCCCGTGGAAGGGGGGGATGCCTGCCTGCTCAGCGAGGGCGTCACCGCAACAGCTCCGAGCTGACCAGGCCCTGATGAGGGTCTGTGAACCTGCCGGCCGCCGCCGCGCCCTTGGCCTCCGGCCCAGGAGCCCAGAACTGCCAAGCCCTCACGCCGAGCGTATGCAGTGAGCGCATGGTTCTGCACTCTGATTCGTGTCGCCTCGGGCTGCAGCAGCAGGCAGGATTGTTCCCGAATAGCCCGCCGCATGGGTTTTCTACCCCCCACCTCGGATTTCCCGCCTGATCCCGAGCCCCTGAGCCGGGACGATCTCAACAGTGTCTATCTCCAGTTGCGCAACTGCTACAAGAGCTCGATGCGCAGTCGGGGCCAGCACCGCAGCCTGGCCAACAAGGCTCGGGAGGAAACGGCACAACTCAAACAACGCCTGCTCGATCTGGCCGCACGGGAAGCCTCCGTTCGCACAGACATCTATCAGATGCTGGAGATAGTCACGGCGATTGCTGGCGATCTCGAAGATGCTGGCGATGATCTGGTGAATGAATTCGGCCGCTACAAACTCGGCCGCAAGACCTATCAAGGTGGTTCTTTCCTTGGCGGACTGATTCAAGCCGTGATCCGCTTCATCAACCGCTGGACTCACACCAAGGAACGCGTGGTGCAGCTGGATCAGAAGCGCCAGGAGTTCATCGAGAAGACCAAGGATCTGCCCCCGCTCAGCTCGGCAGGCCATGGCCAGGGCGGCCTGGTGACTCAGACGAAACCGTCGATCCCCGCCACGGCGGAGGTTATGGACAGCTCAGCAGCTCAGCAGGATCAGAAGGTCACGGCCGATGGGACAACTCACTGACACCCTGCGGGCCACGTTGCGGGACCTGGCCCAGTCCGATGCCCGCCTCTACCACGGGTTGCAGCAGGAGCTGAGCGACCAAACCCCAGCCACCAACCCGCCTGCTGCGCTGCTGGAGGGTGATGCCCCAGCCAGCCGCGAGGAGCTGGAGCGTCTCTCGATCAAGGTGCTCTGGGAGCTCTGCAAACAACGCGGAATCACGGGCCTCAGCAAGGGGCCAGTGCCGAAGCAGGTGGACGCCCTGCTCAGCCATCCCGATGGTCCGCCCCTGCGCAGCGCACTACCGCTCAAGGCCAGCAAGGGCAGCAGGGGTGGGGCAACCGGCGGCAAGGCCATCGCCACGGCTGGCGCCGCAGAGCTGCAGGTTCTGGAGCAGCGCTTCGATCGACTCGAGCAGCTGGTGCTGCTGATCGCTCAGCAGGTGGGCGTTCCCCCCGAGGCGATCACCCAACTGGCGACACACCCCGCCCTTCCGCCAACCTGAAACGACTCTGCGCTGACGCCAGCCCATGGTGATGAACCAGGAGACCCTGGAGAAGCTGGGTCGTTTCCTGCTGCGCGGCCTGCGCATCGGCGCCAGCACGGTGGCGGTGGTGGAGCTGCTGCGCAACGACTGGACCGGCGGCATCAGCGCCGGTGTGGCCTGGCTGGTGTTTCTGCAGGTGGAGCGGCGGCTGCCGCCCCTCAGCCCGGAGCCTGAGGACTGATCCGCCGCTCGGCGTGGCCGCTGGCCGGATTCAGCTCACGCCGGAACGGCCAGCCCGGCAGCAGGCCGATCACCAGCTCGGCGCTGGTACGCACCCGCTACCCGGCGCAGAGTGCGAGCAGCAGGCTCACCCTCAGGTCCAGGCCAGGGGCAGGCACCGCAGCAGCAGGAAGCTCCCGCTGCTCACCAGCACCGACCCCAAGAAGCTCCTAAGCACCAGAGAGCGGCGGATCCATCGGCCGGGGCCTCCGGGCTGTGAAGCATGGTGTGAACCGCCACCGAACGCTCCGACCAAGCCCCAGAGCAGCAGCTGGGAGGAGATGCTGGAGGCGGCGGACCCACAGCGATCAGCAGCAGGTGGTCGGGGCCGCTGATTGGATGGAGGAATCCAGCGGTGATGCCGTCGTGGGCGATTCCATGGGCCTGGGCCCGGGTGACCAAACCAGCACAACAGTCTCCAGTAGCCGCAACTGGCTGGAGATATCGACCATCATCCCGCTCAAGGCGCCCCCCGGTGGTCCGGAGACTCTGTTCCATGCTTCCACTGCGTTGCTCGTTCCTCGTTCTCGGTCTTGCGGCTCCCATGGCGTCCAGCGCCGCCAGCCTCAACCTGGCGGATGCGAGCCAGTACGCCAGCCAGGAGCAGGTCACCACCATCTCCCAGTTCTCCGACGTCAGGCCCACCGATTGGGCCTACCAGGCCCTCTCCAACCTTGTGGACCGCTATGGCTGCGTGGTTGGCTATCCCAACGACAGCTTCAAGGGTGGCCAGGCGATCACCCGCTACGAGGCTGCCGCACTGTTGAGCGCCTGCTTCGATCGCGTCAGTGAGACCACCGACGTACTCAAGCGACTGATCAAGGAGTTTGAGAAAGAACTCGCTGTTCTGCGCGGCCGGGTTGATGGCCTCGAAGCCAAGGTGGGCGAGCTGCAAGCCACCCAGTTCTCCACCACCACCAAGCTCAGTGGTCAGGCAACGTTTGTGGTGGGAGCCAATGCCTTCTCGGGATCGGCGATCAACACGGCGGCGAACACGGTCAATCGGGCACCGAATGATCTCACGGGTCGTCCACGGACGCCCGTGCTCCTGCCCAATGCCACCACCTTCAATTACGATCTGCAGCTCACGTTCGATACCAGCTTCAACGGCAAGGATCTGCTCCGCACCAACCTGCGGGCCGGCAACTTCGGCAGCAGCGTGTTTGGCGGTGAGCCCCATTCTCTGGCGCTCTCCACCCTGGAAGTGGCCTTTGAGGAGGACGCGGGTCCCGATGTCGTGGGGATCGACAAGCTCTTCTATCAATGGCCCCTCGGTGGCGGCTTCACGGCCACCCTTGGCGCTCGCGTCGGCCAGGAAGACATGCTGGCGCTGTGGCCCAGCGTGTACCCGGCTGACACCATCCTCAACGTGATGACGGTGAATGGCGCGCCGGCGGCCTACAGCAAAAACCTCGGCGCTGGTGCAGGGTTGTGGTGGCAGAGCAATGGCTTCAGCCTCAGTGGCAACTACGTGGCCGCCAACGGCGACAGCGGCAATCCCAGTGTTTCGGTGGTGGAGGGTGGCGGCGGCCTTGGCAACAGGAATTCCGGCGCCACCGGCAGCGTGCAGCTTGGCTATCAGCAGGAGCAATGGGGTCTGGCTGCCATCTGGTCTTATGTGCAACCGGAGACCCAGTTCGTTCCGGGAACCACCCCGTTCACCCACAGCGCGATCGATCACAACATCAATGCCTCAACCAGTGCCTGGGGCCTGAGCGCTTTCTGGCAACCGCTCCGTAGCGGTTGGCTGCCTTCCCTGAGCCTCGGATGGGGAATGAACAGCACCACCTACAGCACGCCCCAACCCCGCGGCAGCCTCAGCACTAGCCAGTCCTGGATGGTGGGTCTGCAGTGGACCGATGTGTTTGCCAAGGGCAATGACTTCGGCTTTGCTGTGGCCCAACCCGTCTTTGCCACCGCCCTCACCGGTGGTGTGACTCCCAACGATGGGAACTATGTCTGGGAGTGGTGGTACAAATTCCAGGTGACGGACCACATCACAGTCACACCGGCCCTGATCTATCTCAGCCGTCCCTTCGGGCAGGTGACACCTGCCGGTGAGAGCTTCAGTCAGTTCGGCGGCCTTGTGAAGACGACCTTCCGCTTCTGATCCCAGGCTCGTCTGCGCAGAGCGCAAGCCACAGCTCCCCCAAGCCCTCCTACTGGGGAGCGACTGGGGGAGTTGTGGTTTCCGGCTGGGTAGATGGCACCGCCGGGGTGTGTTGATGCTGGTGCTGGCCCGGTCGGGCGGGTTTGCGATAGCTGCCGGAGCCTCCGCCGCCGCAGGCCAGGGCTTCCGGTGTGGAGGCCAGCAGAGCAAGGATCAGAGCCAGGCTGAGGTAGCGCATTGCTCTCATGAATCAGTGGTGGTGTGGGGAGTGTTGTGCCGGATGCTCCGAGCAGGGCATCCAGTGGTCGCCCATGGCGTGCACGCCCTCGCAACCGAGCTCACGTGCTTTCTGAAGGGCCACCTGCCGGCTCGGGTAGGCCAGCAGAAGCTGCTGTGCAGCCCCGTTGCTGTGGTGTTGATGCTCATTGCCTGGGGTGAGTGACCAGATCCCCATGGCATGGACGCCAGCCACCACCACCCCCATCCCCACCACGGCGGTATTGAGCACACCCATGCCCACCACCCCGATGCTGATCACCCCCATCGGCACCACGCCGATGCTCACCATCCCCATCGGCACGATGCCAATCGAGATGATGCCCAGGGGCGCCACCCCGAAAGCGATCCGCCTGGGCTTGTCGCCGCATTGGGCCATGGGAGTTCTCGGCCTCAGTGGGAGTGCGCGGAACCCTGGGCATCACTGTGCTGGGAGCAGGGCATCCACTGATCTCCCATCTTGTGGGCGCCGGTGCAATTGAAGTGGAGCTTGGCGGCCTTCTCCGCTTCTGCCTGAGTGGCGTACATCGCCGGGACGCCGCCCGAACCTGCGGCTGGAGCGGCCAGGCCGGCGGCGGAGAACAGCAGGTGGGCTCCAATCGCGGCTGCCGCCCGGGCTGGCCACAGACTTGAGAGGATCGACACGGGACAGGTGCGAGCGCAGGCTGGCCTGCAGAACACTCATCTTAGCGAATGTCTCTAGTAATGCGCGACTGCTGGAGACTCTTGGCCAGGCTGCCTCGCATTCCGGTGCTGCCTAAGCTGGTGAAGCTTCTGCCCAGCGGAGGGTTCGTGCCTTGGCCCGCCAGGGATCCCGATCAGCAGACCCCGCTCCCAGCCTTCGCATCGGCGAGGTGGCCAGGCGCACCGGTCTGCCGGTGAAGACGATCCGTTATTACTGCGATGAGGGCCTGCTCCAGCCCAGGGATCGCTCCGCCGGTGGATACCGCTTGTTTGATGAGGACAATCTTGCTGAGTTGGCGATCATTCGCGCCCTGAGGGCGATGGATGTGTCGATCCCTGAGTTGGTGAGGATCCTGGAGGTGCGTCGCTCGGGCGTCTGCAATTGTTCGCTGCTCAAAGGCAGCATTGCCGACAAGATGTCTTCGATTGACCAGCGGATTTTCGAACTCAGGACCATGAAGGATGAGCTGGCGCGTCTGCTCGACAGCTGGCAGGACTGTGGGGGCTCCAAGCTGCAACGCTGATCCATGGGCTTGCGAAGTCGCTCCGCTGAAGAGTGAGGATTCCATGGCCAACAGGAAGGCGCCCCGTGGGGGGCGCCTTAGCACCGGTTGCGGCGGTCACCTCCTCACACCAAGGACTGCCGGTCGGGTGTCTGTCGTTCACGCATGGCCTGTCTGGGGCCTGGCAGGCAAGGAGTGGAGATCACCTCTGGGAGAAGAGATGCTCAAGGCTTGACCTTCTCGGTTGTGATCCCGACCCGGGTTATGCAGCCCGGGGTTTCAACACGCGGGAGTCAGAAGTGGCGTATCGCTCTCTGCGGTTACGGGATGGGGTTCGCGCCACGCCATCACGTTCACGGTTGTGTGTCGCATCGTTGGCGCACCTCCGTCGTGCGCACCGGCTCGGGTGATCCCTGGCCGGACTCTGTGGGAGGGTGAGGTTCGGGTTGGCTCCCGGCCCTCCCCTCAAGTTCAAGCTACGCCTTCTCTGCGGCTCTGGCGGTTTGCTGGAGTACCTGTTCCCGTACCTCCTCAAAGCCGTGCAGGAGATGGCACCCCTGACCTCGGCGTGTGGCTGGCTCCCCTGAGAGAACCAGGGCAGGTGTCCGCAGGGGCGGTTCCCCGTATCCGGCCGCACCTGCCAGAACGTCTCAGCAGGCCAAGGATGGAGCCGGAAAGAAGGAGATACCCCGCATGCGAGAAGTCGTGTTCCGCCTGGAGGCAGAGCGCCCTGGCCACCTGGAAGCCCGGGCTGAAACCCTGCCGATCCGCATCTCTGCGCCGACTCTTGAGGAGCTGCAGCACGAGGCCCGCGAGGCCCTGATCGAGCACATGGGTCCAGCCCATTGCACGGTGCGCGTGCGCGTGCGTCGCGGCCCCAGTGCTGCCCTCAGCAGCATCCGGCCGGTAGGGCGTCCTGGCGTCCTCTGCCGTTGAGCTGGGGATGCCCGAGCAACAGGCCAGCGCCCTCACAGGCTCGATCGTGCTGGCCGCCGATGATCCCGCCGCACTGGCGCAGTTCTATGGCGTAGTGCTTGGCGTTGAGCCGCAGCCGGGCTTGAGCGGCGGGCACTGGCGCCTCCCCTGGCCCGCCGGCGGCTGGCTGGAGATTTACGCCCCATCAACGACCCGGCCGCAGCCGCGCCAGCAGGGTCGCCTGGCGCTGTGTCTGCAACGCCAGGCCGATGGGCCGGGCGCCCTTGCCGCGCTCCAGGCCTGGTTCACAACGGCGCTGGATCTGGGTGCCAGCGCAGAAGAGCCACCGCGGCTGGAACCGTTCGGCGCTGAGGCCTGGCTGCTGGATCCAGAGGGCAACCGCCTGCTGCTGCTGGTGATCCCATCACCGTGATGCCGGCTTCATGAAGTCCCGTTGCCCCACGTGAAGAGCGGTGTCGAAGCCGCTGCAGGAGTTGCCTGCTCGGGCCGGCGGGAGCATGGTGGCCTCAACGGGATTCGGAGGCTTCACGGATGGAAGACAGCCCCCCTGAGCAGCAGAGAGGAGCGCGCTGACGATCCGGCCCCTGCTTCAACACTCTCAACGGATCACGGATGTTCCCGGCACGGCTGTTGGCCTGGTGCCCCAGCCGCCGTCCACTGCATCGCCTGAGGTGCCCCGGACCAGTGGAACATCCCCCCTCGACACCTGGCCCCAGGTGCCAGCGCCGGCAGCTCCGCCCCACAACTGAAAACCACCTGATCTGACAACCATCACGGCTGTCGCCAAGCAAAACAACGCACAGCTGCTCCCGCCCTCCATGGGCAGGCACCATGGCTGAGCAGGCAAATGCCCGGGGCCAACGCTCCGGGCTTTGTTGTGGGGATCGAGCGCGTTCAGTGCACCCCACCGAGCCGGATCCGTGCACCCACCACCACAACGGCAATCACCAGGGCAGCTGCTCCCACAATGGATGCAATCGAGCCGGGTTCGCCGTGCAGGTGATCGTGGATCAGGGCGGGTGCCTGGCGCGCAGGAGCTGGCCGTTCTGCAGACGCCGGGTTCCCGGTTCTGAAGTGGCTCAGCGCTCAGCCGCGGCGGCAGGCAGCAGCCACTGGGGTTCACAGGGCTGCCAGCCCCGCTGGTGGGTCATGGCATCGCTCCAGCCCTGGCAGCGGCTGGTGAGGTGCTCGCCGTGGGCGATCAGGCCCTGGTGCAACTGGCAGGTGAGCACCGGGATGCAGTTCACCCCGGCCTGATGCCGGAACCAGTGACAGGTCATGCAGACCTTGCTGCTGCGGGTCTTGCGCAGGACGGCTGCATCGAGATCAGCCCACGCCTCGACTGGGATTTCAAGCTGCGCCGGCGGGGCCGCCGGCCGGGGGAGGGGGACGCCCATGAACCACTCCAGATGCGTACACCCGTACTAGCACGGGTTCGAGCTGGTGGCTGTCGGGATCCCTGGAGCTGGATACGGTTGAGGCAGTGAGAGGGTGCCGATGGTTCGCGATCTCGTGCTGGCGATCGGCATCCCCCTGCTGCTGCTGTTGTTGGCCGTGCTGGCGCTGCAGCAGTGGCGTGATCAGCTGCCGGCCTGGCTGGAGCGGTTGGCCGAGCGCCCCTCCTGGCTGTGGAACACCGGCATCGGGCTGATCATCGGCCTGTCGCTGCTGCGCTGGCTGCTGCAGCGCTGAGGCTCAGGCGTCAGGTTTTGATTGGCAAGGGCCACGGCATCGTCGCAGTGGTTTCGCTGTTGATCTGCGCCACAGAGATCGGCATCGGCGTCCACCCGGCCATGCGCCGGGCCTGCAGCAGCCTGACACCAGAACTAGTCTGATCAAGGGCGCGATTCAAGATCCAAGGTCGAGCGATTAGGTCAGGAAAACATCTGACCAGCTGTAAGGCGGAGTCAACAGAAGCCGCGAGGTTGGGTTGGCTGCAAAGGTTGATTCAATCACCGCGCAACCACCCCTTTCCCATAGTTTCGCCAACAGTTCGACGAACGCGCAACGCTGATCCGTTGTCTGTGTGCGCACCAGGTTTCAGCTTGCAGGCGTCTCACAGGGGACTCAACCATTGTGCCCAGGTTGAGCGCCGTCGGCAGGGCTGAGCCGGCCGAGTCGCCTGCGCATCCGGTGCGCTTCAGCCATCAGCCGACTGGAGCATCGACCGCGAGCCTCCGGTTTACCGGTGCTGGGCCGCCGCTGGCTTCGGCATCTCCAGGTGGGTCTCGCAGCGTTGGCTCCAGGCCGAACACCTCCACGATCGCCCCATGGGTGCTGGCTTTTGGCTATCCGCCCCAGGTGTTGCAGGTGAGGGTCCGCAGCACCAGCCCGCCGCTGGTCATTCGCACCACAGCTCTGCGGCGACCGCAGCAAAGGTGGGACAGTGCTTTCCAGCAGGGCAGCTCGATCTCCATGCGCTTCATCCACACCGCCGACTGGCAGCTCGGCAAGCCCTATGCCCGCGTCAGCGATCCCGACAAGCGGGCGCTGCTGCGTCAGGAGCGCCTCGCCGCCATCAGCCGCATCGGTGTGGTGGCACGGCAGCAGGGCGCCGCGTTCATCCTGGTGGCGGGTGATCTGTTCGATTCTCACCAACCCACCCGCGCCGATGTCTCAGCCGCCTGCAGCGCCATTGGTGCCATCGAGCTGCCGGTGATCGCCATTCCTGGCAACCACGACCACGGCGGTGGCGGCAGCCTCTGGCAGGAGAGCTATTTCCTGGAGGAATGCCAGCAGCTGGCCCCCAACCTCACAGCTCTGCTTCAGCGCGAGCCCTTCGAACTCCGCGGCGTCGGTCTGCCAGGTGGGGTGCTGCTGCCCTGCCCGCTGCTGCGCAAAGCCGAACCGGTGGATCCCACCGCCTGGCTGCGCCAGCTCGATTTCACCCCCTGGGCCGAACAGCCGCGGATCGTGCTGGCCCACGGCTCGATCCAGGGCTTCGGTGGCGAAGACAGCGGCGACATCGATGACGAAAACCCGCCACTGCCCACCAATCGCATCGATCTGTCGGCGTTGCCGGCCGGGGAGCTCGACTACGTCGCTCTGGGGGATTGGCATGGCCTCAAGCAGGTGGGCAGCCGCGCCTGGTACTCCGGCTGCCATGAAATGGATCGCTTCCCGCGGGCATCGGACTACCGCTCCGGCCAGGTGCTGATGGTGCAGGCCTCACGGGGTGTCATGCCCGAGGTGTTTCCTGTGGCCACCGGAGGGATTCAATGGCACCAGTTGCAGCATCGCTTCAACAGCGACGCCGACCTCGAGCGGCTTGAGCAGCTGCTGCGCGACCTGATCGGAGCGCGCAGCAACCAGGACCTGCTGCTTCTGGAACTCGACGGCAGCCTCAGCCTGGCCGCTGCGGCCCGATTGCAGGAGCTGTTGGAGCGCCTCGAAGCGCGGCTGCTGCGGCTCAAGCGCCGCGATCGCACCCGTGTTGCCCCCGACACCGCCGAACTGCGCCAGCTCACGGAGCGGGCGAGCGATCCCCTGGTCGCTCGCGTGGCCAGGCGCCTGCAGGACCTGGTGGAGCAGGGAGAGGAGCAAGGCGAACTGGCTCGCATGGGCCTGCGTGAATTGCACCGCGCCTGTGTCAGCTGCTGACCTTCTGAACCTCACCGATCGCACCGCACTCGCCGTTTCGCTCCGCCAATCCCATGCGCCTTCTCTCTGCACGCATTCGCGACTACCGCATCCATCGCGATCTGGCGGTTGAGTTTGATCCGCGCTTCACCGTCATCGCCGGCCCCAACCAGAGCGGCAAGAGCACGCTGGCTGAAGCCCTGCACCGCGCCCTGTTCCTGCCCGTCAGGACCGGCGGTGAATTGCAGAAGGGGATGCAGACCAGTCCGTTCCTGAGCGATCCAGAGGTGGAGCTGTGCTTTGAGGCTGCATCTCAGCGCTGGACCCTGCGCAAGCGCTTCGCCGCCAACCGCGGTAGCGCTTCACTCACCGATGGCCGGGGCGTGAGCCTCCAGGGCGACGAAGCCGAGGAGCGACTGGCGCACCTGGTTGGCACCGCGGCCGTCGCCCGCAACCGCGGGGCGGCCGAACAGCTGCGGGAGCGCTGGGGGCATCTCTGGGTGTGGCAGGGATCTGCCAGCAACAACCCGTTGGCCTCCGGCCAGGCGGCCTACGACCACGATCGACTGGTCGAGCGCCTGCAGGCCGGTGCCGATCTGGGGGTGACCTCAACCCTGGATCTGGCGGTGCTCGAAGCCATCCAGGAGCGCTGGAATTCGGTGTACACCCCCGGTGGAGCCAATCGCGCACCACAGGTGCGCAAGGGCTCGGCGCTGCAGTTGGCTCGAGCCGCCTCCGAGCAGGCGCAGGACGAGCTGACGGCGATTGAGGCCTCGATTGCGCAACAGGCCAACGATGTCCAGTGCTACCAGCAGGCTCTCGAGAGCCTCAGCTGGATCAGCGAGCAACTGCCGCAGCAGCGTCTGCAGAAGCAGGCCCTCCAGGAACGACTGGCCCGCAGCCGTGCACTGCAGGACCTGATCGGCAACCAGCAGCCATTGCTGGATGCCGCCCTCAAGGAGCTCAGCGGCCTGCGGCAGGACCGCAGCCAGCTCAGCCAGCAGCAGCTCCGGATCGTTGCGCTGACCGAGGCCCAGGCTCCGGAGCAAGCCAGGTTGCAGGAGCTGAAGGAGCAGCTGCCTGCCGTGCAGCACGATCTGCAACAGGTTCAGCAGCAACTGGAGCAGCGGCAGGCGCGCAGTGAGGAGACCATCGCCACAGCTCGCAGCTTGGAAGGTCGGCTCAGCGGCATCCGACTTCAGCGCGAGCAGCAGCAGCTCGGCGAGCGGCTGGCAACCCTGGAGGGCCTGCAGGGCCGGCTCAATCGGCTGGATCACGACCTGGCGGGTCTTCCCGAGGTGGATGCACCGGCGGTGGAGCATCTCCGCAGGCTCGATGCCGCCCTGCGGGATGCCCGGATCCGCGCTGAATCCCTCTCCGCCGGCATCGAGCTGATCCGTGCCGGCAGGCCGGTGCTCCTCAATGGGCACGTGTTGGAGCCGGGGACCGCCCAGCTGTTGTCCCAGCCCGCCGTGCTGCGAGTGGGCGACGATGTGGAGCTGCGGTTGCTGCCGGGTGGCGGCAACGACACCGCCCAGGCGGCAACGGCCGTCGACACGGCACGACAGGCGCTGACCTCTGCTCTGGCAGCCCTGAACCTGCCCAGCCTCGAGGCGGTTGTCACGGCAGAGCGTCGCCGCAGTGATCTGCTGGCCGAGCGCCAGGGGCTGCTTGGACAGATCCGGTCCGCTGGCGATCCCAGCAAGCTGAGGGCGCGTCAGACGGCGTTGGCGAACCAGCTGGCGGCACTGTCGCCAGAGGTGGGCGAGAGTGCCGCCGAGGACCTCGACACCCGCATCCTCCAGCTGGAGAACACCCTGCAGCAGGCCCGCGAGCAACGCGACGACGCCTCCACCGCCCTGACCTCCCAGCAGGTTGTGCTGCAGCAAGCCAGCTGCAGGCTTGAGCAACACCGGCAGGCGATCACCAACGCGGAGCAGGCCCTGCGTCAGCAGGAGAATCAACTGCTGGAAGCCCGCACGCTGTGTGAATCGCTGCTGGAGCGCTATGAATCGCTGGACGCGCTGCACACCACAATCGCGACCGGCGAGCAGCGGTGCCAGGAGTTGCAGACCACGCTTCAGAGCCTGCGCGCTGAGTTGATCGAGCTGGATCCTGAGGGTTTGAGCGCTGAACAGCTGCGCCTGAGCCGGCAGATCGAACAGCTGGAGCTGCTGGAACGCGACGCCAATGAGGCACGGATCCGCGCTGAAGAGCGGCTGCATAGCGATGGCAGCACCGACCTCCAGGCCGAACGCGAACACAAGCTCGCCGAACTCGAATCCCGCCTGCAGGACCAGGAGCGTCTGGAGAAAGAAGCAGGCATGCTCACGCTGCTGCGGCGACTGCTTGAGGAGGAGCAGAACGCCATGGGCAGCCAGTACACCGCCCCGATCCTCAGCCGCATCGGCCGCTACCTGGGCGAGGTGTTTCCTGAGGCACCGGAGCCGAGTCTCGTCTACGACGCCCGGGGGGGCTTCCAGGAGCTGCAGTGGCGCCGGGGCAGCGAGAGCGCCTTCAAATTCGATGTCCTCAGCAGCGGCGCCCGCGAGCAGTTCGCTGCCAGCCTGAGGGTCGCCATGGCGGAAGTGCTCGCCGAGGCCTACGAGGGGTGCTTGCCAGTTCTGTTTGATGACGCCTTCGCCAACTCTGATCCTGAACGCCAGGCGGGGATCCACCGCATGCTCCAGCAGGCTGCTGACCAGGGCCTTCAGGTGGTTCTCCTCACCTGCGATCCTGAACGCAGCCGAGGGATCACCGACGCCAGCCGGGTGCTTCTGGGGAGTGTTGCTTGAACCCAGACCCAGCAACGCTCGACGACGATGCAACCGACCGAGGACATCGCCCTGCGGGCGGCGCCGTCAGGGCGTGCAGCCTGTCAACGCGCGCGGCATCAGCCCCAGCCCGTCAACACCAGCTTGCCCAGCGTGCTGTTGCTTTCGATGCGCTGATGGGCCAGGCGCAGGTTGGCAGCATTGATCGGGCTCAGCACCTGCTGCAGGGTGGTGCGCAGCCGGCCGGCCTCCACCAGCTCAGCCACCCGCTCCAGCAGCTGCCCCTGCGCTGCCATGTCGGCGGTCTCGAACAGTGAGCGGGTGAACATCAGCTCCCAGTGCAGCGACAGGCTCTTGCGCTTGAGAGCCAGCACGTTGATCGCCGTCGGCTCCGGGTCGTCGATCAACGCGAGGGCCCCCTGGGGGGCGAGCACCTCCACCAGCTGATTGAAGTGTTGATCGGTATGGGTGAGGCTCACGGCCCGCTGCACCTGCGGGATGCCGATCGCCTCCAGTTGTGGCGCGAGCGGCTGGTGGTGGTTGATCACGTGCTGCACCCCCAGCTCCTGCAGCCAGGCCCGGCTCTCGGGGCGGGAGGCGGTGGCCACCACGGTCTCCCCCGTGAGCTGCAGCGCAAGTTGCACCAGGATCGAACCCACGCCGCCGGCAGCGCCGATCACCAGCAGCGCTTCGCCGCGGTGAGCCTCAGGCCCCTGGCTGAGACGCAGACGATCGAACAGCAGTTCCCAGGCGGTGATCGCCGTGAGCGGCAGCGCGGCGGCGGCCGGAGCCTTGAGCATGGCCGGGCGGCGCGATGCCAATCGGGCATCCACCAGCTGCAGTTCGCTGTTGCAGCCTGGTCGGTTCAGGGCTCCGGCATACCAGACCTGATCGCCGGGGGCGAATGCCGTCACAGCCGCACCGATCGCCTCAACGGTGCCGGCAGCATCCCAACCCAGCACACGCCAGGATCCATCGGTTGGCGCATCCCGGCGACGGATCTTGGAATCCACGGGGTTCACGGCGATCGCCTCCACCCGCACCAGCAGATCGCCGGGTTGCGGGGAGGGATCGGGCAGCTCAATGTCAACCAGGGCGAGGGGATCATCAGCCGCTCGTGACTGCTGGTAGCCGATGGCGCGCATGGGGAGATCAGGTAGAGAGCGTGTCGAGCAGCTGGCGGTGCACCGCGGTGCTCTGCTGGAGGGCGGCGATGGCAGCGCTGGCGGGCGGCTGATCCAGGGCGGAACGCCAGGCCTCGAGGAGCGTGCTGGCGCTGACCTCGGGTGCAGCAAGATCCACGCAGCCGCAGTGGATGGCGGCGGCGGCGGCGGACACCTTCGGGTCGTAGCTGAGGGCCGCCACGGGTGCTCCGGCCAGGCCCGCCAGGATCAGGGCATGCAGCCGCATCGCCACCACCAGACCCGCACGGCGAAACAGCGCCGTTGCCTCATCCGGCAGCTGTGCCTCCAGTTCGCGGCTGCGGCGCCATAAGCCTTCCCCCATCAGCCCCTGAGCACGCAGTTGCTCCGGCAGGCCGCGATCCTGCTCCCGGTGGAATGGCAGCCAGAGCACCTCGCGGTTCTGCTGCTCGGCCAGTTGTTCGAGAGCCTGCAGGTAAGGCCGCCAGGCCTCGCCCCTCAGCAGTGGCGTCGGCCTCCAGCAGATCACAATCGGGCCACCAGCCCCGATCCAGGCCTGACGCGGCAGCGCCCAGACCGCATCGGCTCCACAGCCATTGCGCCGGCCAAGCCGGGCCGCCAAGGCCGCCGATTCCGGATCCCGCCAGCTGATCGCTGTGGCAGCCGGCAGCAGCAAACGCACCAGCAGGCGGCTGCGACGGCGCCGCAGCGGCCCTAGCCCCTGGGCCCAGAGCAGCACCGGCAGGCCCCGCAGCCGCGCTGCGCTGATCAGGGCGGCGTAGTACAGCAGGCTGCGGAAGCTGGTGGAATCCTGCAGCAGGCTGCCACCGCCCAGCACCAAGGCGCGGCAGCGTCCCAGGGCCGCCAGCACCGTTTTCAGCCGTCGCCGCGGCACGGTGGCTACACCGAAGCGCGCCTGCACCTGCGTCTCGTCATGGGCGGTGACCAAGGGGGTCAGGCCGGCCGGCAGCTGGCTCAGGAGAGACTCCAGCAGTGCGTCATCGCCGAGGTTGTGCTCGCCGTAGTAGCCGCAGAGCAGAACGGGACGGTTGTGGGCCGTGCCCAGCGCTGAGATCGGATGCGCCGCCAAGAAACCGCCGCCATCTGCGGCGCAGCTTGGCATTGCCGCAGCCTTCGCAGACCCTGGCCCGTGAAGAGCGCTGCAATCACCTGCCGTCAGCGCGTTCGTCAGCGCGTTTCAGGCGCTGGGTGGCTGCGGATGGGGGAGCAGCCAGCGCCAGCCTCACCTCAGACCGGCAGCAGCGACGTGAGTCGGCTGCGGAAATCACCCTTCGGCATACCGCCGCGGATCTCACCGTGGATCGTGAATTCACCCTCTGGGTCGCTCACCACCAGGTAGGTGGGCCAGCCCATGCCCTGCTTGTTCGGGTACTGCGCCAGCAGCACGCGCCTGTAGCGGCGATAGAGGTCGGTGTCCTGCAGCATCACGCTGACGAACGTGCAGCCAAGCTCATCGCACACAGTCGCGTCGTAGTGACTCATGCGGTGGCAGGTGCCGCAATCCTCGGAGCTGAACTTGAGCACGTGCAGCATGGCTGGAGAGCAGCAATCGCCGTGAACATTAGGGGCGGTTCCAGTCGTTGTCAGCTTGTATCAACCTGGATTGCTTCAGGAGACTCAGGACAATCCAGCTCATCCTCGCGACAGTGGCCCTGTGGGCAACGCCCAGGACTGGGGGCATGGCTGGCAAACAGCTCGGCAGCTCGGATCACGAGATCACCCACGCCAAGACGCAGATCAAGCGTGAGAAGTTTCTGGATGTGCTGGAGCGCTGGTGTTCTGGCTGGCGCTGATCGCGGTGATCGAACCCGTGCCCCGAAGCAAGCGCCAGATCATTGACACCGTCAGAGGCCATCCAGCCGCATGCCTCCAGGAGGATGTGTTTCTCCATTCCGGGGATCTGCAGCAGTTGATGTTGATGGCGGGCGCTCTGGCCTCAACGCACAGCATTCAGCACGGTTCTGCACCCTGGCCCAGGTGTGAACATCGCCAAAACCGAATCAAACCCATGGGCTCTGGCCCACTCGATCTGGCCCCAATAGCGTGCAGGCGAGCACCAGTGGGTGCATGGGGGAACAGAGGCGGGCTGGACACCCGCCTCTTTTGTGTGCGCCGCACCAGGGCAGTCGTGCTGCAATGCGCTAAGGAGGGCTGCAGGTGGCGGCTGGGGCTCCTAGACCGGCCGGAAAGCGTGTCATTCCGTGCGCTGGGTCGGTCTCACCCTCTGCCTGCTGTGGACGGCACAGCAACTGAGTCGTCTGATCATCTGGCTCCGCCAGTTCAGTCAGCGCGATCCCCTCAGCCGGGCCTTCCAGCAGGAGTTGCTGCGCCGGGGCCTGGCCCTGCGCTGAGCGGTGTCGGATCGGCAGCGCTGATCGGCTGGTGTGCACGGTCACACTTCCAGGGCCCGTAGCCGGCTTCCATGCCCGCAGCCACCGGGCCCTTGGATCGATGCAAAGCCCACAGACCGCCCAGGCCACCGCCTCGGTCACCGAACCGCAGCGGGCCGTCGCTCCTGGCAGCGCGCCAGGACTGCGCCACACGCCGTTGCGTGGCCTGGCTGTGCTGCGTGATCCACAGCTCAACAAAGGAACAGCCTTCAGCCGCGAAGAACGAGCCGAGCTGGGCCTTGAGGCCCTGCTGCCCGATCAGGTGGAAAGCCTTGAGCTTCAGGTGCAGCGGGCCTGGGCCGCTTTCAGCGCCCTCAGCGGTGATCTGGAGCGCCATGCGTTCATGGAATCGCTGCGCTGCAGCAACCTTGTGCTCTATCACCGCTTTCTGGCGGATCATCGCGACACGCTCCTGCCGATTGTCTACACACCCACCGTTGGTGCGGCGATTCAGGAGTTCCATCGGCGCTATCGCACGCCGATGGAGGGCCTCTTTCTGAGCGCGGCCCAGCGGGGACGCCTGCGCCAGGTGCTGCGCGACAGCCTCAAGGGTCCGGTTGACCTGGTGCTTGTCACCGATGCGGAGGGCATCCTCGGCATCGGTGATCAGGGCGTTGGCGGAATACAGATCTGCCAGGGAAAGCTGGCGGTTTACACACTCTGTGCTGGCCTCAATCCGGAGCGGGTGCTGGCAGTGGTGCTGGATGTTGGCACCAACCGCAGCAGCTTGCTGGAGGATCCGCTCTACCCGGGCCTGCGCCAAAACCGCCTCCAGGGTGATGACTACCTCGCTTTTGTGGATGAGTTCGTAGCGGCCGTGCAGCACGAGTGCCCGGGGGCCTGCCTGCACTGGGAGGATTTCGGCACCGATCACGCCCGGCTGCTGCTGGATCGCCACCGCCACACCCTGCCCAGCTTCAACGACGACATTCAGGGCACGAGCGGTGTGGCCAGCGCCGCCGTGCTGGCGGCCTGCCGCGGGCTCGATCAGCCATTGCGGGAGCAGCGGATCGTGATCTTCGGGGCGGGGACGGCCGGATGCGGCATCGCGGAGGGGCTGCTGCGGTTGCTTCAGGCCGAGGGACTCACTCCAGAACAGGCGCGCCAGCGCATCTGGGCGGTGGATCGCCCCGGCCTGCTGTTGGACACGATGGCCCCGCTTGCACCTGCTGCCGCTGGCCTGGCTCGCGCCGCTGCAGAGGTGCGCGACTGGCCTCGCGACAGCACAGGCCGCATTTCGCTTGAAACCGTGGTGGATCGTGTGCATCCCACCGTGCTGATCGGCACGTCAACGGTGGCTGGCGCATTTCACCAGGGCCTGGTGCAGACGATGGCGGCGCACTGTGACCGTCCGCTGATCCTGCCCCTCTCCAATCCCACCAGCCTGGCGGAGGCCTGCCCGGAGGATCTGCTGCGCTGGAGCGATGGACGCGCTCTGGTGGCTACCGGCAGTCCCTTCCCGCCCGTGCCCCGCCCGGAAGGTCTGCGCACGATCGGGCAGTGCAACAACTGCTTTCTGTTCCCGGGGCTCGGCTACGCCGCCGTGGCAGTCGGGCTGCACTGCATCACCGACGCGATGATCGACGCGGGCCTGCAGGCCCTGGCCGAGCAGATCCCCGCCAGCAGGGATCCTCTGGCGCCGCTGATGCCATCGCTGGGGCAGGCGGCGGCAGTGGGCGATGCCGTCGCCCGCGCTGTGGCCCTGGTGGGTGTGCAGCAGGGGCTGGCCCGTTTGGCACAAACGCCTGAGCAAGCTCTGCATCGCTTGGCGGCTGCTCGCTGGCAGCCGGTCTATGAGCCACTGGTGGCTAGTGCAGCAGCACAACCAGGACAATGACGGCCAGCAGCAGCACCATGGCCAGCACCGCCACAACGACAGCGGTGATCGTCAACCGGCGCATCGTGCGCGGAAACAGCAGATAGGCGGTGAGCCCCACCGCCAGCGGCCAGAACGGTGGCAGCAGCAGACAAACGGCCAGCAGGATCAGCAGAGATCGGCGACGGCGTTGCTCCTCGTCCCGCTGGCGTTGCTGCTGCGCGACAGCAGCTTCAATTTCCTCGCGTTCGTCATGGCTGAGCCAGCGGCCCTGCCGGCGCGCCTCCTCCAGCTCCCGCTCCAGTTGACGCAGGTTTTCATCAGCGCTGCTGGCTGCTGCGGCACTGCGGCCCTTCAACGCCGCCACCGCCTGCTCCAGCAGCGTGCCGGCCAGCAGCCCGGCACGCTGCAGGGCTGCGCCGGGAGCAAGGCCTGGCGGTTTCGATGCTGTTGGATCAGGGAAGGGTTTCACCACTGCAGGCTTTTCCACAGGAGCGAGAGCCCCATCAGGAGCGAGAGGATTTCAAAACAGCGTTTCACCAAAGCGCTGCCGCGGGCAAGGGCCATGTGGGCCCCCAGGTATCCGCCCAGCACGGAGCCCAGCAACAGAGCCGGCAACCAGCGCCAGGCGATCTGCCCTTGCAGACCCAGTGTCAGCGCACCTGTTCCATTCCAGAACAGGCCTACCAGGATCAGGGTGTAAGCCACCGCCCGGCCGTAATCGAGGCCGAACCAACCCACCAGCCAGAGGGTGACGAACAGACCGGTGCCGGAGGTGAGCGAACCGTTCAGCACCCCGATCGTGAACAGCCCCAGCCCACCGAGCAGCAGACCAGCGATGCCGTGGCGTTTTGGTTGAGAGTGGCGGCCCAGCTGTGGCCGGCTGGCGGAGTAGATCCCCAGGCCGATTGTCAGCATGCCAAGCAGCAGTGTGCACAGCCGCGGTGGCACTGCCAGCACCAACCGCGCGCCGAGCCACACCCCTGGCAGCCCGCTCAGCAGCATCAGTGCTGCCATGCCGGGATCAAGGCTGCGTTCGCGGGCGTGGCGCAGGGTGGCACCCACCCCAAGGGCAACGCTGGCCAACTTGTGGGTGGCCAGGGCGAAGGGGAAGGGCAGGCCGAGCAGGATCAGCAGGGGCAGCTGCACCAGGCCGGCGCCGCCACCCGCCAAGGCGGACAGGGCGTTGGCCACAAGAGCGCCGCCAAACAGAGCGAGCTGAAGGAGCGGTTCAGCCAGGGTCATGGCTGAATCTGAGGATCAGGTGGGTGGTGAGACAGATGCCGGTCATGGTGCCGAGAAGCCATGGGCCCATCGGGGCAGTCTCCCGCGCCTGACGCCCCGCGCCGGCTGCACCGCCATGGGTGTGACGAATGGCCCCGGCAGGGACATGCAGCGGATCTGCCGGGGCTTAAGGTTTTCTTGAGATTTCACGGAAGGGTCGGTGAACGACAACCACCCGGTGCTGCAGGCCATGCGCCATCAGCTGCACGAACTGCGCCAGCGTTATCAGCATCAGCCCTGTGAATTCAATCGCTATCAGCTGGTGCGCCACGAGCAGCGCATCGCGCAGACACGGCCCGATCTGTTGCCGGGTCTCTGAATGAACGGCACCGGCCCCTGACGGCTCCGTCACGGCGGATGCCCTCAAGCGGAGGCGCAGGTTCGGTGAGCCCCGATGGCAGCGACAATCGCGCTCCAGGCCAGGCGCTCTGGGCCGCAGCCTGGCCTCGTGCTGGCATGGCGTGCGGCACTGTTCCCCCCGGAGTCGGCCAGTGCTCTGACTAAGTTCTGAATCCCTGGCCCGATCTGCACAGTGGCGAGTGCTGAACCAAGCGGCGCTGAGTTGACGTTGACCACATCAGCCCCGGCTTCCTTGCGCCTTGACACCCTCGAGGCCTGCCGGCTCGTGATTGGGCGCTACCCCGGCTTCCGTTACGACGGTCGTGGTGGCGGGGGGCTGGGTTACGCCGATGCCAACAGTGGGGCGCTGCTGTTCCCCCCCGAGCAGCTCACGATTCCGCCGCTGAACAGCAGCACCACCCGCTTTCTGGGCCTGCCGCTGCCGCCTGGGGTGGCCATCGCCATCGAGGCCCAGGAGCTGCAAGGGTGCTGGGAGCCCACCCAGGGTGATGTGCGCCTTGCGTTCCGCGCCCGCTTCCGCTTTCGGATCGCTGTCGGTTCGGCCACCCTCTACCGCGCCCCGGATCTGCTGATCGCCTGCCAGCTCAGCAGCGGCGAAGCGATCGGCCGCCGGCACCGCGCTTGCGGCTCCACCCTCAACGCCGCCGGGGAAGCCCAACTCGTGGGGGTGGCTCAGGTGGCGCCGAGTGGGGACGCGCTTCTGGATCGTTTCCTGGGCCTGCCGGATGAGGCCCTGGCGGTTCTGCGCTGCCGCATCAGCGGCGCTGCTGGCTGATGCGTCCTGCGCCGCCGCTGAATCCGGGTGCAACGCTCCGCCACCTGCGCAGCCTTGGCTTGCTCTGCGGCAGTTTGCTGCTCAGCCCTGCGCAGCTGGCACAGGCAGAACCCTGGGCATTGGATGCGCCGGAGCGCACTGGCACTGGCACTGGTACGGGTCATGGCACCGTACGGGCCACCGTCGCCGAAGCACTGGCCCTGGAAGCGCTCCGCCGCCAGGGCAGTGGAGCGGATCAGCGGCGCCGCTACCTCCACGCCGGTCATGGTCTGCTGGATCGCTTCTGGAGTCCGCGTCAGCCGGTGACACTGCTGCTGGCTGGGGAGCGCGCCAGCGGATGCGGTGCTCCCCTGTTGCGCCATCCGCTGGCGTTCTATTGCCCCGAGAGCCGTGAAATCGGCCTCGCCCTGGATCTGCGCCGTAGCGTCCGCGCTGCCCGTGGCCGCAGTGATCAGGAGCTGCTGCTGCTGGAGTTGACGGTTCTGGCCCACGAGTGGGGCCATCACATCAACCGTGAACGCGGGCTGGGGCCCTATCGCGCTGGCCTCGGTCTCACGGTGCGCCAGGAGGAACTGGCGGCCGACTGGCGCACGGGCATCCTGCTCGGCTGGTTGCTGAGCACGGGAGCGATCGGCGTCGACGACTTCACCCAGACAGCGAATCTGCTGTTTGAGATGGGCGACTATGAACGTCTCGCTGCTCAGCATCACGGGTATCCCAAGGATCGCTTCGAGGCGCTGACCCGTGGTCTGGCCAGCCAGGTCAAACCCGGGCAGCAGCTGGGCGGCTGGACCATGGACACCCGCGATACCTTCAGCCGCCCCTTGGACCGTGCACCGGGCTCCCCGGACCCTGGCGTGCGGCGTTATGAGGTGCGTCGCTTCGAGATCAAGCGGGGCACTCAGATCGCCACCAATCTGCTCGGCGGTCTGCTGGGGGCGGCCAGCTGCATCTGGGGTAGCCAGGAGCAGTGCCTCGGCATGGCCCTGCAGCAGGGCAAGGGCAGGGCTGATGGTCGCTACACCGCCCGCCAGCTCAGGCTCGATTGTGCGCAGGGCATCTTTGATGTCAGCGATGACGACTTCGAGGCCCAACCGCTTGGTCGTGATGGCAAGGGGCAGGCAGCAGTGCTGGCAGCGCGGGATTGTCGGCCGAATGCGCTGGTATTCAATTCAGGTGGTAGCTGAGTTCGAGGCTGAGACGTTCGGCCAGCCGCGGGTCGATGGCGCGGAACTGAGCCAAAGCGCGGCGGCGTTGATCGGGATGCAGCAGACGCAGATCGGCCAGGGCCAGCTCCAGGCAACGTCGATCCAGATCCAGATTCACGGTGGTTCTTCAGCATCCGGATCTCAACGCCGCCGCAGCCGAGATGCCAGGGGCTAGTGGTCAGATCAGCAGCTAGCCGCTCCGCCCTTGCCCGCTGCCGCCACCGCCCAGCACCCCATCACCACGTTTTGCAACGAGGTGTGACCCAATCCGGCGCTGGGGTCATCGGATCTCTTAACAACAACTTCATGCCGCGTGCTTGGCATTGGGCTTCTTCGTACAACTCACCGAAGCCATCGCTGGGCGGCAGTCCCTCCTGATGACGGGTCTGGATCCGAATCCGGAGATGCTGCAGAGCTGGGCCCAACGCCGTGGCATGGCCAACCGCTCATTCCTAAGCCAGGCTCGTCACTGGATCAAGGCGGTGGTAGAGGAAACCAGCCCCCACGTCTGCGCGATCAAGGCCAGCCTCGGCTTCTACCAGGCTCTCGGTCCGCTCGGACTGGAGCTGCTGCTGGAGGTGCGCGACCTGGTGCCGCGCGATCTGCCGCTGATCATCGACGCCAAACACGGTGACCTGAACTCCTCCACCGCGCTGGCGCACTACCTGTTCCGCGATCTGGCGGTGGATGCCGTCACGCTCTCCCCCCTGGCGGGGCAGGACATCGCCGCGCCGTTCCTGCTCTATGGCGATAAGGCGGTGGTGATCACCTGCCGCAGTTCCAACCCGGCGGCCAAGCGCATCCAATACCACCCAGAGGAGAGCGATCCCCTCTTCCTGAAGATCGTGCGCGAGTGCCAGCTCTGGGGCACTCCGGATCAGTTGCTGTTGGAGGTGGGCACCAGTGATCCAGCCGTGCTGGCCCAGGTTCGGGCAGCCGCGCCGGAGCGGGTGCTGATGCTGCGCAGCATCTGGAGCGAGGAGGAGCGTCTCGACGGGCTGCTGCAGGCCGGCCTCAACCCCAGCGCTGATGGTCTGCTGTTGCCCCTCCCCCAGAACCTGCTGGTGGAAGACGATCTCGCTGATCAGGCGGCGGCCCTCAAGGCGATGATCAACCGCCGCCGCGAGCGTTGGCTGGTGCAGCAACCGCAGCAACCATCGGATCGTTGCGCCGTCTGGTTGCCGGGCCAGCAGAACGGGGAGCTGCCGCTGGTGAATGCCGGTGTGGATCCCATGGAAAGCCTGATTGTTGATCTGTTTGATATCGGCTGCCTGCTGTTTGGTGAATATGTGCAAGCCTCAGGGGCGATTTTTAACTATTACATTGATCTTCGGCAGATTATCTCTGACCCCAATCTGTTTCACAGGGTGCTGCACGGCTACTGCAACCTGCTCGAGCAGCTCAGCTTTGACCGCATCGCCGGCATTCCCTATGGCTCCCTGCCGACGGCCACTGGCTTGTCACTGCAACTACGCAAGCCCCTGATCTATCCCCGCAAGGAAGTGAAGGCTCATGGCGCCCGTCGGCTGATCGAAGGTGATTTCAACGAGGGCGACACTGTGGTGGTGGTGGATGACATTCTGATCAGCGGCGGCAGCGTTCTGGAGGGCATTCAGAAATTGGAGAGCTCCGGGTTGGTCGTGCGCGATGTGGTTGTCTTCATTGATCACGGCGGCGAACGCGATTGCCAGGCCCGTGAGCGACTGGCCAAGGCCGGCTATCGCAGCCATGCGGTGCTTGATATCGCTCGCATCACCGCGGTGCTCACTGCAGCGGGCCGGTTGTCGCCGGATCAGGCGGCGCTTCTGGGCTGATCCCCATGGCCGCCGCACCGATCGTCCTGGCCGAAGGCCTGAGCAAGAGCTTCCGGGTGGCGGTCAAGCAGCCGGGTATCACCGGCACCCTGCGCCATCTGCTGCGGCGGCGCTACCGCGATGTGGCTGCGGTGCGGGAGTTCAACGTCTCGATCGAGCCGGGCGAGATCGTTGGCTTCCTCGGGCCCAACGGTGCCGGCAAGACCACCACCCTGAAGATGCTCAGCGGCCTGATCCACCCCAGCAGCGGCCGGGTGACAGTGGCGGGTTGCGTGCCCTTCCGCCGCCAGGAGCAGTTTCTACGACAGATCACCTTGGTGATGGGCAACCGCCAGCAGTTGATCTGGGATCTGCCGCCCATGGATACGCTGCAGGTGAATGCAGCGATTTACGGCCTTGATGATCGGGAGGCCAGGCAACGCATCGACGAACTGGCGGAGATGCTGGAACTGGGGGAAGAACTGACGCGGCCGGTGCGCAAGCTGTCGCTCGGTCAGCGCATGAAGGCCGAGCTTCTGGCTGCCCTGTTGCATCGGCCGTCGGTGTTGTTTCTGGATGAACCCACCCTTGGCCTGGATGTGAACGCTCAGGTGCGGGTGCGTGATTTTCTGGCCGACTACAACCGCCGCACCGGTGCCACGGTGCTGTTGACCAGTCACTACATGGGGGACATCACCGCTCTGTGTGAGCGGGTGTTGCTGATCCACGAGGGGCAGCTGTTCCACGATGGATCCCTCGATGCGCTCACCACGCGTCTGGCGCCCTGCCGTGAAGTGCGGCTGGAATTGCGTCACAGCCATCCGGCTGCAAGCTTTGAGCCCTACGGCGCCCTGGCGGAGCACAACGGCCATCAGCTGCGGCTGCTGATTCCGCGCGCACAGCTCACCGAACGGGTCGGTGCGCTGTTGCGACGCTTTGAGGTGGTGGACCTTGAGGTGCGCGATCCACCGATCGAGCAGTTGATCGGAGCCCTGTTCCGCGAGACGGCCTCAGCGGCCGCACCCCCTAGCGTTGGCCAACACCCCCCAAAACCAGCACCGCAGCAACCGTGATCAGCGCACCCGCTACAGCCAGGTCGGCCCGGTTCCTCACTGGCCGTCGCCGCGGTGGCGGTCTGGCTGGCGCTGCCCTGCTGGCCACCGCCTTGGCGGCGCCGCCAGCCCGGGCGCTTGAGGAGGTTGTGATCCAGCTGCCGCTGTTACAGGGCAGCTTCCGCGTCAAGGTCAGCGAACTGAGCTCCGATGCCTCGCTCTTCCGCGGTGACAGTGATCTGGCCGAACTGGACCGCGCCAGCGATGGCAGCGTCGGCCGTCAGCTGCGCGCGCTGCTGACCCATCCGCTGCCGCTGGGCCTCACCCGAGCATCGGAACAGGCTGTTGGCACGCCGATGCTGGAGCAGGCGATGCTCATGTTGTCGACCTTCGGCAAGGTGGAAGGGGTCCGCCAGGACCTCACCGGCGCTGAACTGAATCAGGCCTTCCTCCGGGCTTCCGCCTCGGGGCCACCAACCCTGCTGAGCTTGATTCAGGCGATCCCAGGGCAGCGGGTGACCCTGGATCTCGGCCGGCTCGGGCGCCTGCTGCAGCGCATGGTGCAGCAGCGCGATGAGGCTGAAACGCTGATGGCTGCCACAACGGCGGCGGCGCCATCCGCGGCGCTTCCCGCCACGCAGGCGGTGCAGCGGCGGGAGCTGCAATTGCCGGTGGCACACCGGTCCGGCAGCCCTCTGCCGCTGGTGGTGCTGCAACCCCAGGCTGGAGCCAATGGCCGGCTGGTGCTCATCTCCCATGGCCTCTGGGATTCGCCGGCCAGTTTTGAGGGTTGGGCTTCGCTGCTGGCCGCCAACGGCTACACCGTGGTGCTTCCCCGCCATCCGGGCAGCGACAAGGACCAGCAACAGGCGATGCTCTCCGGCCAGGCGCCGCCGCCAGGCCAGCAGGAGCTGGAACTGCGGCCCAAGGACATCAGCGCTGTGATCGATGCAGTGTCCAACCAGCAGCTCAATCTCGGGGCCCCGCTGCGCACCGATCGGGTGGTGGTGATGGGTCATTCCTGGGGGGCGACCACAAGCCTGCAGCTGGCCGGCCTGAAACCGAGCGGCCGTGAGGTGGCACGCTGCGCCAATCCCGATGACCCGGAGCGCAACCTCAGCTGGACTCTGCAATGCAGCTGGCTCCAGGGGGATGCCGTCGGTGAGCTCAAGGACCCGCGTGTGGTGGCCGTCGCCGCCGTGAGCCCTCCGGTCTCGCTGCTGTTCCCGCCGGGATCGAGCGCGGATCTGAGCGCCAGGGTGTTGCTGGTGAGCGGCAGTCGCGACTGGGTGGTGCCGCCGGACCCGGAAGCGGTCCAGCCGATGCGCGCTGGTGTGAGCACCGGCAATCGGCTGGTGCTGGTGCATGGCGGTGACCACTTCAACCTGCGCCCTGGTCAGCAGGCCAGCGGTGGCACGCTCGGTCCGCTGCTGTTGGCCTGGACGGAGGCGGCCTTCGGAGCTGGCCCTTCCGTGCGGCCGGCACCTGAGGCGCCGAATCTGCTGCCAACGAGCGGCTGGGGGCAACCGAGCACGGCGCTGGTGGATGTGAGTGATCAGCTGCGTCGCCCCTGAGCGCCGCAGGCAGCCACCACACCCAAAGCCCTTCATGGGTCGTTACAATTGGCGCAACACTTCGCAACACGGCTCATGACCGCCAACGACTCCCGCTTCGGCTTCGTTGCCTTCGCTGAAACCTGGAATGGTCGCCTGGCCATGCTCGGCTTCGTGATCGGCCTGGCCACCGAGCTGCTCACCGGCCAGGGAATCCTCGGTCAGATCGGTCTCGGCTGATCTCAGCAGGCGTCATCCACCCATCGCGACCCTCCACCATGAACACGCCATCCACCAGCGACAAGTGGTTCCAGGATCGTGCCGTCGAGCAGATCCACCGCGATCAGCTGCGCCGCGTTGAACTGTTCAACGGTCGCGCCGCCATGCTAGGCATCGTGATCGGCGTGATCACCGAAGGGCTCACCGGCGCCGGCATCGCCCATCAGATCGGCCTTGGCCCTCTGATTGATGGCTACGCCGCCTGCCACACCCAATACCTGCCCTTCTGTTTCTGAGCTCACCACCATCGGGGAGTCTGAAGCTTCCCGATGGTCCGCCACGGCTGGCGAGCTGATCGATCCCTCGCATCGCGGATGCATCTTCATCAGTTTGGAGGGCCCCCTGCCAGGTGGGCCCTCTTTCAACTGCAGGGACGTCGTCTGTTTCAGATCCAATCGCCACGACAGGCTGAAACGGTGAACATCCCGCAGTCCCACCCTGACTTGTGCTCGTTCTGGCGGGCGTCCTGGCCAAACAAACGCCTCACGCTCCCATCCAGACCGTGTTGGTTCCGGTCTGTTGCTGCGTGGGCTCCAGTTTCTGAGTGCTGGGCCGCCCGCTTCGGGTGAGTGCATCCTGCCGTGTCAGGCCAGGCATCCGCAGCCATAGCCTCGAAGGGAGCAAGCGGTGATCGATGCGGAGCGCAACCGAGGCACAGCCAGTGGTGTTACGGCGCTGCCTCGGTCCGGTGGCGGTCACGGCCCAGGCGGTGGGCACCGTCGGGCTCACGCTCACCGCCGTGATCAACATCCCGCAGGTGGCAGGCGTTGCTGGCCACAGCACTCCTGTGGCCTATGGCCTCGCTTTCGCGCTGATCGCCCTGGTGGCTGAAACCTTTGTGCTCTTTCAACGGCTACCGGCAGGGGCCGATGGCATCGCCGGCTATGTGCGTCGCGGATTTGGCCCGAGAGCCGGCCAACTGGGGGGCTGGCTGCTGCTGATCGGCTACGGCGCCACTCTGGCGGCCTGTCTGTCGTTTCTTGGCTTTTATCTTCATCACCTCTTGCTGAGGCTCGGTGTCGCCCTGGCACCAGCGCTGTGTGTGCTGATCGGTGGCCTCGGCTGCCTGGAGCTGGCCCGCCGAGATGTGCGCCTCTCCACCACAGCGATGCTGTTCACGGAATCAATCTCTGTGCTGATCGTGCTCGGGCTGTGCCTGCTTGTGCTGCAACGCGGCGGTATTGATGCTGATCTGAGGGCCTTGAACCCAGCCGGCGACAGCCTGGCGCAACTGCGGGCCGGTCTGATGGCGGCCGTGCTGAGCTTCATCGGCTTCGAGAGTGCCGCCACGCTCGGCGCTGAATCACTTCAGCCGCAGCGGGCGGTGCCGCGGGCTCTGCGGCTGGCGGTGTTGTTGGCAGGCGGTCTGTTCTTGTTCTGGTCCGTGGTGATCAGCGAAGGGCTGACCTGGTTGCCACTGGCCGAGCGGGTGGGGCTCGATCCGCTGAGTCTGCTGGCTGATCGGCTCGGTCAGCCCGGAGCCGGGGACCTGATCAAACTCGGCGCTTTCTTGTGTCTGCTGGGTACCTGCCTCGGTTCAATCACCGCCTTGGCTCGCGTCACTTACGCCCTGGCCCGTGATGGTGTGCTGCCCGGGTCGCTGGCTCGTGTTCACCCGCGGTTCCGAACACCGGCTACAGCCCTCTGGTGCCTGGGTACTCCAGTGGTGCTGCTGGCGGCACTGCCCGTGGCGGCCGGCGTCGGCACCACAGAGCTGTTCAACCAGTTCGGCTCCTTTTCGGTGTTGGGTTTTCTCCTGATCTATGGCCTGGTGGCTGCAGCCAGCGTGGCCGGACCGCTACCCGGGGTGGATCGGCGCCGCCGCCTGCTGGTGGGTGGTGTCGCTCTGGTGGCGGTCACCGGGATCAGCGCCGTCTTTCTCTCCGCTCTGGTGGGTGACGGCCTGGTGCCCGTGAGTTTCCTGGTGGCCCTGATTCTGGGTGTGGCCCTGGTGCTGCGCACGCCGCTGCAGCCGGGGCCCGATCAGCCTTCGGCATGAGCGTCCGGCAGCACCAGATCGGTGATCACCGGCACAGCGATGATCGGCTGATGCAGCTCAGCGACCGGTTGGGGGTTGGTTGGCAGAGGGGCTGCAGCAGCCGTGCGGCGGCGACTGGTGCCCCCGCTGCCCTCGAAGCTGCGGGCTGGGCGGCGGCCGCTGCTGCCGGCGGATGAGGCACCGGCAGCGGAGCGACTGGTGATCAGGGGCCGCTGGATCGGCTGCTCGCGCAGCTCGCTGCGGATCTGGTTGAGCAGCTTGAAATGGTTGGTGGTGGTGTATTTACGCAGCAGTGCCGGATCCCAGGCCATCGAGGCGCGTTAATGGTTCTCCCAGCCTATGGCGCCCCCAGCGCCCGGCCGACCGTGATAAGTTGTTACGCAAGCAACTGGAAGTCGGTCCGCTTACGGCTAGGCCCGTGCCCATCCCGGCCCTGTTCATGCCAGCTGTGCCCACGCCAGCTGTCGCCAGTGTTGCCTGCTGATTGCATGGTTGCCTGCTGATCGTTCCACGTCCACGTCTGCGCACTCCCAACGCTCTTCAGTTCATGTCGAGGCTCGTCGGTCTTCAGGCTCCTGACTTCACCGCCACCGCTGTGGTGGATCAGGAATTCAAGGAGGTGACCCTCTCCAGCTACCGCGGCAAGTATGTGGTGCTGTTCTTCTACCCCCTCGACTTCACCTTCGTCTGCCCGACGGAGATCACCGCCTTCTCCGATCGTTACAGCGATTTCTCCAGCCGCAACTGCGAAGTGCTGGGCGTCTCTGTGGACAGCCAGTTCTCCCACCTGGCCTGGGTGCAGACCGACCGTAAGAACGGCGGCCTCGGCGACATCGCCTACCCCCTCGTGGCCGACCTCAAGAAGGACATCGCCCGTGCCTATGAGGTGCTCGATGAGGACGCCGGTGTGGCCCTGCGTGGTCTGTTCATCATTGACCCCGATGGTGTGATCATGCAGAGCACCATCAACAACCTGCCCGTGGGTCGCAGCGTGGATGAAACCCTGCGCCTGCTGCAGGCCTTCCAGCACATCCGCAACAATCCCGACGAGGTGTGCCCGGCCAACTGGACTCCCGGCGAGAAGACCATGAATCCCGATCCCGTGAAGAGCAAGGAGTTCTTCGCCGCCGTCAACTGAGCCATCGGGCCAGGGCTGCAGGAACTGCCGCCTGCCCACTGGTTGATTGAGGGGCATCTCTGCCTCAGATCAGGGCCCATTTGGGCCCTTTTTGCTGGCCATGCCGCCGCTCGGCTCCGGTGCGGCACTGGTCGGCCACCTCGCTCAGAGCAGTTCCAATTGGCCCGTGCGGCCATCCAGCCGGGCGCGGCGCCCCAGCGGCAGGGCGAGATTGGGCACACCATGCCCCACCGGCAGGTCACGGATGATCGGGACCCCCAGAGGGCGCAGCCGCTCCAGCAGGATCTCCTCCATGCTGAAATCGCCCGGCAGCACATCATCGCCAGCCCAGCTGAACCGGCCCAGGCCGATGCCGGCCACGTGGCGCAGCAGGCCGCTGCTGCGCCATTGCGTCAGCTGGCGGTCGATGCGATAGGGGGCCTCGCCGGTGTCTTCCAGAACCAGCAGGGCGCCGCGCAGATCCGGCAGCCAGGGGGTGCCGATCAGGCTGGTGGCGATGGTGAGGTTGGTCACCACCAGTGGCCCGGTGGCGATGCCCCCCTGGACCGGTCGCCCCTGCAGCGGTGCCACGGGCCTTCCCTCCAACAGGGCAACCAGGCGCTGCCACTGGGCTTGATCACCTCCAAACCAGCCGTGCACTCCGCCGCTACCGCCGGCCGCCAACTGCGCCAGCAGCAGGGCGGAGCAATCGGAGAAGCCCACGCACCAGCGCGGAGTGCCGGGGATGGACCAGCCCTGCTCCAACACCCGGGCGCTGCCCCAGCCGCCGCCCACGCAGAAGACTGCATCAAGGCCGGCGTCCAGCCAGGCGCTGCGCAGGGCCGTGCTGCGCGCCGCATCCGTGCCTGAGAACCAACGCCAGCGAGCAGCGGGTGGTGCGGGAGCGACCAGCTCCCAGCCTTGGTCAGCGCAGCGCTGCCGAAGGCGTTGGAGCAGGCCATCGGCGGGGTCGAGCCAGGTGCCGGGGACAACGGCGCCAATGCGGCTGAAGCGGCGCAAGGGACGTGGCGTCGAGGCCTCCTGACCGGCGGCGCCAACGCGGGCGACCGTGAGCCCCAGCCCAGCTGCGGCACCCAACAGCTGCCGGCGCCGCATGGGGAATCAGCCCAGCAGGCTGGCCAGCAACCGACGACCGTCGATACCACCGGTCGTGCCGTCGCAGGCTCGCTCCGGGTGTGGCATCAGGCCGAGCACGTTGCCCGCAGCATTGCTGAGACCCGCCACATCACCAACCGATCCGTTGGGATTTCGGCGGTAACGCAGCACCACCTGGCCGCTGTCCTCGAGTTGACGCAGCTGTTCAAGCTCCACCTGGTAGCGCCCTTCGCCATGGGCGATCGGGAAGTTCACCACCTCACCGCTGCCATACCCCTGCAGCCAGCTGCAGTGACCGGGACGCACCTCCAGCTCGGTGGGCTCGCAGAGAAAGTGCAGCTTCTGATTGCGGGTCAGGGCACCGGGCAACAGGCCCAGTTCTGTCAGCACCTGGAAGCCGTTGCAGATGCCCAGCACGCGACCACCTCGCTCGGCGAAAGCAGCCACCTCCTGCAGCACCGGCGCGAAGCGGGCGATGGCACCGCAGCGCAGGTAATCGCCGTAGCTGAAACCGCCTGGAATCACTACAGCCTCCAGGCCGCTGAGATCGCGATCCTCATGCCAGAGAAAGCGGGTGGGAATGCCGAGACACCCCTGCGCGGCCCAAGCCACATCCCGGTCGCAGTTGGAGCCGGGGAAGACCACTACACCAAGCGTCATGGTTCAGGCCTCCGCGCTGGTGCCGTCCCGGAGCTCCAGGCTCCAGTTCTCGATCACCGGGTTGGCCAGCAAACGGTCGCTCAGCAGTTCCAGCTGCTCGCGGGCCGTGGCTGCATCCGGGGCTTCCAGCTCCAGCTCCACAGCCTTGCCGATGCGCAGACGCGTGACACCCTCGACACCGAGGCGGGCGGCGGCGGCGCGGGTGGCCTCGCCGGCGGGATCGAGCACCGAAGGCCTCAGCGAGACCAGCACACGGGCGGAGTAGAGGGGCACCTGAGCTCCACGAGGATTGTTAAATCTTGGCAGGCCGGCCTCCGCCGCCCTCTGGCGATGGTCACGGTGGGGATGGCCCCATCGCCCCTCCCCTCCCGCTGTGGCCCCCGTGCTGCCCGCACCGCCGCTTCCGGCGCCGATCGCGCCCAGCACCATCGCGCTGGAGTGCCGTCTGGCTGATGGCCCCTGGCAGCCCTGCACGATGACGATCGTGCAGATCGGTGAGCACTGGTGGCTGCAGGTGGGCAGGCAGCACCTGGAGTTCCGCAGCGATGGGCGAGGCAGCGTCCAGCTGCGGAGCCGCGGTGGCGTGGCCCGGATGGTCCAGCCGGTATGGGCGCAGGATCAGGCCCTCTGCTGGGATGGCGTCTGCGCCAGGGGCGAGCTGCCGCTCGATTGAGGCCCGATGGCTCGTGAGGCCCGATGGCTCGCCCCGGCACGACCGGCCTGCAGCGCTGATCAGCAGGCCTCTCGCGGCCGAGACCTCAGCCCGGCGGCCCGGCCAGGCTGCTTGTCGATCGGTCCGTGAGAACCGAAGTCAGCGCCTGCTGCAGGGCATCACCGTCCACCTGCAGCCCCAGGGCCACCAGCTCCAGGCCAGGCTGCTCGCGCCGCTGAGAGGCCGGGGCCGCTGCTTCGAACCAGCAGTCGAGCCGTGGGCCCACCGCCTGAATCTGCAGCGGATGGGGCTTGCCCGCCAGCCAGGCGCGCCCTTTCAGACGCAGCAGTCCCTGGGTCTGAATCTGCTCGAGCAGCACGGCCTGCAGGTGATCGCGTTCGATCATCCCCTGCAGCTGCACCACCGCTGAGCGCATCGCCACATGGCTGTGGTCGTGGTGCTGATGGCCATCGTCCTGATGGTCGTGGTGATCGTGATGATCGTGGTGGTGATGGTCGTCGGGGCTTGGCGGCACTCCCTCCGACCTCTCCAGCCCGAACAGCAACGCCGCCGGCACGGCACCGCGCTGCATCGGCAACACGGCCACGCCAGGCCGCGCCTGATGCTGCAGTTGGGCGGTGAGGGCCTGGAGCTGATCAGCGCTGAGGCGATCAGCGCGGCTGAGCAACACCAGATCCGCCGCATCGAGTTGATCGCGGAACAGGTCCTCGATGTCACTGAGGTGGTCAAGGCTGGGATCCGCCTGCCGTTGCGCCTCGAGGGCGCTGCGGTCACCCACCACGCTGCCGGCCGCCAGCGCTTCGCCATCCACCACCGTCACCACGCCGCTGACGCGGGTGCGCGTGCGGATCTCAGGCCAACCGAAGGCCTGCACCAGGGGCAAGGGCAGCGCCAGACCACTGGTTTCCACCACGATGCCGTCGAGCTGATCGGCCCGCTGCAGCAGCATCTGCATCGTCGGCAGGAACTCATCCTGCACGGTGCAGCACAGGCAGCCGTTGGCGAGTTCAACAACCCGACCATCCAGCTCCTCTTCCGGGCAGAAACCGCAGCTGCGGATCAGATCGCCATCAATCCCAACTTCACCAAACTCATTGACCAGCACCGCCAGCCGCAGGCCGCTGTCGAGCAGCAGCCGGCGCAGCAGGGTGGATTTGCCGGCACCGAGGAAGCCGGTGACAACGGTGACCGGAAGCCTTGCGCTTGTGGTGGCGGCCATCTCAGGGCACCAGCGTGGTCCAGGCGAAGGCGGCACCACTGCCGATCAGCAGGCCGGCGCACAGGCGCAGACGCGCCGGGCTGCATCGCTCAGCCCAACGGCGAATCAGCCGCAGCGACACCAGCAGAAGACTGCCCTGGCTGATCAGCAGACCGAGCAGATAGAACGCCACAGGGGAGGCCTCCCAGCCGATCACCGCTGTGCTGAGCACGTATCCGTGGGCGGCGAAGGCCGGCAGCAGCAGCCAGCGGGGCAGTCGTTCACAGAGCACCAGTCCCACGGCTGCCAGCGACAGAGCCACCAGCACCTCGGCCCCTGGCAGTCCGGGCAGCACCAGACCGACGGCGCTGCCGCCAAGGCCTGTGGCCAGCAGTGCCAACAGCCAGCGGCCCGACTGACGCAGGCCCACCAGGCCGAGGGCCAGCAGGAACACCAGATGATCCGGCCCCAGCAACGGATGCCCCAGGCCGCTGAGCAGACCCGCCAGAGCCGTGGGCTGATGCTGGTGGAACAGCTCCATCAGGTGATGGGCCGAGGCCGGTGCCGCCAGCAGGGGCACGGCAAGAAGAGCCAGCACGCCGGCGCCTGCCTTGCTGGCAGTGCCTGCGGGGGGTGAAAAACGTTGAAGCATCCGGTGAGTGGTCCGCGCCAGGGATGGTGGGGCTGATGCCGGCGGGCGTTCTGACTTGGATCCGCACGCCAGAGCGCATCGATCCTTCACAGCTGCGGGACAGTGCCGGATTTGCACCGGTCTTTCCCCCTTACCTCCGGGAGCTGCTCACCCACGGAACCGGATCTGCAATCTAGGGGCAGGCTCAACGGCAGGCCAGGCTCTCGCGGGTGTCGACGCCCGTGCGGGGATTGGTGCCGCTGGCCCGGGCGCACAGCGCTTTCTGCTGCGGCAGGTCCAGAACGGCATCCGTGAAGTCGGCGCCGTCGATCACGGCACCGGCGAACTTGCTGTTCATCAACATGGCGTTGCGCAGCACCGCATCGCTGAGATCAGCGTTGTCGAAACGGGTCGCGAAGGCAACGGCATCCTCGAGATCGGCACCGCTGAGGTCAGCGTTCTGCAGGTTGGTGGTGTTGAACACAGCTCCGCGCAGATCCGTATCGCTGAGGTTGAAGCCGTCCATCTCGGCCTTGAGGAACTCCTGCTGCTGCAGGTTTCGGCCGTGCATGTCCGGTTGCAGGTCGCTCAGGCTGCGCTGACCGCGCAGTTCAGGTGCGGTGATGGCCAGGGCCGGCGCAGGCAGCAGCAAGGCGGTGAGGCTCTGCACCAGCAGAGGGATCACCAGCATCGCCGCCAGGGCAGCACGCAGGATGGATCGGCCCAGCCCGTGGGCCTGCCCTGGACCGGACAGCGCCGCCCGCTGCCGTTGCCGGAGCACACGCCAGTGTCTGCCATCGGGCCGTGATTCGTTGGTCAATCGTCCGATCTGCACCGCACCACTAGCTTGGGGCGCTCAAGTTATGGCAAGGAGCCTCCCCGGCGCGACCCATGAGCAAGACCCTGCGGGTGGTGGTGCCTCCCCATCCTCTGATCGGCCACTGGCTCACGCTGCTGCGCGATCAGCAGACTCCACCGGCCCTCTTCGCGACCGCCATGGCGGAGCTGGGCCGCTGGCTGACCTACGAAGCCATGCGCGACTGGATCCCCTACCAGCGCGTCAGCGTGACCACCCCTCTGGCCAGCACGGAGGGAACCGTCGTTGATGGCACCGTGCCGATGCTGGCGGTGCCTGTGCTGCGTGCCGGGCTTGGTCTGTGGGAGGGTGCGAGGCCGGTTCTGCCCCATGCAGCCGTGGCCCACATCGGGTTCCGTCGCGATGGCGGCGGCCAGGACCTGCAGTGCTATTTCGATGGACTGCCGGCAACCATCGCCGCCAATGCCGGCGTGCTCGTCTTTGAACCGATGGTCGCCACGGCGGCCACGCTGCTGCAGGTGCTGGAGCGTCTCGAGGCCCGAGGTGTGAGCGGTGTGCGCGTGCGGGTGATCACGGCTCTGGCAGCCAGTCCGGGCCTGAAAGCCCTGGGTGAGCGCTACGGCGACCTGACGATCTACACCGGCTGTATCGACGCCGAGCTGGACGCCTCCAATCGGATTCTGCCCGGCCTGGGCGATGCGGCCGAACGGCTTTATGGCATGCCCGAACCGGGATCCGTAGGCTGAAGGGGCAGTTCAGACGGCGCAGCAGCGGCCATGGCCAACCGAGACAGCGGATCCGGCTCCCTCGGCACCCTGCTCGCGGGAGCCCTGCTGGGGGCAGCGGGTCTGACCTGGTGGCTGCTCTCAGAAACAGAGCGGCGGCGCCGCGGCCGGCTGGAGTTGAGTCGCTATTCGGCCACGGAAGCTGACAGCGATGCAGCCCTGGAACCCGGCCCCGCTCGCCGCCCCCTGCGTGAGAGCGACCTGCAGGACAAGGTGCACCAGCTCAACCAGGCGATCGAGGATGTCCGCCGTCAGCTTGAGAGCCTCAGCACCCCGGAGCAGGGCTGAGGTTTCCGGCATGGCCGCTCCACCGCTCGGTAGGTTGCCTGTCAGACATCCGCCCGCGTCATGCTTCGCTCCGCCGCGATCACCCAGGGGATCCAGCGCTCCCCCAACCGAGCCATGTTGCGGGCTGTGGGCTTCGGTGATGGCGATTTCAACAAGCCGATCATTGGCATCGCCAACGGTTACAGCACGATCACGCCATGCAACGTCGGCCTGAACGACCTGGCACGGCGCGCTGAGGAGGCCGCCCGCGCCGCCGGGGCGATGCCGCAGATGTTTGGCACGATCACGGTGAGCGATGGCATCTCGATGGGCACCGAGGGGATGAAGTACTCCCTGGTGAGCCGCGAGGTGATCGCCGACGCCATCGAAACAGCCTGCAATGGTGAATCGATGGATGGTGTGCTGGCCGTGGGCGGCTGCGACAAGAACATGCCTGGCGCCATGCTGGCCATGGCACGCATGAACATACCCGCCATTTTTGTGTATGGCGGCACGATCAAACCTGGCAAACTCGGCGGCTGCGATCTCACCGTGGTGAGTGCATTTGAAGCCGTCGGGCAGTACACCGCCGGCTCGATTGATGAGGAGCGGCTGATGGCGGTGGAGAAGAACGCCTGCCCCGGTGCCGGCAGCTGTGGCGGCATGTTCACCGCCAACACGATGAGTTCAGCGATTGAGGCGATGGGGCTGAGCCTGCCTGGCAGCTCCACCATGGCCGCTGAGGACGACGAGAAGGCGGATTCGGCCGCCCGCAGCGCCGAGGTGCTTGTGCAGGCGATTGAGGCCAACATCCGTCCGCTCGATCTCCTCACCCGCCAGGCCTTTGAGAACGCCATCAGCGTGATCATGGCGGTGGGTGGCTCCACCAACGCCGTGCTGCACCTGCTCGCAATTGCCCGCACCGCCGGAGTGCCGCTGAGCATCGACGACTTCGAAACGATCCGTCAGCGTGTTCCGGTGATCTGCGATCTCAAGCCCAGTGGTCGCTATGTGACCACCGATCTGCACGCCGCCGGTGGCATTCCTCAAGTCATGAAGCTGCTGCTGGATGCAGGCCTGCTGCATGGTGATTGCCGCACGATCGAGGGCAAGACGCTGCACGAGGTGCTCGCCGATGTTCCCTCCGAACCGGCTGCTGATCAGGACGTGATCCGTCCGCTCAGCAACCCGCTCTATGCCAAGGGCCACCTGGCGGTGCTCAAGGGCAACCTGGCCGAAGAGGGCAGTGTGGCCAAGATCTCCGGCGTCAAGACGCCAGTGCTCACCGGTCCTGCCAGGGTGTTTGAGTGCGAGGAGGATTGCCTGGCGGCCATCCTGGACGGGCGGATCGTGGCTGGGGATGTGGTGGTGGTCCGCAACGAGGGTCCGGTTGGCGGGCCTGGCATGCGCGAGATGTTGAGCCCAACCGCCGCGATCATCGGCCAGGGGCTGGGTGACAAGGTTGCCCTGATCACCGATGGGCGCTTCTCCGGCGGCACCTATGGCCTGGTGGTGGGCCATGTGGCCCCTGAGGCGGCCGTGGGCGGCACGATCGGCCTGGTGCACGAGGGTGACAGCATCACGGTGGATGCCCATCAGCTGCTGATTCAGCTGAACGTGGAGGAGGCCGAGCTGGCCCGGCGAGCCGCAGCCTGGGTGAAGCCGGAGCCGCGCTATCGCACTGGCGTGCTGGGCAAGTACGCACGACTGGTGAGCAGCAGCAGCAAGGGTGCGGTCACCGATCAGCCGGATCTCTGAGCTCCAGGCCGCCGCCGCGTTGAGGCGGCGGCCTCAGGCACAGCTGGTGGACCGCCACCTCCACGGCTGATGCTCATCAGGGTCTCCTGAGAGCGGATGGCCATGATCCCAGCGCAGCGAGCAAGGGAGCATGGCTGATGAGCGCCACCTGCAGCGTGATGTTTTGGCTGCAGGCTCGCGAGATGCGTCGTCTGCAGCGGGATCGCTCTGCCGCGTGATCGCGGCGTTTGGCTGAGTCGCTGGGGCACACCCCCTCAGACCCGCAGTGCATCCAGCACCGAGCGATCCTCCAGGGTCGACGTGTCGCCGCTCACCTCCTGACCGGCGGCGAGGGCCCGCAGGATGCGGCGCATGATCTTGCCGCTGCGGGTCTTGGGCAGCGCATCGGTGAACTTGATCAGATCGGGGCGGGCGATCGGACCGATCTCCTTGCCGACATGCGCCCGCAGTTCGGCATTGAGGGCTTCATCGCCGCTGCGACCTGCCTCGAGGGTCACGAACGCCACGATGCCTTCACCCTTGAGTTCATCAGGGCGACCCACCACGGCGGCCTCGGCCACGGCCGGATGGCTCACCAGGGCGCTTTCGATTTCCATCGTGCCGAGACGATGGCCTGAGACGTTGATCACGTCGTCGACTCGGCCCATCACCCAGAAGTAGCCATCGGCGTCGCGGCGGGCGCCATCGCCGGCAAAGTAGAGATGCGAACCATCGGCGGGGCGAACCTCCTCCCAGTAGCTCCTGCGGAAGCGCTCCGGATCGCCATGCACCGTGCGCATCATGCCCGGCCAGGGGCGACGGATGGCGAGGTAGCCGCCCTGATCGGCAGGCTGGGAGTTGCCGTTCTTGTCGACGATGTCGGCCACAATGCCGGGCAGGGGCAGGGTGGCCGAGCCGGGCTTGGTGGGGGTGGCGCCGGGCAGGGGGCTGATCATCACACCGCCGGTTTCGGTCTGCCACCAGGTGTCGACGATCGGGCAGCGATCTCCGCCAATCACATCGCGATACCACATCCAGGCCTCAGGGTTGATCGGCTCACCAACGGTGCCGAGGATGCGCAGGCTGCTCATGTCGTACTGATCCGGCACCTCGCGGCCGCTCTTCATGAAGGCGCGGATCGCCGTGGGCGCCGTATAGAAGATCGTGCAGCGGTGCTTCTGGATCACCTCCCAGAAGGCGCCCGGCTTGCTGGGACGCGGAGCCCCCTCGTACATCACCGTGGTGGCGCCGTTGGAGAGCGGGCCGTAGACGATGTAGCTGTGCCCCGTGATCCAGCCCACATCGGCGGTGCACCAGTGGATGTCGTTCTCCTTGAGATCAAAGATCCACTGGAAGGTGAGGTGGGCCCAGAGGTTGTAGCCGGCGGTGGTGTGCACCACCCCCTTCGGTTTGCCGGTGGAGCCGGAGGTGTA